>JAFVAC010000065.1 GCA_017476265.1 Clostridia bacterium
GCCGCCAGCGTTCGTCCTGAGCCAGGATCAAACTCTTAAGTTCAATCTTGACTTCATAACTTCTTTCTGACTTCTCTTTTCGTAAAAGATCATCAAAGTTACTTTTTTATTTTCTCAAAAAAATTAACTCGGTTTATCTTCGTTCTTTCCTTTCCATTCCGTTGTTAAGGTACGTTTTGCTGTCCTTTTCGCTGACAGCCCCATTATAATAATACAAGTCGAAAAAATAGTCAAACGTTTTTTTACATTTTTTTCAAAAAAATTTTTTTCTCACGATCCTGTCTTTTGCCTCCCCAACATATTGTGGGCGGTTTTTTCTCCGACCACAAATGCACTTGATAATCCAAGCCTTGCAGATGACTTTGAAGCGTCTATCTATATAAATACGCATACACGTACGCGCGTGCGCGCGAGAAATCCCAACAATAATGCTTGACAGAATGCTATGTATTGTAATATATTATTTATTGTATAGTATGGACGCTCAACTGAAGAAAGGATTGACCGACGTATGCGTCCTCGCCGCGCTGAAAAAGGGCGAGTCGTACGGGTACAAAATCGTATCCGAACTTTTTCCGTGCATCGTTTTGTCCGAGTCCACCCTCTACCCTGTGCTCCGACGACTGGAAGCGCGCGGAGAGGTCTCCTCTCGGGTAGAGGTCTTTTCCGGCAGGGTCAGGAAGTACTATGCCATCACGCCCGAAGGCGTCGCTCGACTGGAGCGTTTTTCCGAAACGGCGGCGACCTTTCAAAAAATAACCGAATACATCCAAAACGGAGGTAAAATATGAATTCCGAACACAGTGACAAAGAGAACGTCTCCGGAGTCGCTCGTCCCACGCGTCGTGAAAAAGCGCCGATCTTTACGGCTCTGATCACCGTCCCGACGACGACTGTCGCGGCGATCCTACTGCTCGCCTTTTGTCTGGCGACTCTCGCGGGCGGACTGGCGTCTTTCGCCGGGCTCGCCTATGCCGTGACGGCGCCTTTTTTTGCCGGGCGCACGGGCGCAAGCGGCGTCTTCGTCCAGATCGGCGTGGGACTCACCGTCTGCGGTCTGGGACTGATCGTCTTTTCCGCATTTCTGCTTCTGACAAGATATTCCGCCGCCTTTTCTCTGCGGCTTTTCCGCTACGTCAATGGGAGGTAATACGATGAAACTGCGAAAAATACTCAATTCTACGCTCATCGCCGGAGCGGTCGTTCTTCTTGTCGGCGTAGTCGTTTTCACGATAGCCTTTGCGACGACAGGATTCAATCTGACTTCTTTCTCGTACGTCAACGTCGAAGAAAAGACCTACGTCGAGACCGAAACGACGACCGAACTCTCTCTGAGCGCGCACGTTGCGAACGTATATCTGTACGAAGCGAAGCCGGGTCAACCGCTTTCGGTCAAATACACCCGCAGAAAGAGTCGCGAAGGCGACTTGCTGAACGACGTCGAGATACACAACGAAGGCTCCGCGCTGGTCCTGACCGAACGGGAATACTCCGACGGGAGACCCTTTTTGCTCGACGTAACGAACCCGCAGATCACCATCTATTTCCCCACCGATCGAACCTTTGACATAGAGGTCTACATCGACGAAGGGAATATCCGCGTAGACGGTTCTCACCATATGGACACGGTAGTATTGAATACCAAAAAGGGGAGTTTGTATACCGAAAAATCCAAAATCACTTGCGACGTATTGTCTCTGACGTCCATGAGCGGCGGGATCAACTTCGGCGAAGCGTCGGCGGACCAAGTCACCGCCAGCGCAACGAACGGAAGTGTCTCCATAAACGGGAACGTGACCGCAAGGCAATTCTCTGCCTCCGCGGACAACGGACAGATCTATTACAGAAGTTCCGTCATTGACGCCGACGAGATCACGCTCAAAAGCACTCGCGGAAATATCAAAGCGAAGCTCCGCGGCAAGAAGGAAGACTTTCTGACCGACGTCACGGTGGAATCGGGCAGGAGCAACCTTTCCGACCGCGACACCGGCGATAAGGTCTTGAACGTCTCCGTCTCCGGCGGTACTATACACATAGATTTCGAGGAAGAATAAGCCATACGTTAAAGTGCGGAAAAAAGACGGCGCATTTTCTATGTGGCGACCGCCGAGACGTCTCGTTTGACGGAACGGTCTTCCGTCTTTAATACTATTGCAAACTTCAAAACAATGAAAAAAGCTCGCATAAAAGCGAGCTTTTTTATCAAAAGTCTATCGGATCGATCAGCCCACGATGGCTTCGACGAACTCTTCGGCATTGAAAGGCAGAAGATCATCGATTTTTTCTCCCACGCCGACGTAGACGACGGGCATTTCGTACTCGGCGGAGATCGCCATGACGACGCCGCCTTTTGCCGTGCCGTCCAGTTTGGTCAGGATGATCCCGTCCACGTCGATCGCCTCGTCGAAGATCTCGACCTGATTGACGGCGTTCTGTCCCGTGGTGGCGTCCAGAACGATATAATTCCTATGGTCGCAACCGGGCATTTCTCTCTCGACGACGCGATTGATCTTCTGCAACTCCGCCATCAGATTCTTTTTATTGTGCAATCTGCCGGCGGTGTCTACCAAAACGACGTCGGTCCCTTTCGCCTTGGCGCTGGCAAGAGCGTCGAAGACGACAGCCGCGGGATCGCTCCCCTCGGAATGCTTGACGATGCGCACTCCCGCGCGTTCCGCCCAGATCTCCAACTGCTCGCTTGCCGCGGCGCGGAAGGTATCCGCCGCTGCGATGACGACCGACTTGCCGACGCTCTTGAAATAGTTGGCGAGTTTGCCGACGGCGGTGGTCTTGCCTACGCCGTTGATGCCCGCGATCAACAGAACCAAAGGATATTCGTACTCCGGGACCTCGAAGTCGATGCTCTCCACGAGGATCCGCTTCAATTCTCCCTTCGCCTGTTCGGGCGAGGTGATCTTTTTGCGAAAAACGGACTCTTTGAGGTCCTCTATGATCTGTTCGGTAGCGACCACGCCCATATCCGACGAGATAAGGGCGACCTCCAGCTCATCGTAAAAATCATCGTCCAATTCCTTCGCTTTGAACGCTTCGAAGATCTTCTTCGAGAGGTTGTCTTTGGTCTTTTTCAGACCCTCTTTGATTTTGGAAAAGAAACCCATTTTTTACTCCTTTCCGCCGTGTGGCGGTACGATGCTTGCTTTTTTACAAACGAATAATTATTTCGCCATCTTCAATGCGTCGGACAATTTGACGGTGAAGAACTTGCTCACGCCCTTTTCCTGCATGGTGATGCCGTAGAGGTCGTCGGCGAGTTCCATCGTCGGCTTCCTGTGTGAGACGATGATGAACTGCGTATCTTTGGAGAACTTCTTCAGATACTTGGCGTAGGTGTCCGCGTTAGCGTCGTCCAAAGGCGCGTCCACTTCGTCCAACACGCAGAAGGGCATCGGGTGAAGTTTGATGATGGCAAAGATGATGGCGATCGCCGTCATTGCCCTCTCCCCGCCGCTCAACAGGTCGATATTGGTCAATCTCTTTCCCGGTGGCTCCGCCGCGATGACGATGCCCGCGTCCAACACGCTCATACCGCGCTCGATATCGAGATCCAGCATGCCGCGCCCGCCGTCAAACAGCTCTCGGAAGACTTCGGCGAAGTTGACTTTTATCTGCTCGAAGCTCTCGGAGAACTGCTTCTCCATCGTCGCGGTCAGATCGCGGATGGTCTCCTCCAAAGACGCTTTGGCTTCGGTGATGTCGTCAAAGTGGATCTTCAGTGCGGAATACTCGGAATTGAGTTCGGCAAGGTCGTCCACCGCTTTCTCGTTGATATCGCCCATCTTGGCGAGTTCTTTCCGAAGGATCTTGGCTTCGGCGACGCCTTTTTCGTCGTCGTACCCCTCTCGCTTGTAGATGAGCGCGCCCTCATAGTCGAGCCCGTAGTCCTCTTTGACCCGCTCTCCCGCCTGACGCATCTCGTCTTCTATGCGCTCCAGCGCAGCCTCTGCGCGCGCCTTGGCGGCAGTCAGGGTGGAGACTTCTTCCCCGTTCCTCAATTCGGCGCGACGGATCTCCTCTTGTTCCTTATTGAGTTCTATCTTGCGATTGTCCAGACTGTCGATCTGCTCCTGCAAGCGGACGATCTCGTCATTGTCGGCGAGTTCTTTGGACAGCCGCTCCAGCTCTTCGACGATGTCCTTTTCTTCGGCGGCAAGAAGTTTCAGCCGCACGCCGGAGGCGTCTATTTCGCCGTTCAGTCGATCGATGGTCTTTTCATTGACGGCGACGGTCTTGACATAGTCGTCCACCGTCCCTTCCAGTCGTCTTATGGTGACGACGGTCGCCACTTTTTCACTGTTGGCTTTGTCATATTCCTTTTGTATGGCGGCGACCTCTTCGGCGAGCTTGTTTAAGAGTCCGCTCGCGTCCTCCTTGGCGCCGGACGTGGAATCGAACTTGTCGCTCTCGGCTTGCAGAAGGGTCTTTTTGGCGGCGATATTCAACTTGGCGTCGGAGACGCTCTGCGTAAGATCTTTGATCTCGGATTCCAAACGAACCTTTTCGGACTCCGCATTGATGCGTTTTTCTTCAAAAACGCCCAACTCTTTTTCCAGTTTTGCAATGATGCCGTCGAGGATCTTTTCTTCGTCCTCGATCTTCTTTAGGGCGGTGCGGTATTCCTCCACGTCGGCGCGGAGGACGTCCATGATCTTCTTGTCGGAAGACAGGGTGCGCTTAGCTTCGGCAAGAGCCGCTTCCATCCCCAGCATATGGCTGTCAGTCCCCTCCCGTCTGCCGCCGCTGACGGTACCGTCCACGGCGTAGTGCGCGCCGTCCAACGTGACGATCCTGAACGCGCTCTTGTAGCGCTTCGCCATATCCACGGCGGTGTCCTTGGTGTCTACGACGACCACGCGTCCGAGGAGGGTCTCGATCGCCGGACGGAATCTTCGGTCATACTTGACAAGGTCCGCCGCCACCCCGTAGACGCCCTCTTCGTCCAACGCGTCCAAATACTGGTCCTCGATCGCCTTGGGGCGCATCATAGTCAAGGGCATAAAGGTCCCTCTGCCACCGCGTTGCTTGTTGAGGTAGTCGATCAAAAAGCTGGTATCGGTCTGGTCCGCCGTGATCATGTTGTTGATATTGCCGCCCAGCGCGACCTCTATGGCGGTGGCAAACTGCGTCGGCGTAGTAAGTACGGACCCGACGACGCCGAGGATCTTGCCTTTGACGTACTCGTCCGCGCTCATAAGAGTCCGGACCGCCGCGCCGTAAGCGTTATAGCTGTTTTTATTCGCCTCGAGATATTCCACCTTGCTGGTGAGCTTGGCGACGGTGTCGCGCATCTCGGCGTACTTGTCCTGACTGTCGTCAAAAGCGTTCATCTTTTCGGCGTACAGCTCTTGCCCGCGTTTTTTGATCGTTCGCTTTTCGTCCCGGTCGAGGGTCTTTTCTTCGATCGCCTTGTTGAGATCGGTCAAGGACTTGTCGATCTTTTTTAACTCCTCCTTGCGGACGGATATCTCGGTCTCGTTTTTTCCCACGCTCTCTTCCAAAAGGGATATCTCGGTGGTCAACTTGCTGACGCCCCCGCTGATCTTGCCCCAGTCGTCGGCGGAACGCCATAAGAGGTCGTTGGTGACCTCGATCTCCTTGCGCTTTGCGTTGAGCGCGGTCTCCAGTTCGGCGCAGCGAGCGGTCACTTCTTCTTCGTTTGCCTTTTCTTTGACAAGCTCCGCCATTGTCTCGACTTGCTCTTTCTTGTACTGCTCGTTGGCGCTGGCGTACGTTTGGACGGCGGCGCTTTTTTCCGCGCGCTCTCCCTCCAGACGGTTGGCTTCGGCGCGGACCTGCTCCAATTTTTGCACCTTGAGATCGTTCTGCCCCGCCTTTTTACTGAGTGCTACGGTCAGGTCCAGTTTCTGCTCGGTAAGGGACTTGTAGGTCCCGTCGATCCCGGTCAACTCTTCGGTGGCGTCGTGATACCTCTGCTCGAGCAAAATGCTCTCTTTTTCGGCAGAGTCGAGATTTTTGGTGATCTTAGCCAATTTTTCGGTGACGGCGCCCAGCTCTTCGGCGTTGTGCTCGGAGAGATAAATGAGGTGGTTGATGTCGTCGGCGCGAAGTCTGTCCTTCAGTTCGCGCGCTTTTAACGCCTCGTCGGCTTGCTTTTGGAGCGGGCGCATACGCTCTTCGTACACGTCCAATTTGTCCCGGATACGCAAGAGACTGTCGGCGGTGCGGTCGAGTTTTCTTTGGCTCTCGGTCCGTTTGGCGCGGAACTTACTGATGCCCGCCGCCTCCTCGAATATCTGTCGTCTGTCCTCGGGACGCGCCGAAAGGAAGGAATCTATTTTGCCCTGACCCACGACCGAGTAGCCGTCCTTGCCGATGCCGGTGTCGCGGAAGAGGTCCAGAATATCCCTTAGGCGGCAGGGATCGTTGTTGATATAATATTCGGAATCTCCGCTTCGGAAGAGTTTTCTTTTGATGATGACTTCATCTGCGTCCAACGCGTACGTCCGCGCCGTATTGTCGAAATACAGACTGACCTCGCAATACCCCATCGCCTTTCGATTGGCGGTGCCGTTGAAGATGACTTCCTGCATCGACTTCCCGCGCAAATTCTTCGGGCTCTGCTCGCCGAGGACCCAACGGATGGCGTCGCTGACATTCGACTTGCCGCAACCGTTCGGTCCGACGATACAGGTCACGCCGGAATTGAAGTTGAGCGTCAGTTTGTCCGCAAAGGACTTAAAACCGTACGCCTCGATCTTTTTTAAGTTCATATTTACCCTTGTCTTCCCCTCATCGAAAAAATAAAATAACAGGATAATTATATAAGAAAAAAAATTTTTTGTAAAGTATAATGCGCTCGCAACCAAGGGTAAAAAAGTTGACTTCGGGAGTCGATCGCGCCTATAATGATTTTTAGATAAAAACTTCTCGAGGACCGTATGAAAAAGACCTTTTTGACCAAAGCAAAAGCCGAAGAAATCGCTTCGGTCTATCCCACGCCCCTACACGTCTATGACGAAAAAGGGTTCTGCGACAACGCCGACGACCTGTACGACGCCTTTTCCTGGAACGACGGCTACAAGGAATACTTCGCCGTCAAAGCCACGCCAAACCCCACCATCCTGAAGATCCTGCAAAAGCACGGCTGCGGCGTGGACTGCTCCAGTTTGACCGAACTTCTGATGGCGGACGCGTGCGGTTTTTGCGGAGACGAGATCATGTTCTCCAGCAACGAGACCGCGGCGGAAGAGTTCGTCCTCGCTAAAAAACTGGGCGCCATCATCAACCTCGACGATATAACCCACATAGACTATCTGAAAAAGCACGCGGGCATTCCCAAAAAGATCTGCCTACGCTATAATCCCGGCGGGGACTTTACGATCGGGAACCGCATTATGGGCAACCCTGCCGACGCCAAGTACGGACTGACCCGTCCGCAGATGTCCGAGGCGGTCAAACGTCTTATTGCCGAAGGGGTGGAAGAGTTCGGCATACACGCTTTTCTTGCCAGCAACACCCTCGGCAACGACTACTACCCCGAGCTCGCCCGCATCCTCTTCAAGACCGTGCGAGAACTCACCGAGGAGACGGGCGCAAAGTTTGTTTTCGTTAACCTTTCCGGTGGGATCGGGATCCCATACAGACCGGACCAAGAAAAAAACGACGTGCATATCATCGCCGAAGGCGTGCGCAAAGCCTATGAAAAAGAACTCCTCGATCACGGCATTTGCGGCGTGAAGATCTTCACCGAACTCGGTCGGTATATGATGGGACCGTACGGTGTACTCCTCACCCGCGCCATACACTTCAAACACACCCACAAGGAATACGTCGGGGTGGACGCCTGCGCCGCTCATCTGATGCGCCCGGCGATCTACGGCGCCTATCATCACATCACCGTCCTCGGCAAGGAAAACGCCCCTTGCGACCACACCTACGACGTCGTGGGGTCCTTGTGCGAAAACAGCGACAAGTTCGCTGTGGATCGTCCCTTGCCCGAGATCGAGATCGGAGATCTGTTGGTCATCCACGACGCGGGAGCGCACGGCTTTTCGATGGGGTATAATTACAATGGAAAACTTCGTAGCGCCGAGGTCCTCCTCCACCCGGACGGGACTTTTGAACGGATCCGCCGCGCCGAGACTCCGGCGGACTACTTCGCCACCTTCGATTTTATGCCGGAGTTTTCCCAATACAAGAGATAAGACGGACCGAAAGAATCTTTTTAGAAGGCAAGTAGACTTACAAAAAAACTTTGGGACATTCCTTGCAAGTCGATCCCGATATCGGTATAATAGACACGGGAGTATTCCCGCACAATCTTCATAAAAGGAGTATCATTATGGCAGAAAAAGTATGTGTGATCACCGGCGGCGGCTCCGGCATGGGGCTGGTAGCTGCGAAGATCCTCGGCAAAGATCGTATCATCGTCCTCTCCGGCAGGACGGAAAAGAAACTCGAAAACGCGGTGAACGCGCTTAAAGAACTGGGTATTACTGCTTATGCGAAGTCCTGCGACACCTCTAAAAGGGACAGCGTGAAAGGTCTGGTGGAATTCGCCTCCTCTATCGGACAGGTCACTACCGTCATCAACTCGGCGGGGCTCTCTCCCACGATGGCGGACCCGGAGACCATCTACAAAGTCAACGCTCTGGGCACCGTGTACATCAATCAGGAATTCTCTAAAGTGATGGGAAAAGGCTCCGTCATCGTCGATATCGCGTCTATGGCGGCGTATCAACTGTCCGCTTTTCTGCTCCCGACCAAATCGTATCCTCTCGCCGACACCGACGAAGAGCTCTTTATGAAAAAGATGATGAAGCGCGCGGGTCTGGCGAAAAAGGACGCCTACCAATATGCGGGTCTTGCATACTCCATCTCCAAAAACTTCGTCACTTGGTACGCCAAGAAATCCGCCTTCGAATTCGGCGAAAAGGGCATCAGGGTCGTCTCCCTCTCCCCCGGACTCATCGCCACGGGCATGGGAAAAGCCGAAACCGAATCGGGTGCGGCCGCCGACCAGATCAACACCACTTGCGAAAAGAGAATGGGTACGCCGGAGGGACTGGGCTATGCCATCGCCACCGTCGCCGACGAACGGAACGAGTACCTGAACGCCGTAGACGTGCTTGTCGACGGCGGCTGCATCGCGGGATTGAAAGAGTTCCGTAAAAAGAAATAACCCGATCGCCCGACGACAAAAAACAAACGAATATAAGCGGCTCCCTCGATCGTTTCGAGGGAGCCGCTTTTTATCCGTCAAAGTATCTTCAGTTCTTTCACCGCGGTGGCGCGAGCGGACAGAACGATATGAAAGTCCCCGTCGTCGTCGACGTCCACCGTAAGAATTACCCCGTCTTCCGACAGATCGAAGTAGGCGGATAAGACCGATGTAATATCCCGTTTAAGGACCTCAAAAGCACCGTTCGGGATATGAAAATAGTCGTTATAGAGCAGGCGTTTGAGCCGCTTGACGTCGCCGTTTTTGTTCATTTTATCCTCCGGCGGAAGAGTCCGGATAGCCCGCGGTAGGGTGAGAGATAGTCATATAGCTTTTTGTCGGTGCCGTTTATGTAGTCGGCGATGAGCGTGAAGCTGTAAGCGGAAGCGGACTTTTTGTCGGAGAAGTCGCACAAATTTTTGACGTTGAGATAGTCGTCCTCCGGGACTACGCCGTACAGGGGGAGTTTTACCGCGCCCGAGATGTCGCCCGCGTCCAGCATGGCGGAATCGAGGACGAAGTCCCCCCGGATCCTGTTGATGATGAGACCTTGGGTCGAAAACCCCATCGAAGACAAGATCCTGCCCGTCTTGTAACCGTCCCGCACGCTGGCAAGGTGCGGGGTAGCGACGATCACACTCTCCTCCGCCGCGCCGACGGCGCGCAAAAAACTTTCTTCCACCCCCGCCGGGCTGTCTATGAGGACATAGTCGAAGTCTTTGGAAAGCTGCTTACAGATCTCCGAAAAGATCTCTCTCGTCACGAACGCCGAACAAGCCGTCACCGACGGTAAAAGCGAGAGGTTCTCATCCAAGTCGACCAAACTCTGCTTGATCGTCGCTCTCCCGCGCGCGACGTCCCCCACGTCGTAGAGTATCTTGTCTTCGGCATTGAGGACGACGTCGAGGTTGTTCAGACCCACGTCTCCGTCGATGAGGACGGTTCGTTTGCCCGTGCGAGCAAGGGCTCTGCCCACGTTGGCGGTGACGGTCGTCTTGCCCACGCCGCCTTTCCCGCCGGTAAAAATGATTCTTCTTCCCATACGACGATTATAAAACGAACGCGTGAGTCAGATTCAGGCTTACGTTGTAAAATCTTGTCCCCTCCTGTCGGATCGGAAGACCGAAAATCGAAAAACACCGCGCCGAAAGAGACTTTCGTCCCCGACACGTTTGACAACACTTAAATATTTACTTTATAATCTATAAGTAATACAACAAAGGAGGGTCTTATGGCAAAGATTATTAAAGAAGGACTTACTTTTGACGACGTATTGCTGATCCCGCAGCACTCTACGGTCACCCCGAAAGACGTGGATCTGAGTGTGGAGCTGGCAAAAAATATCCGTCTGCAGATACCGATATTGAGCGCGGCGATGGACACCGTGACGGAGTCGGGCATGGCGATCGCCATGGCGCGCGAAGGCGGACTGGGGATCATACACAAAAATCTTTCCATCGACGAGCAAGCCATCCAGGTGGACAAAGTAAAGAGGAGCGAGCACGGCGTCATAACCGATCCCTTTTTCCTCTCGCCCGAACATATGATAACGGACGCGCTCTTTCTTATGCGCAAGTACAAAATAAGCGGCGTACCCATCTGCGAAAAGGGAAAACTGGTCGGCATTTTGACCAACCGCGACTTGCGTTTCGAGACCAATTTTGACCAACCTATCGGCAACGTGATGACCAAAGAAAACCTCATCACCGCCCCTGTCGGGACAACTTTGAAGGAAGCGCAGATCCTTTTGGGAAAACATCGCATAGAAAAACTGCCCATCGTGGACGAGAACTACATGCTCAAAGGTCTCATCACGATAAAGGACATCGAAAAGTCCATCCAGTACCCCCATTCGGCAAAGGACATAAACGGCAGACTACTTGCCGGAGCCGCCGTCGGCGTGGGCAAGAACTGTATGGACCGTGTGAAGGCGCTTGTGGACGCCAGAGTGGACATCATAGCGGTGGACACGGCGCACGGGCATAATCAGATGATCCTGGACGCCGTGAGAAAGATAAAAGACGCATACCCAGATCTACCCATCATCGCCGGCAACGTGGCGACTGCCGCGGCGACGCGCGACCTCATCAAATCCGGCGCGGACGTCGTAAAAGTGGGCATAGGTCCCGGCAGCATCTGCACCACGCGTGTGGTCGCGGGTATCGGCGTGCCGCAAGTGACCGCCGTCATGGACTGCGCGGAAGAGGCCGACAAGTACGGCAAGCGCGTCATAGCCGACGGCGGGATCAAGTTCTCGGGCGATATGGTCAAGGCGATCGGAGCCGGCGCCAGTGCCGTCATGGTCGGGAGTCTGCTTGCCGGAGCGGAGGAGAGCCCGGGCGCACTGGAGATCTTCCAGGGGCGCAGCTTCAAGGTCTACCGCGGCATGGGCAGCATATCGGCTATGGAAGCGGGCAGCAAAGACCGTTACTTCCAAGAAGACGCCACCAAGTTCGTCCCCGAAGGCGTCGAAGGGCGGGTCCCGTACAAGGGACATCTGTCCGATATCATCTTCCAGATGGTGGGCGGCATCCGCAGCGGTATGGGCTACTGCGGCAAGAGGACCATCGACGAACTCCGCACCCAAGGCGAATTTGTCAAAATAACCAGCGCCGCTTTGGTCGAGAGTCATCCGCACGACATCTCCATCACCAAAGAAGCGCCGAACTATTCTACCAAAGCATAATTTTTTTCTGATCACGGAGGCAAAATATGAACCAAAGACAAACGGTCGTCGTACTCGACTTCGGCGGGCAATACAATCAATTGATCTGCCGAAGAGTCCGCGATATGGGGGTCTATACCGAACTGCTCCCCTATTCGACAAAGTGTGAAGAGCTCAAAAAAAAGAACCCCATCGGGATCATCCTGACCGGCGGACCGAACAGCGTCTTTTCCGAAGACGCCCTCGTCCTCGACGAAAAGATCCTCGCGCTGAACGTACCCATCCTCGGCATCTGCTACGGGGCGCAACTGCTGGCGCATATGACCGGCGGCAAGGTCAAGTCGAACAATGACAAAAAGGAATACGGCAAGGTGGAAATCAACTACTCCGACGACGTTCTTTTTGACGGGATCGACAAGAAGAATATTTGCTGGATGAGCCATACCGACCATGTGAGCGTCCTCGGCGACGGATTTTCGGTGACGGCGACGACGGACAGCTGTCCCATCGCGGCGTATGCCAACAGGGACAAAAACCTCTTCGGCGTACAGTTCCATCCCGAGGTGGTCCACACGGTGGACGGAAACAAGATCCTCCACAACTTCCTCTACAAGGTCTGCAAGGCAAACGGCGACTGGACGATGAGCGGATTCGTGTCCGAGACGATCGAGTCCCTGCGTAAAAAGATCGGGGACAAAAAGGTCCTGTGCGCGATGAGCGGCGGGGTGGACTCCGCAGTCGCGGCGACCCTCCTCCACAAAGCCGTCGGAAAGCAGTTGACGTCTATCTTCGTCGATCACGGACTCTTACGCAAGTACGAAGCCGACCAGGTGATGAAAGTCTTCCGCGACGGACTGGGTATGAATCTGATCAAAATCGACGCAGAAGAACGATTTTTGACCAAACTCGCCGGCGTGAGCGAACCGGAAAAGAAGCGCAAGATCATCGGGAGCGAATTCATACGCGTCTTCGAGGACGTCTCGAAAGAGATCGGCCATGTGGACTACTTGGTGCAAGGCACCATCTACCCCGACGTCGTGGAGTCCGGATTCGGCGAGGCTGCTCTCATCAAGAGCCATCAGAACGTGGGCGGTCTCCCCTCCGTCATCGACTTCAAAGAGATCATAGAGCCTCTACGCGACCTCTTTAAGGACGAAGTAAGACGTGTCGGAAAAGAACTGGGACTATCCGACGAGATCGTCATGCGTCAACCTTTTCCCGGTCCGGGGCTTGCCGTGCGAATCATCGGCGACGTCACGAAGGAAAAACTTGACCTATTGCGCGACGCGGACTTCATCCTCCGCGACGAGATCGCCAAAGCGCACCTCGACCGCGACATCTGGCAATACTTCGCCGTACTGACCAATATGCGAAGCGTAGGCGTCATGGGAGACAGTCGGACCTACGACAGCGCCATCGCCTTGCGCGCCGTAACCAGTCTGGACGCAATGACGGCGGACTTCGCCCGGATCCCCTACGACGTCCTCGCCAAGATCAGCAGCCGCATCGTCAACGAGGTCAAGGGCGTGAACCGCGTCCTCTACGACGTGACCAGCAAACCCCCGGCAACCATCGAGATGGAATAACTTACGCATTCTTATCGATATTTACTGCATACCGCCGACCGACAAGTCAAAAAAGATAGATATTGACAAACATCGGGAGAAGTAGTAAAATAAAAGTACTACAGGAGCGCACTATGGCTAAAAAAGAACTGACCCTCGAAGAAAAGCAACGCCTCTACGATCAAGGCATGGAAAAACTGAACAAGAAGCACGCAAAACAGCTCGAGGGGCTGGAGAAAAAACGCGTCCGTATCACCGCGAGACTGGAGAAAAAATACGCCGACGATCCGGAAAAACTGGAGCAGGAACTCGGCGTGCTCGACATCGACAACGGCGTGTGGCGCGACCTGTACGACTCCATCCTCGCCGACCATGCGAAAACGCTGGAGATCAAATATCTGAAGTAAGCAAAACTTTGTTTTTCATTGTTACATCTCTCTTTTGTAAAAGAACACCCGCCGATTTTCGGTGGGTGTTCTTTTAAGTCCGTTTTTGATTATTACAGCGTGCGCACGCGCAGGATCCCCTCCGCGTCAGGGATCGAGACAGGCACGTCATTATCTATTATTGCGTAGCCATAGCTACCCTTTATGGCGATTTTCTTGTCTCCGGGGAGTTGCTCCACAATGGGCAGAGCCTCCGATAAAAACAGTACGCACACGCGCGAATCACCGTTTCTCGGTTTCTCCATCGCGGGGAAGTTGACGGAGTTTTTGATCGTCCCCTCTTCGATATACGCTTTCAGTTGCTTCGCCGCCATCTCGGCGCAGTTGTCTTCCGCCTCTTCGGTAGAGGCGCCGAGATGAGGCAGGACAATGATCCCGTCGGAGTTGATCGTCTGTTCGTCGGGAAAGTCCACGATGTACTTTCTGACCTTGCCGGAAGAGATCGCCACCTTGAGGTCGTCGGTCTTGACGAGGGCTCCGCGCGCCATGTTGAGGATAATGATGCCGTCTTTCATCTTGCTCAGGGCGATCTTGTCGATCATTCCTTTGGTGGCGTCCAGAAGCGGAACGTGCAACGTAATGATATCGCTTCTGCCGTAGACCTCGTCCAGGGAC
>JAFVAC010000006.1 GCA_017476265.1 Clostridia bacterium
GGGTGAGGACCAGTCCCACGCCGTATGCGATCGCTCCGCCGATCGCCGTCGCCGCGAAGTCGAAAAAGAGATACTTTTTCAGGATGTCGAATTCGGAATAGCCGAGGGTCTTCTGGCAGGCGATCTCCTTCCGCTCTTCGGTAAAGAGCCGACTCATCGCCGAATAGACGACAAGGAGAGTAATGAGAAGAAAGAATACGACGAAGACGACGGTGATGAGCCCGACCTTTTCGGCGTACGAGACCAAAGAGAACATCCCCATGTTTTCGTAAAGGGACAGATAGGACGCCGCGTCGGTCCCGAGGTCTTTTTCCAACTGTTCTTTCTCGGAATCGATGATCTTTTCGTACCGATCGGAAAAAGCGTCGAATTTCTCTCTCGCCGAGTCGGATAAGAGGACGTAAGCGTCGTTTTTCCAAGTGAAGTCGAACCCGGCGAGGGCGGACAGGGAGGCGTAGTCAAGATACAACACATAGTCTACGGAGCGATCGGGGTCTTGAAAGCTTACGTTGTCGCGGGCGTACAAAAACAGAGGATGCAGACACACCCCGGAGACGGTGAGATCTTTCGTGAAGTTCAGAAAGGACAGCGTGACGGTATCCGATAGATCGTAGGACTTCAAGCCGTACGTCGCCCGCTCGACGACGACTTCGTTTTCGCTCGTCGGAGCCCCGCCTGCATAGTAGGTCATTTTGTTCGGTTCGGTTTGCGAAAAGTCGAAGGCGTACAGGCGGTATAGATCGTCCCCGGACAAGAACTCCATACAAAAGGCATACAGAATATTCTCTTCGCCGTACCGGGATGCGAGGTAGGACTGCTCTCGGTCGGTAAAGCCCGTCGTATGCTTGCTCTTCAGATAGAGGTCGGAGATAGCTTTTTCCCGATACTCCTCGGTGGCGGCGTGCTTTATTTGCTCTTCCACTTCGCCCAGTCCGGAGGTGAGCCCGACGGCGACGACGCAAATCGCCGCTATGGTCAAAAAACGGGCGAAATGCTTCCGAAACAGGCGCAAGGAGGACAGTAGGGCGGCTCTTTTTACCATTCGATCTCCTCAATAGGCAACGGGGAGAGGTTGGTCTCGATCCGCTCGATTTTGCCGTTTTTGATATACACGACTTTGTCCGCCATGTCCTTGAGCGCTTGATTGTGCGTGACGACGAGGACGGTTTTTTCGCTGTTTTTCGTCACGTCGTGCAAAAGGCGCAAGATGCGCTTGCCGGTGGCGTAGTCGAGGGCTCCGGTCGGCTCGTCGCATAAGAGGATCTTCGGGTTTTTTGCGACGGCGCGGGCGATGCTGACTCGTTGCTGTTCTCCGCCCGAAAGTTGTGCGGGGAAGTTTTTTTCCTTGCCGGACAGTCCCACGTCGCGTAAGGTCTCGGCAGGGGAGAGGGCGTCCTTGCAGATCTCGGTGGCGAGCTCCACGTTTTCGATGGCGGTCAGATTGGGCATGAGGTTATAGAACTGAAACACGAAACCGACGTCATAGCGGCGATATTTGGTCAAGTCTCTTTTGTTGAGCGCGGAGACGACCTTTCCGTCGAGGATGATCTCGCCGTCGGTAGCGACGTCCATGCCTCCGAGGAGGTTCAGAAGGGTGGTCTTGCCCGCGCCGCTCGGTCCGAGGACGACGACGAACTCTCCCTTGTCCACCGAAAAGGTCACGTCCTCCAATGCCGGGAAGGGTCCCGCTTGCGTGACGTACTCTTTTTTCACCCTGCGCAACTCCAGATATGCCATACGTCCCCCTTTTTTTTGCGGACTCAGCCCGCTAAAAGCTCAAATATATTACTATCTTATACTATTTAATAAATATAAATCAACTTATAAAAAGGCGTCGAAGGGAATTTTTTTTGAAAAAACTTTTTGTTCGTTTGCAAAAAAGAAAAATTCGTGCTACAATACCGTCCGTAGTGAGTTGTCACGAGATAGACGTAAGTCCGACTACCGGGCTTGCGTCTTTTTTTGTGTAAAAGAGCTACTATCGAGGTGTTTTTATGATCGAAGAGAACAAAATGGGCGTGGCGAACGTCCCAAAACTCATCGTGACGATGGGGCTTCCGATGATCCTGTCCATGGTCCTGCAAGCGTTATATAACGTGGTGGACACGGTCTTCGTCATCAATATGGGGCAGGACGGACCGATCGGAAATCTCGCCCTGTCGGCAGCCTTCCCCGTGCAGATCTTTATGATCGCCGTCGGCGTCGGAACGGGCGTGGGCATTAACGCGCTTTTATCCGAAAGTTTGGGCAAACGGGAGTCGGAGACGGCGACTAAGGTCGTCGGCAACGGGCTTTTTCTCGCGGGCGTTTTCTTCGTCCTGTTTTTATTGTTCGGACTCTTTTTGTCCGGACCGTATATGCGCCTGATGTCCTCGGACCCGAAGGTGGTGGAAATGGGTAAAGAGTACCTGACCATCGTCTGCTGTATCTCCATCGGGTCGATAGGATTTGCGGTGGCGGAGCGCTTTTTGATCGCATCCGGCAGGACCAACCTCTCCATGATCGCGCAGGTCTCGGGCGCGGGCGCCAATATTTTGCTCGATTATGTCTTCATCTACCCCTTACATATGGGCATAGCGGGTGCGGCTTACGCCACCGTGATCGGACAGGTTCTCTCCTTCGGCTTGGCACTACTGTTCCACTTTTTGAAGGATAAGGAGATAAAAAACAGCGTAAAGAGCCTCTTCCCCGACAAGAGAGTCATCGGCGGGATCTATCGCATAGGACTGCCGGCGTTTTTGATGCAGGGGATGCTCGCTTTGACGATGTTCGGGTGCCTTCTGATCATCGGGACCATCGGGGACGAGCACGTCGCCAAGGTCCTCTCCGGTGGGTACGGGATCTATTACAAACTGATGCAGATCGCGCTCTTTGCCGCCTTCGGACTGAGCAATACGCTCATATCCGTCGTCGGGTACAACCGGGGAGCGGGGGACTACCGAAGGGTCCTTGCCGCCGCCAAGTACGGAGAACTGTTTACGCTTCTTGTCACCGCCTTGATCGCGGTCGTCTATATCGCCGCCTCGGAGCCGAGCGCGCGTCTGTTCACCCTGACGGTGGAGGAGTCCGGCGAGATCAAAAAGTCGGAGCTCATCGCCGTCACGACGATCGCTTTGCGTATTAGCGGAGCGAGTTATCTCTTTATGGGCGTATCGGTGGCGGCACAAGGAGTCTTGCAGGGCGCGGGACGAGTCTGGTCGCCGCCGATCATATCGTTGTTGCGCCTGATCGTATTGGTTTATCCGACGATGTATCTTTTTACGCGTACGCTCGACCCCATCGGCAATATCTGGTGGACGTATCCGATCGCCGAAGGTTGTACCGCAATCGTATCGTTATTTTTCCTTGTGCGGACTTTAAAGGCCTTAAAAAGTGAATTAGGGACCCCAAAAGAGGGAAAAATGACTAAAGAAACTTGTTCTTCCGAGGAGGGAGAGGAGACGATAGACAACAGGGCGACGGCATAAATTGTCGGTCGGTCGGGTTTTTTGTTGACAAATGCGATTATAAGAGTATATACTGAATAAAAACAACCAATAAGGAGAGTACTTATTATGAATACTTTACTCGCACTCGGCGTAGGCGGTATCATCGGCATCGTGATTGCGGTCGTGGCGGTCGTCGCCATCGTCATCGGCATCGTCGTATGGTGGTTCAAGACCTACAACAAGCTGGTCAGCGCCACGCAAAAAGTCAAAAATCAATGGTCGCAGATCGACGTTCAGTTAAAGAAGCGTTATGATCTGATCCCCAACTTGGTCGAGACCGTCAAAGGGTACGCCAAGCACGAGAAAGAGACGTTGGAGAACGTCGTCATGTGGCGTAGCCGCGCGACAGGCGACGCTACCACCGAGGACGCCATCGAAGCCAACAAGGGACTGGGTCAAGCAGTCTCCCGACTCCTCGTCGCTTGCGAGAACTATCCCGATCTGAAAGCGAACAGCAACTTCCAATCCTTGCAAAACGACCTCAAGGACGTGGAAAACAAGATTTCTTCCGCAAGACAGTTCTACAATGACACCGTGCAGAAGAACAACGAGTTGATCGAAAAGTTCCCCTCCAGTATCGTCGCGCATAAGCACCCCTCCAAGTTCAAGATCGAGAAGTATTTCGAGGCGGAGGAGTACACCAGAGAGGCGCCGAAGGTCTCTTTCTGAGTTCTTCGTCCCGAAGGAAAGTAGAATGAAACGATTCGATTTTGTCTTACCGAAGACGGGCAGAGTATTGCTTTTACTCTGCCTCTTTTTCGTATTGTTGCTGTCTCTTACCGCTTGCGGACAGGAGACCAATCCGTATCTGAAGTCGCTGGACGTCGATCTGACGATGAATGCCGACGGGAGCGTGAACGTCGTGGAGACTCACGTCGTCAACTTCTCCTACCGGGGCGACGAGTGGTGGAACTATTATAAAAAGATCAGTCTCTATGACGAAGCGTACAAGAAGACGTCCGTCATGTCCGACCTCACCGTCTCCGTGGACGCGACGGACTACGGCGTCATCTATAAAAACGCCGACGACGTCTATTCCACCCGCGATAAGAGAGACGTCGCCGGAAACGGCTATTATTACGACGGCTACCGAACGATGGAGATCGGCGTGTTTATGCCGCTGTTCTCCTCCGGGACCCGGACGATACGATTCTCGTACACGTTAAGTAACGTATTGATCGCTTACGGCACGGATACGGTGGGACTGTACTACAAGTTCGTGGACGAGAGCAATACCCTCTATTGCGAAAAGATCACCGCCAAAGTGCATTTTGCCGAAGTCTCCACCGACGACGTGATGCTCTGGACCCATATCGACAGCGGGAATGCCAGCGGCGTCCTGCCCGAAGGCGCCACCGTCTCCTACGCGCAGTATCTGTGCGAGGAATTGCCGGCGGAGACCTATCTCGAGACCCGACTGCTCTTGCCGTCAACAGGGTACGGAGACCTCGCCAAAAAGAGTTCTTTCTCCGCTTCCGACGTGGAGAAAGAGGAGACCGCGTGGCAGACCGAGTATCTGCGCAAGCTGAAGATCGCGCAAATTGCCACGATCGTGGACTACGTCCTGATCGCCGTCGCCGTCCTCGGCGCCGCGGCGCTCGTCGTCCTGGCGTATAGCAAACTTCGCCCGAAAAAGCGCGACGACGCCCCCGAGTACCTCAGGGACATCCCCAAAGGTTGGACGGCGGGAGAATGCGCGCCCCTGTATCACTATTATAAAAACAAGTACGACCCCGCCGACGCGATGAGCGCTACCATCCTCGACCTGTGCAGGAGGGGATATATCGAGATTAAGGCGGGCGTCAAAAAGAAAGAGGCGGAGATCCAAGTCAAATCGGTCAATACCGACGGACTCAGACGGCACGAAAAGGTCGTGTACGACCTCTTGCAGGAGACCGGCAAGAGCGGAGCGTTCACGATGAAGCAGTTCGAGAAGTACGCCAAGGCGCACTACGCGCACTTTGCCTCCCGGATCGATGAGTTCAAGCGCGCTTGCAAAGGAATGACCGAGGGGATGGGGTGCTATCCGAGAAAGAATTCCGTCAAGGATACATTTACCAAGATTGCCTTCGGATTCATCTTTTTGGGCTTAGTGTTCGTCGTAAACGCGGTATTTGTTCAGATCATACCTTTCTTCCTGCCCTATTCCGGCGGCGCTTTCATCGTCTCCGGATTGGTAATGTTTGTCGCGTTGCACTTCAAAAAGACTCCGCTTACCGACGTCGGGCAGAAGCACTACGACGACTTCAACGCGTTGGGGCGCTTTATGATCGAGTTCTCCAATATGAAGGAGCACGAACTGCCTCAGCTCGTCCTGTGGGAAGAGTATATGGTCTACGCGACGGCGATGGGCATAGCCGACGAGGTGGCAAAACAGCTCGAGATCGCCTATCCCGAGTACAGACGGATGGTGGAGGGCTACGGCAGTACGGACCGCTACGACGCCTTCGTCATTCTGTATCTGATGTCGCCGAGCGTGCGGATGCGGACCCATTTCGGATTCGCTTCCTCGGTCAGGAGCGTCACGCAGAACGTCCACAATCTGCAGCGGCAAGCCAATATGGTCTCCGCCGCTAAAAAGTTCGGCTCCGGCGGCGGGTCGCACGGGGGAGGAGGCTTCTCCGGCGGTGGCGGCGGATTCGGCGGCGGCGGTATGGGCGCGCGCTAAAATGACCTTGAACCTATCGACCGGGCAGGGGCGGTATGGGGAGTAGGACTTGCGAGCAAAGCGGAGGAGATCGTATTATACGTCCTCGATATTGCCACAACGGTGACCTTTGGGGAGGCGATGTCCATACTGGTCGTCGAGCGACACGAGCTTCGTATGGGCGGGTGGTCTCTTTTGAAGCGTTTTTCCTCCATTCGCTTTGTCAAGAGAGAGCAAGAAGAAAAACGGTAACTGAAAAAAGTATTGAAAAACGAAAAAAGATCGTCCGGCAAAGCACACCGGGCGGTTTTTTCATAAAAGGCGAATTTTGTAAAAGTTAGTGTAAAATTTAGGTGAATGAACGGGTTCACCGGTTTTTACCAATTTCTACTATCGTAGATAAAACAAGTTAGTAAGTCGGTGAACTCTGACATTCTGCAGAGTGTCATACGTATAGTTCACCGAATCAAAAAAAATCAAAGATCTATGTGTATGGCATAGGTCTTTTTTCGTTTATACGAAAAGAAGGGGGTGAGCCGTCCGCGAGGGGGAACACCCTAACAGGACAAAGTGAAAAAGGAGATAATCAGATGTCCAAACTAATCAACATTTACCAAGAGAAGTTTACTGTGATCCCGCAAGAGGTATTTATAGATCCGCGTTTGGATTTCAGAAGCCGCGGAGTTTTGGCGACTATTGTCAGTCTGCCGTCCGGGTGGGACTTCAGTATCGAAGGTTTATCAAGAATCGTGGCTGAATCAGAGCGTGGCGAAGGGCGCGACGCGGTGAAAACAAGCGTACAGTTTTTGGAAAAACTCGGCTACCTTTCGAGGGTAAGAACACAAGACGAAAAGGGGCATTTCTCCGGGTACGATTATCAAGTCAATATACCACCGTTGACGGATTAACCGTTGACGGATAAACCGTTTATGGATAAACCGTTGACGGGTAACCCGTTGACGGCTGAACCGTTGACGGTTGAACCGCAACAAGAAAAAACTTAAAAAGAAAATACTAAATAATCAAGTGCGAAATTATTAAAAGAAAACACAAAGAAAGAGTTGATTTAGAAGCACTAACTACTTATTAAAGTAGCGACGTGCAAAGCGAAGCGCGACATTCTCCCTTGTGTTTTCAAGCGCGATTTTAACCCTAAAAGGAGATAGAGAAATGAACAGAATAATCATCTTGGGAAACTTAACGAAGGATCCGGTAAAAAAGGTACTGGAAAACAAAGACGACTGTTCCGTCGTGAACTTCATCGTGGCGGTAAACCGTCCGAAGGTCGGGGATAAAAAGCAAGAAACCGACTACTTCCCGGTGGTCGCGTGGCGCGGGCTTGCGGACACGTGCGCGAAGTATCTCAAGAAAGGGAGCAAGGTTCTTATTAGCGGCAGTATGCAGATGAGAAACTACGACGCGGCGGACGGGACACATCGCTATATGGCGGAACTGATCGCCGATGAAATACAGTTTTTATCTCCCGCAGGGAAACCCGAAGAGTTATCCACTGTAGAGAACGCGAAGGGGGCAAAGAATGGCTAAATTGGAACGTCTGACCATAACCGACGAAGATCTGAACGGTCTTCCTTTGAGCGAGTTTTTGAACACGACCTTCGGCGATTCCACGCCGGACGAAGAGTTTGAGAACGGCGACGACGCGGACGTAATATACGTCATCGAGCAGGAGAAAAAGAATGGCTGACAAGTCGTATAAAGAAGTCGTAGAAGGAAAACGGCAAGAGATGTTGAACTCTCTTTTAGAGAGTATGGAGAACGATCCCGGCGCGTGGCAGAAGGGGTGGTTCTCTTTTAGTCATATTCCGGAGAACGGCGCGACAGGAAA
>JAFVAC010000066.1 GCA_017476265.1 Clostridia bacterium
GAACTTTATACGCTTCGAAAGCCTCTTTGTTGCGTTGCAGAGCAAGTGCGTCCGCAAGGTCGGCGATTATACCGTCGATGATCGCTTTGTTTTCAGCCAAAGCCTTTTCTTCATCATAATTCAGCGCGTCGATAGCGTCTTTTGCATCTGAGATCAGGTCTGTGCAAGCGGCGCTGTCGCCTTCCAGAGCAAGCTCGTCCGCAGCTTCTTTCGAAGGAACTTTATACGCTTCGAAAGCCTCTTTGTCACGTTGCAGAGCAAGTGCGTTTGCAAGGTCGGCGATTATACCGTCGATGATCGCTTTGTTTTCGTCAAGAGTCTTGGTGCAATCGTAGCTTAACGCGTCGATAGCGTCTTTTGCATCCGAGATCAGGTCTGTGCAAGCGGGGCTGTCGCCTTCAAGAGCCAAATCGTCCGCTTCGCCTTTTTTCGTATCTTTGTACAAGTCGAGCGACTCTTTGTCGCTTTGCATACCGTTATAGATCGATTCTGCATCGGTCAGGTCGTCGTAATTGGTAACGAGTATTTTTTCATCCGTTCCCAAAGTTTCGTACGCTTTGCGCGCTTCGTCGATAGCGTCTTTGCAATCCTGGGTGTAAACTACGGGATCGGGAATAGCGTTGATCAAAGCGATAACGTCGTCCACGGTGATACCGATGAGACGGATCTCTTGAAGCCGGAATATACCTTCGATGGGACTGCTCGAATAAACGTAGTTGTCCGGAAGAATCTCCGTTTCCGATGCGATCTGATCGTCGTACTCCACGCCCAAGCCGCCGATTTCGGTGTTTACGCCCCAGCAGATCGCCATGGTATCGCCTTTCGCGGTAACCGACTCGACTTCCTTTGCGATCACAGTGCCTGCCGTTCCGCTCGACGCATCCGCGCCGTAACTCCAAATACCGTAACTGTAATTATTATCGGACGTTCCGCCGGTCGCCGTGACCGCGCCACTGTTGATAAGAATACCGTCGTAGTTGGCATAAAGACCTATGGAGTTGAATCTCGCAGGGCCGCCCGTCGCCGTGATCGCCGCCGCGTCAAGCGTTAGCGTACTCATGCTGCCAATAGCGAAAGTATGCCCACCTTTGCCCGTCACGGACACGTCCAGACTGCCTTCTCCGCCGATCGTAAGCGTGGCGTTGGAGTAAATACCGTAAATGTTCTTTTGGTCGTCGTCAAACGTATTTTCGATGATGTTCTCACCTACTAAAACGATGTTTAACCCTTCCGTTCCCTGATAGAAGATAACGGCGTTTTTGTTCCCGTCGAAAATCGCTCCATCGCCTTCGAAGCGGAAATCAGTAAGGGTCAGAGTTTTTGTCGCTTTATCGAAACTCCAACCTTCGCCCGACGTAACGAAATTGTCAACGATGGAACCGCAGATACGTATCCCGCTATCATAGAATACGGGGTGATCGTTACCCATTGTCCAGACATCGTCAAAATCCCAACCGACAAAACTCGCTTGATCTCTCATTTTGTTCTCGGTCAACGGTTCCAATTGACCCTCTATATCTTTGTAGTCCCAATCTTCGGTCGTCTCGTTGTAAGCACAGATACCGCCATTTTGCGCAACGCTATTGACAGTAAGGCGCCCGGTAAGATAGTAGTTGGCACCAAAAGTGGCAGCGCCGCTACCGCCGGGGACCGAGTAGCCCGCAACGCCGCCCGCGGGCGCTTGGCTCGTCGCATTCACCGCTCCGTAGTTGAAGCAGTAGGATACAGTCGAGGAAGACCCGGCGCTACCCACAATACCGCCGACATATTCGGTACCGGTAACGGAAGCAAAGTTGTAGCAGTTGGTGACCGTGCCGTCGTAGATCTGAGCGACGATGCCGCCCACAGTGGCAGAATTACTGTAGATCGTACCGTAATTGCTGCAATTGGATACAACAGCGTTTTCGGATACCATCTGCCCGACAATACCTGCCGCGTAGCCCTTCCATCGTCCCTCGTTCGTCGCGGTGACGATGACGTAGTTGTGGCAGTTGATGACCGAGCCGTTCAAATAACCAACGATACCGGCAACACCACCCTGATAATTACCCGTATTCGTCGCGATAGCGGTACCGTAAACGGTCAGATTCTTGACCACGCCGCCACCATTGACACGACCGAAGAGACCGATGGTATTTTCACCCGAAGCGTACAGCCCGGTGATCGTATGTCCTCGTCCGTCAAAAGTGCCGAGATAGGCAAGAGAGTTTTGTCCGCCTATGGGCGTCCAAACGTTGTCTACCGAACCTCCGAGGTCAATATCCGCGGTCAAAACCACGCACGCCTCACTGTTTTGCGTTTCGCCGTTGGCGCCGAGAACGATATCGCGGAAGTGTTCCAGTTGCTCCACCCTTTCGATGAGATAGGGATTCTCCAAACTACCGTCCCCGACGAGCGCTCTTGCCGCATGATAGGCGGCTTCCAGTTCCGAGTACGTTGCTTCCGCGTCTTCAAGGTCTGCAAGATCGTCCACAAGAGCTTTTTGCGCGGGGGTCAGCACGTCATAAGCCTCTCTCGCCGCATTGATGGCGTCTTTGTCAGCAAGCGTAACGGGGTTGCCGATCGCGTCGATAAGCGCATCTACCGCGTCCGCGGCTTCGTTGTCGCGTTGCAATGCAAGCGCGTCCGCAAGGTCGGCAAGAATAGCGTCGACCACCGCCTTGTTTTCGTCAAGGGTCTTGGTGCAATCGTAAACTACCGCGTCGATATCGGTTTTGGCTTCCGCGATCAGGTCTTCGCAAGCCGCGCTGTCGCCTGCCTCCGCAAGTCCGTCGGCTACACCCTTTTTCTCGGTCTTGTAC
This sequence comes from Clostridia bacterium, assembly GCA_017476265.1. GTDB lineage: Bacteria > Bacillota > Clostridia > Christensenellales > DTU072 > CAG-1782. The sequence goes on from JAFVAC010000066.1 coordinate 2,802, forward strand.
GTGTCAAGCGCTTCTTTGTCGGATTGCATTCCGCCGTAGATCGCTTCCGCGGCTTCCAGGTCGCTGTAGTTGGTGACGAGCGCTTGATCTTCGGGGCTTAAGAAACCATACGCGTTTCTCGCTTCGTCGATCTTGTCTTTGCACGCCTGTGTGTATTCCACGTCGCCGATCGCTTCAATAAGCGCGATGACCGTATTTTTGTCTGCCCGCCACATCGCGTAAAAAGCAGTGATCGACGCATCATCTAAGATCGTGTTTACTTGTTCGCTAGTCAAAGACGCACCCTCGCTGTTTCCGTAGGGTGTTCCGGTTCCTTCCGCATTGGTATTCCAGCCCAAGAAATAATATCCGTCGCGCACCAAGGCACCCGCCGAATTTGCTTGGTCGTAAACCAAAGTAATGCTCGTATCGTTTTCGATACCGTTGCCGTTGAGAGCAATCGTTCGAGTCTTAATGGCAGCATTGATAGTGCCGAAATCTTTGCTGCTGGTCGTAATCTTTTTGGAACCGGTCCTATATACGGCGTCTTCGCTGTTTTCGTTACCCGATACCAACCCCCATCCGGATTGGGCTTGGTAGCCTTTGGCTAATTTGGCAAACGCATACACGGTCGTATTCTCGGCAAACTTGCTCCCGCTTGCAGCGACAGGACTGCCGCTTTGCGCAGAGGACAAGAACACTTCTTTGACGCCCGTACCCGCACCGACCGTAACAGCAACTTGAGAGGGGGCCATTAACGTGAAGTTGGTGCTGAAACGATATGCTTTTGACCGATCGGACTTATTACTATTGGTGATAGTAAACGTCAAATTTCCGCTACCGCTAATATCAACGCCGCTCGATTTCGACGTACCCGTTGCTTTTGTTGTGGAGCCACGCATCAACTTAGCCGAAATAGTACCAGTCCCGGCACCGGAAGCATAATCTTCGGTCAACGAATACTTTACCTTGGTGATATTTTTGTTTTGGAGAGCGGAGTTGCTCACAGTCAAAGTAAACGATTGGCCCGCATCGAGAACAATACAAGATGTGCCGCCGGGGACATAGTAGCTACCCGAATAATTGAACGTGATACCACCATCGGTTTTTGACCCGGTACCCGATATGCCATAGAAGTGAAACTGGGCAACGTCATCTATCGCATACGCCGTGTCGGTCGCGGGCGTGGCAAAAAGCACCGCCGACAACGCGAACACGAACACGAGGCTCAGTACGATCGCCAAGGCGATCACGTTTGTTTTTCGTTTCGTTTGTACCATAGTTTTTTCTCCTTATAAAGAGTTTTCTTTTTTGTAAAAAAAAGATACAGAGTTATCATAACAAACGGAGTGCAACAGAAGTGCAACAAAAACCTGCGCAGATCGCAGGTTTTTGAATTAGGAATTAGGAATGAGGAGTGAGGAATTGATTTACTGAAAGATTTGACAAAAATACGCAAAATCTTCCAGTAGTAGTGAAAGATTTTATTGACTTTGAAAAAATCTTCCAGTATAATATGTTTGTAACGAGGTGAAATATGATCGATCGCGAACACTATATTGTGCCTATAAGAGCGTTTTTTGATTCCGACCTTATAAAAATCATCACGGGGATCCGACGCTCGGGCAAGTCTGTCATTTTGGAGCAGATAAAAACTGAAATTATTCAAAAAACAAACAACGTCATCTATCTCAATTTTGAAGACAGACGGGTTTATTCTTCCATAAAAACCGCTGACGATTTGATAAAATACGTGGATGAAAATAAAAAATCCGGCAAATGCTATCTTTTCTTTGACGAGATCCAAAACCTTGACGGGTGGCAAGAAGCCTGCAAGACGCTTCGTCTCGACAATTCTTTGTTTATCACCGGCTCCAACTCAAAACTCCTCTCCAAAGAGTTCACGAAAGAATTGAGCGGCAGATACGTATCCTTTCACGTAAGGCCGTTCGTTTACAAAGAAATAACGGAGTATTGCGCGCAACTGGGCAAAACTTGTTCCGTCATGGACTATCTCGTGTGGGGCGGATTCCCGAAGCGCTTTGAGTTTGACTCAACCGAGGCGCAACAAGCATACTTGAATGATTTGGATGAAACGATCGTCGTAAACGACCTCATCAACCGGTATAAAATCCGCAAAGTCGAACTTTTTAAGAGCATCGTCAACTACGTTCTTCGTTCCAACAGCAGGATCTATTCCGCCAATTCCATCAAAGACTATATCAAAAACGAGCATAGCGAATGTTCTTTGACGACGGTTATGAAATACCTGGGATATCTTGAAGAGGCGTATATCGTCGAGTCCATTCCGCAATACAGCACGAAGACGAAACGCGAACTTGCGTATTACAAAAAAATATATAACGAGGACGTTTGCTTTAACTCTATCCGTTGTCTCGACGGCAGATACGACCTGACGCACAACCTTGAAAACGTCGTTTATAACGAGCTCGTTTATATGGGTTATACGCTTTTCGTCTATGATAATAATGGAAAAGAGATAGATTTTCTCGCGCAAAAGAACAACAAAAAATATTTCATTCAGGTAGCGTATAGCGTCCTCGATGAAAAAGCATACAATCGCGAGTTCGGCGCGTTCAAAGGCATAGACGAATTATCGCAAAAAATAATCATCACCAATGACGAACTGGACTATTCGACAAGCGTCGTGCGCCATATCAAACTGAAAGAGTTCTTACTGATGAACGAACTATGAGCAATAACAGTGTATTTAATGCGTCGGTGTGCATTATCGGGATATTGATTCTCATTATACACGTCGCCAATATCTTGGTAAAAAAGGAAAAGAGGAAGGACGAAAAGGTTCTTTTGAACTTTTTCATATTCACCATCATACACTTTGCGACCTATCTTACTTTCACCCTCGTAAAATCCTTCTATCTGACGAATAACGCCTACGTTATTGCATTTTATACGACGTTCTACATCATGAACAACCTGGAAGTTTTCCTTTTGTACCGTTACGCGCGTAACTATATGGATATAGACCCGAAGAAAGAAAAGGCGGTATCCATTCTTAATCTCACGGTGTTTTCGATTTTTGCGGTACTGGATATCGTCAATATCTTTACGGGCATTTTCTTTACGGCGGAAAACGGCGAATACCTGCGTAGCAAGACGATGATTATTAGCCAAGGGTATCAGTTCGTCATGTTCGTAACTATCTTTATTCTTTCCGTCACGAATAAAAAGCTCAACGTACGGGAGAAGACGGCGTTTTGTTTATATTGCCTTTTGCCGCTTGTAGCCATCATTTTACAAAACCTTTTCAAAGGGTACGCCATCGGATACCTTTCCATCATCGTATCCATAGAAGTTTTGTTCCTGTTTTTGAGCGTTCAGAAGAACATCGACCTCGCCAAAGAGGAAGAAAAGAACAAAGAGGCGCAGATAAAGATCATGTTGTCGCAGATACAGCCGCATTTTATCTACAATTCTCTCTCCTCGATCTCCACGCTTATCCCCATCGACCCCAACAAGGCGCAATCGGCACTCGACGACTTTACAGAGTATCTCCGGATGAACTTGTCGTCACTTACCGAGGTCAAGTGCGTGCCGTTTGAGGACGAACTCAAACATATCAAGACCTACGTCGCCCTTGAAAAAATGCGTTTCGGCGACAGACTAAACGTCGATTTCGGCATCCAAACGACTGACTTTATGCTCCCACCTTTGACAATACAACCTGTCGTGGAAAATGCGGTCAAGCACGGTATTTTGAAAAAAATAGAGGGCGGAACGCTGTCGGTCAAGACGTACGAAACGGACAATTCCTACGTCGTAGAGATAGCGGACGACGGCGTCGGATTTTCCATAAGCGACGTGGACTTCGATGCGAACAAACACTTTGGACTGAAAAACATACAGTACCGTTTGGCGAAAATGTGTGGCGCTGACCTTGCCGTAAAAAGCGAAATCGGGGCAGGCACGACCGTCACCGTCAAATTCCCCAAGGAGAACGCAAAATGAGAATACTGCTCGTTGATGATGAAGAACTCCAACTCCTTCGTTTGACGGAAGCCGTCAAAAAAGCGCTCCCTGCGGATAATGTTTTTTTATCCTACGCCAATCCCGTCCTTGCGTGGGAAGAAAATAAAGAAACGCCGGTGGATATTGCTTTCCTCGACATCAATATGCCCGTCATTAACGGCATACTGCTTGCGAAAAAGTTAAAAACCGTCAATCCGCAGGTCAACGTTATTTTTGTCACAGCCTACAACGAGTACGCTTTGGACGCATACAAATTACACGCTTCCGGCTACGTTACCAAACCCGTCAACCTTGAAAAAATACAGGAAGAACTGGACGGGCTACGGTACCCCGTGGAACTGAAATCGACCAAAAAACTGCAAGTCAAATGCTTCGGCAACTTCGAAGTGTTCTCCGGCGGCGTGCCCGTGAAGTTTTCGCGAAAAAAGAGCAAAGAACTCTTCGCCTATCTTATCGACCGAGAAGGCGCCGCCGTCAACGTCAACGAACTCAACGCCATTTTGTGGGAAGAGGATAAGAAATCTTATTTCCGCAATCTGATCGCCGATATTCAAGCCTCGCTGAAAGCCGTGGACGCCGAAGACGTCTTTATCAAACGCCGAAACGAGTGTTTTGTCGACGTAAACAAAATCGACTGCGACGCGTACGAATACCGAAAAGACAACCCGGACGCCATCCGTATGTATCGCGGCGAATATATGGCGCAATACAGCTGGGCGATTTTCGAAGGCTAAACCTTTATCCCAAATTCCTAGCGATATGCGCGCTATTAAAAGATTAGTTTCTTACTGTAAAAAGGGAAATTGATTCTTATTCAACATTTATTCGTTTTAGGCGCTTTGTTGCCCACCACATAAAAAAGGCACTCACTACGAGTGTCTTTTTTATGTGGCGTAACAAACAGTAGGGCGAATCATCTCGCCGATAGGCGAGTAAGTTCGTAAATTTGCGCTTTGCGCAAATCTGACGAGGTAAACGAAATGCGGAAGAAAAGGTATTAAGCCAATGGATTCGCAAACACGATCATTTCGAGCTTACGGCACTCGCGAAACATATTGACAAACAAAAGTTTTGCGAGTAGAATGTTATATATGACAGGGAGGATCCGGTATGTATATTCCAAGACAAGCCTATTTGGATAAACTAATTGGACAAAAAGACAAAGATATAATAAAAGTTATCACCGGTATCCGTCGTTGCGGGAAATCGGTATTGCTTTTTGATATCTATTATGATTATCTCATAGCAATCGGGATCAACAAGGATCATATAATAAGAATCAATCTCGAAACGAAAATGAACGAGAGTTTGCGTAATTCCGACGCGCTTTATAATGCGATCGTAAAGCAGATTGCCGATGAGGAACGGTATTATGTTTTCATCGATGAGATACAATTTGTCGATGGATTTGAAGACGTGGTAAATGGATTGCGCGTTGATTATAATTGTGACGTTTATATCACCGGTTCTAATTCAAAACTTCTATCCAAAGATATCAATACAAAAATGCGCGGGCGGAGCATTGAAATAAAAGTATATCCGCTGTCGTTTGCCGAATTTTATGCTTATTATGGCGGAGATAAACGGCAATGTTTTAATAACTACTTACTGTACGGCGGGCTTCCGTATTTGCTTTCGGAGAATGAAAATAAGAATAAGGTCGAATATTTGAAAATGATCTGCAATACCGTCGTCGGCAAAGATATAATCGATCGCCACGGTATCAGACAAGACAACTTATTCGATGCGGTTATCGATTTCTTATGCTCCAATATCGGTTCTTACGTCAGTGCCAACAAGATCGCAGATACGCTAAAAAGCAACGGTTATAGCAAGGTCACGCACGATACGGTCGGCAATTATTTAGAGTACGTTTGCGACGCCTTTTTGTTCTATAAGGCGCAGCGATACGATATAAAAGATAGACAATATCTGAAAACGCAAAATAAATACTATATTTGCGATTTGGGCATAAGAAACAGCAAGCTGAATTACCGACAAATAGAGATAACCCACTCCCTTGAAAATATCATTTATCTCGATTTGATCCGGCGCGGATATACCGTTGACATCGGCAAAAACAATGCCAAAGAGATAGACTTTATCGCTCGTGACGATAGCAATCTATATTATATTCAGGTCGCGTATACTTTGTCCGATCCGGCGAAACAGGAGCAAGAAATTTCCTCTTTCTATGGGTTAGACGACGGCTACAAAAAAATCGTCATTACGATGGACGACGATCCGTTTGTAAATCTTGAAAACGGCTATAAGAAAATCAATGTGTTTGATTTTCTACTTAGCGACAGTATTTTAGAAAAAGTATAATTAAGTTAAGACAAATATTCGTTTTACGCACATCTTTACTCACCACATAGAAAAGACGCTCAAAGCGAGCGGTTTTTTTGTTTTTGTGGTAACTACATTATACAGCAGTCTTTGTATGAACTCCTTTTTTTTGGGTGTTGCACTTGAAAGTATAATTCACCAGAAAGAAAAAGCCCTTCCTTTGCGGGAAGGGCTCTTTTGTCGTATTCGTATACGTTCGCTTAGATGTTGGCGAAGTACTTGATGGTGCGGACCATCTGAGAGGTGTAGGAGTTCTCGTTGTCGTACCAAGCGACGACCTGGACTTCGGTCTCGTCGGTCTCTTCGATGTACTTGACCATGGTCTGGGTGGCGTCGAAGAGAGAGCCGTAGGTGATGCCGATGATATCGGAGGAGACGAGGGGCTCTTCGGTGTAGCCGAAGGAGGCGCTGGAAGCGGCCTTCATAGCGGCGTTGATGTCTTCTTTGGTGACGTTACCTTTCACGACGGCGACCAAAAGGGTGGTGGAGCCGGTGCAGACGGGGACTCTCTGAGCGGAGCCGATGAGCTTGCCGTTGAGTTCGGGGATGACCAAGCCGATCGCTTTGGCGGCGCCGGTGGAGTTGGGGACGATGTTGACCGCGGCGGCTCTTGCACGACGCAGGTCGCCCTTTCTGTGCGGACCGTCGAGGACCATCTGGTCACCGGTGTACGCATGGACGGTGGTCATGATACCGCTCTTGATCTCGGCGAGCTTGTTGAGGGCGTTCGCCATAGGAGCGAGGCAGTTGGTGGTGCAGGAAGCGGCGGAGATGATCTTGTCTTCGGCGGTCAGGGTCTTTTCGTTGACGCTGTAGACGATGGTCTTGAGGTCGTTGCCGGCGGGGGCGGAGATGACGACCTTCTTCGCGCCGGCGTCGATATGAGCCTGCGCCTTCGCTTTGGAGGTATAGAACCCGGTGCATTCGAGCACGACGTCTACGCCGAGCTCACCCCAGGGGATGTTCTTCGCGTCTTTTTCGGCATAGATGGAGATCTTTTTGCCTTTGACGATGACGGCGCCCTTAGGAGCCTTTTCCGCAGCGTCCTCGTACGTCTCGAAGCTGACTTCTTCCGCGTACTTATATCTGCCCTGAGCGGAGTCGTACTTCAGAAGATGCGCGAGCATTTTCGCGTCGGTAAGATCGTTGATCGCGACGACCTCGTATCCTTCCGCGTCGAACATTTGTCTGAAAGCGAGTCTGCCGATACGGCCGAAGCCGTTGATGCCTACTTTTACTGTTGCCATGTGTGCTAACCTCCAAAAAATGATTATTTTTTTATGATTCGGGGACTCTGATTTTTGAGTCCGTCTCTATTATAGACAATTCTCTTGACAAAGTCAATTTTTTTACCGAATCCGCGCGCAAGAATTATTGCGCGGGTTTTTCGGAAGAAAAGGTATGCAGGACCTCCCCGTCGAGGGACTTGAATAAGAAGGTCCCGTCCATATACAAAATATATCCGCGCGCGCTTCCGCCCTTGGGGAGGGAGACCGAGCCGGGGTTGAGATAATAGACGCCGTTTTGTTCGCGGCAAGCGGGGACGTGGGTGTGCCCGGAGAGGACGACGGAGCCTTTCGGGACGGGGAGCGGGGCCTCTATGTTGTAGACGTGTCCGTGGGTCAGATACAGGCACGCCTTATCGGTCAGGACCGTCGCGTAGTCGGACAGCACCGGAAAGGCGAGGACCATCTGATCGACTTCGGAGTCGCAGTTGCCGCGGACGCAGAGGATCCGTTCGGCGTAGGCGTTGAGCCGATCGGCGACTTTTTTCGGATCATAGCCGTCCGGGAGTCCGTTGCGCGGTCCGTGGTACAGGATGTCACCGAGCAGGACCAGGCGGTCCGCCCCTTCCGCCTCGTACCGCGACAAGAGCCTGTCGCAATAGGTGGCGGAGCCGTGTATGTCCGACGCGATCAAAAGTCTCATACCTTGCCTCCAAGCGTTTTTCCTTAGTATGATACCACCTTTTTTTTCGGCGGTCAAACGAGAGACGGGATACGGAGAGTTTTTGCGATCGGCGAAAAGCTTTTGGGATTTTGGCGTACATATGATATACTGATGATCGGGAGACGACATGAAAACGAACGCAAAAACAAAAACCAAAAAAGGGCTGCTGATCGCGCTGATCTCGATACTTGGGGTCGCGGTGATCGCGGCGTCGGCGTTTTTTATCTATACGGGCGTGTACTATCACGCGGACGGAGAGGCGATCAAGGCGTACCTTGCCGAAAAGCCGACCGTCACCAAAGAGACGATCTCCGGCGGCGTGGAAGTCTTCCGCGGAGAGGAAGTCAAAGCGGGACTGATCTTTTATCCCGGCGGCAAAGTGGAGTATAATGCATACGAGCCTTTGATGGCGGCGTTTGCCGAACGGGGGTACCTCGGACTCCTTGTCAAAATGCCCTTTAACCTCGCCGTCCTCAAGCCCAACGCGGCGAGCGGACTGCGGGAGAAATTCCCCGAAGTGACCGAGTGGTATATCGGCGGGCACTCTCTCGGCGGGAGCATGGCGGCGCACTACGCCTCCGCTCACGCGGGAGACTTTGCCGGGTTGCTTTTACTCGGCTCCTATGCCGCCGACGACCTGTCCGGGACGGAGCTCGACGTGATTTCCGTCTACGGGAGCGAGTATCGGGTCATGAAGAGGGACAAGTACGAGGCGAGCAAAGCGTACTATCCCGAGGGGCGGTTCTTCGAGTGCGTCGTCGAGGGCGGATGCCACGGGCACTTCGGCTTTTACGGCGCGCAAAAGGGCGACGGGTCGCCCTCGGTGGATCGGGCGACGCAAATAAAAGTGACGGTGGACTTTTTTACGGCGACCGTCGGTCGATAGGGTTATGACGGGCACGCCCCGGGAAAAATAAGGATCGGGAGAGACCCGAAAAAAGGAGCGAACGTGGCGGAACAAATAGCTTTGGCAATCATGGGATTATTGGCGGGCGTAGGGGTCTTTTTGCTGGCGGTACGCCTCTTGTCGCGCAACATCGAGGCGATGAGCGGCGGCGGATTAAAGAACCTGTTTTCGCGGACGTCGAAGAGTAAACTCCTCGGAGCGGGGCTGGGCGCCTTCGCCGCGGCGGTGATCCAGTCGTCGGGCGCGGTGACGGTCATGGTCATCGGGTTCATTAACGCCGGACTCATGGACCTTGTGCAAGGCTCCACTATCGCCTTCGGCGCCAATATCGGTACCACCATCACCGGACAGATCGTCGCCTTGGGGACCTTCGGGTCGGGCGGGATCACTTCCACCATCGTCTTTATGTCCTTGACCGGCGTGGGCGCCTTCGTGATGCTGTTTGCCAAAAAGGACCTTTTGCAAAAGATCGGCGCGATCGTGGCGGGGTTCGGACTGCTCTTCGTCGGGCTGGAATTGATGTCTTCCTCCATGTCCGATTTTGCGCAAATGGACGGTTTGCGGTCCTTTATCTCCTCTGTTACGAACCCCATACTGCTCGTTTTGATCGGGACGCTCGTCACCGCGATATTGCAGAGCTCCTCGGTCGTGACGTCCATTCTTATCACCATGGTCTTTTCCGGGCTGATCTCTCTCGATCAGGGTATTTATATCGTAATGGGCTCCAACATCGGCGCCGGCGTGGTCGCCATCCTTGCCTCCATCGGCGGGAGCGCGGACGCTAAAAGAGTCGCCGTGATCCACCTTTTCTTCAACGCGTTCGGCGCGGTGGTCTTTTTGATCCTCGGCGGGATCATGGGCGCGATCAAGGACGGGCTCACCTTCGGGTACTTGTTCGAGGCGATGTTCCCCGACGCACCGCCCACGCAGTTGGCGATGTTCCACACGTTCTACAACGTGATCAAAGTGGCGATCTTTTTACCGCTGACGACCCCTACTTGCAAACTCTTCTCCAAGCTCTTTTGCAAGTCCGAAAAGTCGTCCGACGGACCGCACCTTGCGTATGTGGAAGAACACTTTTTGAAGACGCCGCCGATCGCCGTCGAGATGGTCAAAAAAGAGGTCGTCCGAATGTCCGAACTCGCTATGGAGAACTTCAATCGGTCCATCAAGATCGTGACGACGTTGGATTTTTCTTCCGAAGAGACCTTCAAAAAAGTCGAGAACGAACTGAACTATCAAAACCGCGAGATCACCAAGTTCCTTATCAGGATCCCCCGCGATCAAATATCCGACCGGGACAACGTCTACTTGTCCACCGTCTATCACAACACGAGCGATCTCGAACGTATCGGCGACTACGCCGAAAACATCGTAGAGTACGCCGATTCGCTGAAAAAGGAGGGGAAGACCTTCTCGCAAGAGGCGGTTGACGAGGCGAACTATATGTGCCGTCTTATTAACGAACTGTACGCCAAGGTCCGACTCCTGTATATCGACGGGAAGAACGTCCTCCAAGAGGCGTACGCCATCGAAGACAAGATCGACGACTATACGCAACAAGCCTCCGACAATCACGTCAAACGTATGAACGAGGGCGTCTGCTCGCCCGACGTCGGGTCGCTGTATCTGGAGATGACGAGCAATGTGGAGAGGATAGGGGACCATTTGACCAACGTGGCAAAGTCCACCCGAAAATATTGACGGCGGCGCGGTGTTACGGGCGTATTTCCGCGTCGGAACGAGACAGCCGTCGTCATTCTGACCAAGCGAGTGCAACGAGCGCGTGGAAGAATCTCCGGTTACGTTCCTTTCTTAGCGTAAAGAAAGGAACCGAAAGAACAGCAGGGGCACAACCGTCATTGTGAGCGTAGTCGAACCATCCCCGGGATCCTTCCACGCGCTCGTTGCACTCGCTTGGTCAGGATGACGGTCGAAGTAGCACCCTGACACGTTTTAGGGCTCTGCCCTAAATACCCGATTAGGGGACAGTACTGCTTTCAGCAGAGTAAAGCGAAGGGGGAATCGCTCCAATCCCCCTTCCACCCCTTTCCTCATAATTTTCCCCCTTTTTTTCTGCAAAACACTTAAGGCGAAGCAATATATTTTTCCTTTACGTTTGGACTTGTCCAAACATCTAACGCCACAATAGTGGCATCTCATTCGCCGTCAGGCGAATCTCACTCTTGCATCGCAAGAATCCACTCGTACTTCCCGATACGATATTCGGTTTTAGTCTATGCGTATTAGCCGATACTGATTATGGGTTTAGTCGTCCCTCGCATTCGTACTTTGCGATACCGTGTCCATTTTTATTCACGCGTATAGACCAATACGGTCTTCGGGTTCGGTCTTCCCTCATCAGATTTGCCGATGGCAAATTTGCAGATTGCCGATGGCAAATTTGCACTCCGCTTTAGCGGAATATCACTCACGCAAAGCGTGAATCTCACTTGCCGTCTTCCTGACGGTGGGGTCGGGGTCTGCGGATCTTTATGAAATTTTGACGGAAGAAATCTGTCGGAGCCCTTGCGAAAAAGGAGGAGTTTGGATTATAATATACGATGAAAATCAACATAAGGAGTTTTTAATTATGGCAACCAAAAACAAAGGTCTCAGCGACGCCGCCGTTCGGCAGATCATCACCGCCGCGGTCATCATCGTCATCGGCGTGTTGTTCTGTGTGGCGATCTCCGCGCTCGACGTCATCAACACCATCATCGGTATCGGCTTTATCGTAGCCGGGGCAGTCCTTGCCGTCACCGAACTCATCCGCAAAAAGTGCATCACCACGACGGACGGGATCACCGGGGCGCTCATGATCGCTTTCGGTATTGCGATCATCATTCTGAACTGGCTCGGCGCTCTCGCCAGTCTTCTCATCTTGATCCTGATCGTCTTCGGCGCGTTCTATATCGTGGACTCCATTCTTCTCATCACTTGGCGCAACAAGAAGAACATGCAAGGCTTTGCCGTCGAGTTGACGCTCGGCGTGGTGGCGTTCGTCCTCGGTATGTGCCTGTGGTTCATTCCCGAATTCCGTAGGTTCGCCGATCTCGTGTTCGGTATCATCCTCATCCTGTACGGGATCTATCTGTTGGTAGACGCGATCATCCACAAGAAATAAACAAACGCTAAGGAAGAAAGGACCTGTCGGGAACGGCAGGTTTTTTCATAAAGCGAGCGTTTTGCGGACGGAAAATATCCGCGTATTGACATTTTTACCAAATGAGATATAATAAGGAAGGAAGATAAAACGTCGTAGAAGGGAGTTTTATCCCAAAGGTGAGTGATTGTATGAAGAAGTTGTTTTCCGCACTGATGATATTGACCGTGGTCGCCCTCGGAGTTCTGGGGCTTTGCGCTTGCCAGCCTGCGCCCGTCGGCGACGTCGTCGGGACGTACGAATTGACCAAGTTTACACGCAGTTATCCGGACAAGATGCCGGAAGCGGAAGAGGGGCAGGATGCGCCCGAGCAGACCTATACGACCCGCGACTATATCAAAGAATACGAGATGAAGATGTACCTCGTGGTCGGCAAGGACGGCGTCGGATATACCGTGTATCAGGACAAGGACACGCCTTTGACCCTCCGCACGGTCAGGATCGAATTCACGAAGGACAGCGATGACGCAAACAAGATCTCTCGGGTCGAATATTCCGACAAGGTCACCAACAACAGCGGCGCACCGATCCCGGAGAAATCTTTGTACGTTAACGCCGGCAAGGAAATGCAACTCAAGAAAGACGACCCTATCTACAACGGGATACTCATCAAGCGGGACTATTCTCAGGATATCCTCTTTACGAAAGTTTCCTCGGCGACCGATCTCTCCTTCGTCAGTGACAAGACGGGCAAGGAACTCGTCGGGCTTGCATACGAACTGCAAGGGCTGGACGGGCTCTTGGCGGCGTATGGATTGTATGGTGACGAGCGTAGCGACTACGTCTATTACGCGATCCGATTCGACGCCGCCAATCTCACCGCAAAACGGTATTATCGTACCAAAACCGCCGATCGGGGGACCGAAGAGACGGTCTCTGTGACCTATATGACCGGAGAAGACAACAAACTTCTGTTCACCATAGGCGATTTGGAGACGTACACCTATTACTATGCCGGTTCCGGCTCGCCGACCTCTCTCTTTTGCGACGGCACCGAGGAGCGGTCCGGGTTAGGGTTCTATCATACGAACGACACCGTAGGGGACTATATCCAAGGGGAAGAAAGATTATATGCCGAATGGCTGGAGACTTTCGCAAACACCGACGGCGAATAGAGAACGAATCTTGAAAACAGAGCGAAGCAGGGGCTCGCGCCAAAGTGGCGCGAGCCTTGATTTACCGATATAAGAAGTGACAAATAGGATAGTAGGGGTATGTCTGTAAAAGCCAAATTCGTATTGCCCCTTCTGCTGATTATTCTGTTGGCGACGCCGCTTTTACAGTCCTGTAATAATACGGACGGTGAACAAAATCCCGACGGCAGGCGTTGGCTCAACAACGCCATGACTCGACAGGACATTGCGGAGCTAATGTCAACGGAAAGATCGTTTATATTTCCCGTAGAGTCCTCCGATTTTGAAGACGTAACTCCTCGCTTTTACAGAACGTGGAATAACGGGTCGCAACGATTAAGCTATTTTCGCGGCACGCCTGCCGACGGGACCGCGGTCTGGACTTGTGTCGAGGAGCATGGCAGTGTAAAATTGCGGACCTACTGGGGCGGGACGGCAAAAAAACTTCGTTTTATGCCCAAGGGTTTTGAGCCCGATTCTTATCTGATTTACCTCTCTACGTTGTGGTTGGAGACGGTGTTTACCTATAAGCAAGTTGTATACGGCATAAATCTATTGCGACTTGCGCCTCGACTGTTTTTGAACGATCTTTCCGACGTCGGAGGGGCAAAAAAGAACGATGAGAACGCAGAAAACAACGCTCGCCTTGCCGGACCGTATATCCCTGCCGTATCGAGGGCTCTGTTCGACATATTGTTTGCTCCGAGCGTAGCGGAAGAGGAGGGCTCCGGCAGTCAAGAATAGCCCGAAAGTTATTTTGAGCGGCGTAATCGGGCGGTGAAAACGGTACGTTTTATCATAGCGTGTATAAAACGAGGCCTTTCGTGGTCCGATCAAAGCGGAAGTATCTCAAAAACGGTTCCGTTTGAGAATAGTGCGTTAATATTATTGATTTTTTTTTCTTTTTATTATATACTTATTAAGATTATCGAAGTTTTTACGGAGAGAATATGAAAAAGTCTATCGTTTTTATTGCACTCGTACTCGTGATCGCGCTCTGTTTGGTCGCTTTGGTCGGCTGCTCCGAGAGCTATTCCGCGAACGGCGTCAAGACCGAAAAGGGTCCCGTCGGCGACAACGGCGGCATGGCGGTCGTCTACGGCAAGTACCTGTATTTCATCAACGGTTATGCCGGAGAGTCTGTGGACAACACGTTCGGCAACGTGGTCAAGGGTTCCATCGCCCGGGTAGAACTGGACGAGAACGGCGTCCCGAAGGGCAATGCGACGGTCATCGTCCCGAAAAACGTATACGGGACGGACACGACGTACGGCGGGATCTACATTGTGGACGACTACATCTACTACGCCAGCACCAACACCGACCTCAACAACTCCGGCTCCCCCCGGACCTCTTCCGGCGTATTGATGCGGACAAAAGTGGACGGGTCCTATACCGAGCGTATCGCCACCTTTGACGACCACTCCACCGTCTTCACCGTCGTCGGCAAAAAGTTGACCTACATCAGGAACAACAACGTCTACGCCGTGGATCTGACCGACAAAAACTTCGGCGCGACCACCGTGGACACCTCAATCCTGTCCGGGTACCTTTAGACCGAGGACTACCTCTACTACACCCAATACAACGACGGACACTCCGACAACTACGTCATCAAGGCGTATCCTCTTGCCGGCGGCTCCGCCAAGGTCATTTTGGACAATACGATTCTCAATTAGAACGTCGAGTACACTTTCACCCTTCTGTCCGCGATCGACGAGGGCGAGGGCAAGGTAAAACTCTTCTATTCCAAGACCGACAACGGCGTCAACACCCCCGAGGTTGGCATCTACGCTTACGAATACGCCAAGGCGAACTTCACTTTCGACAAGGCGCAAGAAGTGCGCTTCACCTACAACACCACTTCGACGACCAATCTGGCGTATACGAAGTTCTTCAAGGCGGGTCCGTACTATCTCGGCTTTGCTTCCACCAAGCTGGACGTCTTTAACGCCGACGGGACGCGCGCTACGGGTGCGGACGGGTTGGAGAGCCTCAATATTGGGTCTTCCATCACGGTATTCGACGTAGAAGAGACCGATTCCGCCGTCTATCTGTGGTACCTGTCAAGCAACGTCCTCTATCGCATCCAAGTCTTGTCGGTGGACGCCGGCGCGTATACGATCGTAGAGAAGAGCACCAAAAAGATGTTCTCCGCGAGCTACGACAGCACCTACGTCTCGATCGACAAGGTAGGCAAGATCGTCTGCTATATGAATTCTTCCGTCAGTAACAACGCCTACTACTACGTTCTTTCGGAAGACGCAGAGGACACCGCCGCCGGCAAGATTCTCGGGATCATCACCGAAGCGGACCGTATCGCGGCTTTCTGATAAAAAATAAAAAAACTGTTGTAAATCAGTTTACAAACGTATCAATAGTAAATATAATATATCCAAATTGTCACATAAGACGGTTTGGATATTTTTTTCCCCAAGGGGAAGGAGGCTTTTATGGCAAGATACAAAAAGTGCCCTCGGTGCGAACTGAACTATATATTGGAAGAAGAAGAATACTGTCAGATCTGCAAGGAAGAATTGCGCGGGATCTCTCACAACGACGAGATACTGGACGACGAAGAAGACGAAGCGGCGGTCGCGGAGATGGGACTTTGCCCCAAGTGCAAACAGAACTATCTCAACGACGGCGAAAAGATCTGCGAGGCGTGTGCCGCGCTGGAGAGAGGCGCGCAAGTCTCCGACGAAACGGAGCCCGAAGCGTGGGACGTCGATGACGAGACCGATGACGTAGACGCCGATCTCCCCGAAGAGGAAGACGAGGATCTTGACCTCGGACTCGGCGATATGTCCGACGAAGAGAGCGAATTCGAGGAGGAAGAAGAGGAGGAGGAAGAGTATTCCGAAGAAGAACCCGCCGACGAATTCGAAGATATCGACCTCGACGCGCTCGGAGAGGAAGACGAAGAAGAAGAAGAAGATAAAAATCTCGACGACGACGAGTAGAGTTTTTGACACACAGACAAATTGCGAAAAAGAAAACGGATCCGGTGCATAGATCCGTTTTTTAATGGGTCCCATTCTTTTAGATCCGCGGACGCCTCACGCAGGGGCTTTGGACGGCTTCTTTTGCCGCGACAATCGGACCGCTACACCCCGTAGAGTATATTTTCGTTGCGGAGGTCGCTGTCGGTGATGGCGTAGTTGACGGAATAGGCGTGGGTGTCCAGATTGTTGCAGGTCGCTTCGGTCAGCTTTTGTCGCTTCACTTCGCCCAATACGACGGCGGCGACGTCTTCTATCATTTCCCGTTTGTCGGAGGCGGTCGCCTTATCGTTGCCGCTCTCGGTCAAAAAGATCAGCGGTTCTTCCAGATCGTGGAGGATGGGGAGGTCGCGCAAGCTTCGGTACGCCCATTTATAGAAAGGGCAGTAGCGATTGTTCAATAGATGGACAGCCTGTAGTGTGTGCCGGACGAACTCGTGTACGGCAAGCTGCGCCGCGCCGGTCTCTCCGTGGTCGATACAGCGGGCGTAGTTGTACTGTCCCGACTGGCTCATGGACAAAAGATGCGCCGCCAGCTTTTTGCGGCGTACATCCTCCGGATAGCCCTTTTTGAGTTCTTCCCGAATGGCGGAAAAGGTCCCGAGGTCGTCGCGGAAGACTTTGCCGTTGGTCGCGGCGGCAAGGAATCGTTGCGGGACGTTGAGCCAGGCGCGCAAAGACTCCGGCACGCCTTCGCATCCTAAGAATCGTCTATAGAAGTCTCCTATTACAATAACGCCTCTTCGGGCGTCCGAAACTGGAGATTGCGGAGCCCGTTTGTACCCTAAGAATTCTTTCGGGAGTTTGGCATAGAACCGTTCGAGACGAAAGCCGATCTCCCTTTCCGTCTCCGGCGTGATCCACATACAAAAGCCGGGCTCGAAGTCGTGGTCCTGCGATATTTCGTCGTCGTATCCGAAGCAGTCCGACCCTTCGCCGGCTATACCGACGGCGATCTTGTCCGCATAGGGAGCAAAGTCCCTTTCCAGCGCAGCTTTTGCGCATTCCGTATAGTATCTTTCCGATAGTTCAAGCCCTTTCATAGATCTCCTTAGCGCGGTTTTGCAGATATTCCGCCTCTTCCCGCATTCCGAAGCGCAAAAAGCTCGGCGCGCACTTGTCGCAGGCGGAGGCGTGATTGGCGGTCGGTTTGACCGTATCCGCCGTCAAAAACGAGTATGCTTTTTCCATAAGGTCGAGCGGGAAAAAGACGGACTTTGAACGGTCCTTTTCGCACAGATGGGCGTAGTTGACGTAGGAGATGGCGATCTCGTTTTCGTTGTCCTCGCTCTTTTTCAGGATCTCGATCGCGGCAAGGTAGTCCTTTTCGGCGTTCTCGACGTCTCCGAGATCGGCGTAAGCGAGGGCGCGATTGTTGTACAGTCCGGCGAGACGGCGGTCGTCGGGGGACAGGTCCTTTTCGTATACGTCCGCAGCCATCTTGTACAGGGGGAGCGCTTCATACGCTTGACCGAAGGCTTTTTTCGTCGTGGCGGCGTTGAGGAGGACGGTGGCGCCGGATATCGTCTCGGTCAGGGACAGATCTTCGACCAAGGCGACGCCGCGGTCCACCGCTTCCAGCGCGTGATCTTTGTCGAAAGTCTTCCGGTACAAGCCGATCTGCTCGGACACGAGAGACAATTCTCCCTCCTTGTCTCCGAGTTCTTTCGCCTCGTTTCGCCAATAGGTCAAGTGCCGTTCGGCTCCGTCGAGGTCGTTTTTTGCGAAAAAACCGTCCAGTTTTGCCACGATACGGTCCACGGGGACCCTGCCTTTGGGTCCGTCCTGTTTTGGGTAATAAAAGTCTTCGCCTCCGCACAGCGCGCAAGAGGGTTCTTTATAGTCAAAGGGGTCGATCATCGCTTTTCTCCTTGTTTGTCGTACTACTATGTTACCACAAGGGCGAGAAAAAGTAAACCGACAAAGGGGGGAGAGAAGGACCGATGTTTGGTCAAATAGATGAAAAAAAATTGTCATAAACGGAAATTTATGATATCATATATCCGTATATTCGTATATGCGCGTGGACGCGCGAGCGACAGACGATAGAGGGAGCCGACCGGTGGAAGAATTTTTTGAGACCGAAGAGTATCGGAAGAGCGGTTTGACTGCCGCGGAGGTGGAAAAACGCGTCTCCGAGGGCAAGGTCAACGGAGAGCAGACGGTGCGCACCAAGAGCGTGGCGCAAATTTTGGTCAGCAATATTTTCACCTTCTTTAACTTCCTGTTTTTGGCGATGGCGATCATCCTCGCCTTTTTTGTGGATTTCAGCAACACAAAAGCCTTCGGTAGCTTCGGCTTCATGGGACTGGTCATCATCAACTCGTTCATCGGGATCGTGCAGGAACTGCGCGCCAAAAAGACGATGGACCGCCTGTCTCTTATCTCCGCGCCCAAGATCAAAGTGGTCCGGGACGGGACGATCGGCGAGGTGGCGGTCAAAGACGCCGTCTTAGACGACCTGACCGAATTGTCTACCGGCGATCAGATCTGCGCCGACGCCGTCCTCACGGAGGGGATGATCGAAGTCAACGAGTCCCTCATCACCGGCGAACCGGACGCCATCACCAAGCGCCCCGGGGACGAAGTGATGAGCGGGAGCTGCGTCGTCAGCGGCAAGTGCCGCGCCCGTGTGATCCATATCGGAAAAGACAACTTCGC
>JAFVAC010000067.1 GCA_017476265.1 Clostridia bacterium
AGGGGCAGGCGTCGTAACTTGTGCCCCTGCCGTTCTTTCGGTTCCTTTCTTTACGCTAAGAAAGGAACGTAAAATAGGAGATCCTTCCACTCGCTTCGCTCTTCGGCACTCGAATTTACCGATAATGCATTTGGTCCTTATCTATGCATATTAGCCAATACTGAGTATGGGTTTAGTCGTCCCTCGCATTCGTACTTTGCGATACCGTGTCCATTTTTATTCACGCGTATAGACCGATACGGTTTTCAGGTTCGGTCTTCCCTCATCAGATTTGCCGTTGGCAAATTTGCAGTTTGCCCTATGGGCAAATTGCAGGATGACGGCAAACGCCGCATGATGTCGCGGAGTTCTTGCAACACAGCTCCGATCCCCATCGACGCGCCGTTCTTGACGAACTCCTCCACGTTCAAAAACGGATCGCTCTCTCTTCGATAAAGCGCGACGAGGCGCACCATCTCGTCGAAAGTATACTCCAGTCGGACCGCTCTTTGCAAAGCGTTCTTTGCCGAGGTCCCGTATTGCATTTCCACTGTCTCGGCGAAGTTCGCCAAAAAGACGTTATACAATAATCGTCCTACCTTTTACAGGATCTTTTCGTCCAACAGTTTGATGCCCTTATTTTGGAGCAGTTCGAGCGCGGCGGCGGTGTCAGAGACCTTAAACAGGATCTTGGCGGTGTCGATCGCCGTCACGACGAAGGAGTACAGATATTCTATATTGATATCCGCCGCTTCCAAAAGCCCTATGACGTCGGCGAGCGCGTTGGGTTGATCGGGGACTTCAATGCCGATCAGCTCGGTACGTTCGATGGCAAAGCCCTCCCTCTTCAAGACGTCGTACGCCTTTTGATTGTCCCGGGCGATGAAACGGACGATACCATAGTCCTTGGTGTCCGCGATGGACAGCGTGACGAGGTCGATCCCCTCCTTGCCGAGGGCGGTCGTCAATTTGTTGAGGCGACCGGGCTTGTTTTCCATAAATACGGACAGTTGTTTTACCGACATTTTATTGCCTCCCGATTATATCTTTCTTTTGTCCACGACGCGGACTGCCTTCCCCTCGCTGCGAGGGATGGTGTTCGGCTCGACGAGTTTGATCTTCGCCGAGACGCCGAGATAGCTCTGTATCTCCGAAGCGATCTTTTTCCTGAGCTCTTCCATCTTGCCGACCGTGTCGGCGGTGGTCTGCTCGTTGACCTCGATTTGGATCTCCATAACGTCGAGATTGTCTACCCGATCGACGTATATCATATAGTGCGGAGCGACTCCGCTCACGTTCATGATCGCCGTCTCTATCTGACTGGGGAAGACGTTGACGCCGCGGATGATCAGCATATCGTCGTCCCTTCCGAGGACCTTGTTCATACGGACGGTCGTCCTCCCGCAAGGGCACTTGTCTATATTGAGCGAAGTGATATCGCGGGTGCGGTAGCGAATGAGCGGTTGACCTGTCTTGGTGAGCGTGGTAAAGACCAGCTCCCCCGTCTCTCCGTAGGGCAGAGGCTCCAGGGTGACCGGGTCGATGATCTCCGGATAGAAGAAGTCCTCCTGTACGTGCGACCCGTGCTTATACTTGCACTCCATGGCGACCCCCGGACCGGATATCTCGCTCAGTCCGTAGATGTCGAAAGCGGTGATCCCGAGGTCTCTCTCGATCTCTTCCCGCATCTGATCCGACCACGGCTCCGCGCCGAAGATCCCCACGCGCAGATTGAGGTCCTCTTTTTTCATACCGTTGTTTTCCAGTTCGGTGGCGAGGTAGATGGCGTACGAGGGCGTGCAAGCGATGACGTCCGCGCCGAAATCTTTCAGAAGAGTCAGCTGCCTTTTCGTGTTTCCACTGGAGGCGGGGACCACGGTACAGCCCATCTTGGTCGCGCCATCGTGCAGTCCCAGTCCGCCGGTGAACAACCCGTACCCGTAAGAGACGTGGACGGTGTCCTTTTGGGTCACGCCCGCCATCGCCAGCGCGCGGCAGATGCATTCCTGCCAGATGTCAAGGTCGTGCTGAGAGTACCCCACGACGGTGAGTTTTCCGGTGGTCCCGCTGGACGCGTGCAATCGGACGATGTCCTCCTTTTTGTCGCACAACATTCCGAAAGGATAGTTGTTCCGAAGGTCCTGTTTGGTCGTAAAGGGCAGTTTCTTCAAGTCCTCCAATCCGTGGACGTCTTCCGGCTTGAGCCCGGCGGCGTCCATTTTGGCGCGATAGACGGGGACGTTTTCGTACACTCTCTTGACCAGTTCTACCAGTCGCTCGCCCTGTAATTTTTCCCGCTCGGCACGGTCCATACACTCGTACTTGGGTGAAAAAAAGTAGTCTTTGATCTCGTTCATACTCCGCTCCGAAATAGTTATATTCCCCCCTCTCCTTTTGTTCTTTCCTTATGCCCGATAGCCCAGTTCGAACGCGTTTTGGTTCATCTCCAGCAATTTTTGCGGGACGGACTCCGACAGCGCTTGCTTCATCGCGTCGTGATCGAACCCGACGACTTTGGTCAAAAAGCCGATCATGACCGAATTGGCGGCTTTGGCGTTGCCGGCGAGAAGAGCGTACTTCATCGCGTCGATCTTGACGGGGTTTTTCAACCGGCTCTCGATGTCCTGCGGATACTCCGCCGCGCCCGTCACGACGGGCATAGGCATGATCTCCTGCGTAGAATAGACCGTCTTGCCGTCGGTCTTTAGGTAGTGCGCGTACCGCAACGCCTCCAACTTCTCAAAGGCAAGCACCACGTCCGCCCCGCCGAAGTCTATGATGGGAGAATTGACCTTTTGCCCCATTCGGACGAAGGTGATCACGCTCCCGCCGCGTTGCGCCATGCCGTGTACTTCGCTCAGTTTTACGTCCAGCCCGACCAGTCCGGCGTATTTGCCCAAGACCCGGCTGGCAAGCAGCGTCCCCTGCCCTCCGACGCCGGCGATCAATATATCCATATTCATATTACACCTCCGCCTTTTTGCCGATCGCGCCGAACTTGCATACGCTCGTGCACAGTCCGCACTCCGTACACAGAGACGCGTCTATGGTCATGCCGAGTTTGCCGTTGACGATGGCGGGACAGCCGAGGCGCAGGCACGCTTTGCACTTTTTGCACTTGTCTTTGTCTATGGAAAAACCGTCGTACAAGCGTTTTTTCAACAATACGCAGGGACGACGAGCGATGATCACGTTGACGCCGGAACTTGCCGTCGCCGCTTTGACCGCCGCCTCGAACTTGTCCAGTTCGTACGGGTCCACCACCGTGAGCGTCCGCACGCCGACGGCGCGACAGACCTCTTCGAGGCTCAGAGCATAGGTCTCTTCGTTTTTGATCGTCTTGCCGGTAGCGGGGTGATTCTGATGTCCCGTCATACCCGTGGTCGAATTGTCCACGATGACGACGGTGACGTTGGCTTTGTTGTAGACCGCTTCGACCAGTCCGGTGATTCCGCTGTGAATAAAGGTGCTGTCGCCGATAACCGCCACCGTGTTCTTATGGAAGTCGGGGTCGGCTTTGTCAAATCCGATCGCCATTCCGATACTCGCGCCCATACACAGCACGCTGTCGATCGCCCCGAGCGGCGGCACCGCGCCGAGGGTATAGCACCCGATATCCCCCATCACGCGAAGATTCAACTTCTTCAACGTGTAAAAGACCCCTCTGTGCGGACAGCCGGCGCA
>JAFVAC010000068.1 GCA_017476265.1 Clostridia bacterium
ATCGGAAGGTGCGGCTGGATCACCTCCTTTTAAGGAGCAAGAAGTGTGGAGACACACAGATTGCGAATTAGTTGAGGCACAAGCAGGAATGCTTGAGTCGCTCTAACAGGTCAGGCTGAGAGCATAAATATTACGACAAAGGCTTGTCCGAATTCATTCTTTTCCATTCTTAAGGTATCACGACTCAATAAAAATATATTCACATAGGACGCCGGTAGGCGTTATTTTTTTATCAAAAGAAGGATAAAAAAATGTTTAACGTGAAACATCATCATGACGTCTATAAACAACGCTATTGACGAAAGATAGAAATATGGATATAATACAAGAGTAAATAATCGCTCTCGGGAGTGTTTTCTCAAAGTATTTTGATAAAGAAGGAGCAGTATGAAACAATATGATTATTTGATCGTTGGTGCGGGACTGTTTGGCGCGGTGTTTGCTTATGAGGCGACCAAACGCGGAAAAGAGTGCCTTGTGATCGACAAGAGACCACATATCGCCGGGAATATATATACCGAGAAGAGAGAGGGTATTAACGTCCACGTCTACGGCGCGCATATCTTTCACACGTCCGACAAGGAGATATGGGAGTATATAAATCGTTTCGCCGAGTTTAATAATTATATAAACAGTCCGGTGGCAAGATACAAAGGGGAAGTCTACAACTTGCCCTTTAATATGAATACTTTTCACCAGATGTGGGGCGTCTTCACGCCGAAGGAGGCGCAAGCAAAAATAGCGGAGCAGATCAAAGAACTCGCTATCGACGAACCGAAGAATCTGGAAGAGCAGGCGTTAAAACTGGTCGGCAGAGATGTCTATGAGAAATTGATCAAGGGATATACCGAAAAACAGTGGGGAAGAAAGTGTACGGAATTGCCCGCTTTTATCATCAAGAGACTCCCGATGCGGTTTCGATACGACAACAACTACTTCAACGATCGCTACCAGGGGATCCCGATGGGAGGGTATACGCAGATCGTCGAGAAAATGCTCGCCGGGTCCGAAGTGTTATTAAACACCGACTATTTTGAGTTTATAAAAGGACATCAAAATATTGCCAAAAAGACGATTTTTACCGGAAATATCGACCGATTTTTTGAATATAAACTCGGCTATCTGCAATATCGCTCAGTGAGATTCGAGACGGAGACGCTCGATGAAGAAAACTATCAAGGAAACGCCGTCGTCAACTATACCGAAGCGGAAGTCCCCTACACAAGAATCATCGAACATAAGCACTTTGAATACGGAACACAGCCGAAGACGATCATCAGCAGAGAATACAGCAGCGAGTGGAAGCCGGGTGTAGAACCCTACTACCCCGTCAACGACGAGAAGAACAACGCCCTCTATAAAGAATACGAAACGTTTGCCATGACGCGCCCCGACGTCATATTCGGCGGACGTCTCGGGACGTATAAATATTACGATATGGATAAAGTGATCCGCGCTGCGCTGGACGCCGTCAAAAAGGAGTTCGGCGAATAGAAACGATCGAATGTTTAACGTGAAACAATATTTTTACCACCCTAAAGGGTGGTAATTTTTTTACAATTATATTTCAGTATGCTCGACGAGCCGACCGATCGGCTATTTTAGAAAAACAAACGGCTTATCATTTTATGTACGCATAACGCGGTAAAAAAATAATAAGTCGGACGCTTTACTAAAAAATGCCTATTGACACGGCAAATTCTCTATAGTATACTTTTGATAGAAGGAATATCAATTTGATAGTTTGACTATCAGGTGTTTGAGTAAAAGATGAGCATCAAGGAAGCAAAAAAGAATTTTATCGTAGACGTCGCCGCAGGGTTGTATTTGTCCCGCGGGATCTTTACGGTGACGATCAAGGACGTAGCCGACGAGGCGGGTGTGGGAGAAGCGACGGTCTATCGCTATTTTTCCACCAAAAGGAATCTGGTCGTCGCCGTCGGCGAAAAATTGGCTACAGACGTCCGTAAAAAGTCCGTCGACCCAATAGTCGAGCAAACCGGCTACGAGAAAATAAGGGCGTTTTTTATGTGTTTTTCGGACATCTATCGGAGCCGTCCGGAATTGTACAGGTTTGTGTCCGACTTCGACGTCTTCGTACAAGAGGAAGAGGGCGACCTCGGCGACTATGAAAAAAGCGTGTTCGACTTCTTTCTTGATTTCTCTTCGGCGTATAAGCAGGGCAGAGAGGACGGGACGGTCCGCGAGATCGAGAATTTGGATCTTTACTATCTGACGACCACGCACGCCCTTTTGGGGTTGTGCAAAAAACTCGCCGCGGGCAGAATCCTGTCCCAAGACAAGTACGGCGCGGAAGAAGTGGAGACGCTCGTCGATATCGTTTTGACAAACATAAAACAAACGCGAGTCTAACGCGGAAAAAATCTAACAAGGAGAGGGAGTGTCATATTAGACGTGGCACCTCGGAAGATGTTTATGGAAAACGTAAACGAAAAGCCCATCGGCAAGAGATTGTCGAAAAAGCAGATCTGGATCTTTGCCATCGGTCAGCTCGGGTGGTCGATATTGGGAGGCATTGTCAATACTTGGCTTGTGACCTTCTATCTGCCCACCGCCAACGATCTCGCTAACAACGGTGCCATCCAGTATATCACGCCCGGACTCATCATCGGCGGCTTTTTGACCATCCTCGGTCTGATCACCGCCATAAGCAGAGTGTTCGACGCTGTGACGGACCCGTTGATCGCGTCACTGTCCGACAGGAGCAAAAACAGGCGTGGTCGTCGTATCCCCTTCATGCAGTACGCCGCGGTCCCGTTCGCGGTGGTGACGGTGCTATTGTTCTGCGCGCCGGTGGAGGCGATCAGCGGCATCAACGTGGCTTGGATATCCGTCTTCGTCATTCTGTTCTATCTGTTTATGACGATGTACTGTACCCCCTACAACGCGCTCATCTCCGAATTCGGTAAGACGCAAGAGGACCGTATGCAGATATCCACGTCGATTTCTCTGACCTTCTTCGCCGGGACGCTTCTTGCGTACACGCCCTTCCTGTTCGCCGGGTTCTTGCGCGGCGCGGTGGGATTTTCGTGGAGCTATAGGATCATCTTCATCGTGCTTGCGGTCATCGCGCTCGTGTGTATGCTCCTGCCCACTTTCCTGCTGAAGGAGAAGGAATTTGTGGACGCCACCCCCTCGAACTCCAATATGTTCAAGTCCCTTGCGTCCACGTTCAAGAATAAGGACTTCCGCGTGTTCGTCGGGTCGGACATCATGTACTGGATCGGCTTGACCCTGTTCCAGACCGGCTTGCCCTTCTTTGTCAAGGTCTCGATGAATCTGCCCGAACTGTTCGTCACCGTGCTTTTGGGCGTGATGACGGTCCTCAGCGCGGCGCTGTATCCCTTCGTGACCAAGATGGTCAAAAAGTTCGGCAAAAAGAAATTGGTCATCGCCGGCTTTATCGGACTGGCGCTCGCGTACGTCGTGACCGCTTTGACCAACCTGCCCATAATCGATCGTACCGCAGCCGACGGCGCGGTGACCCCGGTCGCTATGGTCTTCGGCGTGCTGATCTGTTTGTTGGCGGCGCTCCCGATGGCGCTTCTCGGGATCATCCCGCAGTCCATTGTCGCGGACGTGGCGGAAGCGGAGAGCGTGACCACCGGAGAAAACCGCGAGGGGATGTTCTTTGCGGCGCGTACTTTCTCGATGAAACTCGGTCAGTCCATCGCCATGCTCGCCTTCACGTCTCTTGCGATCATCGGATCCGTCCAGGACCAGAGCAGCAACGATATCGCCGCCAATACGACCGGTCTTTTGATCGTGGCAATCGTGGCGATCGTCTTCTGTCTCCTAGGCGCAGTCATCCTCTTGATGTATCGTGAAAAGAAGATCATGAAAATAATCGCCAAAGAATCCGACAAGGAGTTTTTAGCGGCGCTTGAAGACGGATCTTTGAAAGGAAAAGACGAAAATAAGGCTCCCGAGCAAGGACTTCCGGAAACCCAAATAAAAGAAGACGAAAAAGAATAACGATCAATAGGGGACGCTCTTTCCATACAAGGGCGTCCCCCGTTTGACAAAAAGAAGAGGTAAAAAAGATGTCCGACGTATTGGAAAAACTGAAAAGAGGAAACGACGCCTTTGTGAAAAGAAAAGCGTTTTTGGGGGCGCTTAGCGCGGAGAGGATGCGTGAAAACGCCGACGGACAAAAGCCCTACGCGGTGGTAGTCGCCTGCTCCGACTCCCGCGTCATACCCGAGGCGATCTTCGGGGCGGGCATCGGCAACTTGTTTACCGTGCGCGTCGCCGGCAACGTGATCTCGGGCGCCGTCTTGGGAAGTGTGGAGTATGCGGTCGATCACCTCGGAGCGGAGACCGTGATCGTCCTCGGGCACACCCGATGCGGGGCGGTGGACGCCACGCTACACGGCGAATCGAGCGGACATATCAAGATCCTGACGGAGTCGATCCGAAAGGCGATCGGCGCGGAAAAAGACCCTCTTATCGCCACCGAAAAGAACGCGCAACGCGGAGCGGACAGGATAAACGCCGCCATACCCAAGGCAAAAGCCGTCGCCGCAGTGTACGATATCGTGGACGGAAGCGTGCGTTTTTTGTGATCGAACGATGATTCTCACCGACAGAGGCGACGAAAACCGAACAGAATTATCATAAATACAACCAAAGGGATAAAAACGGTTGACAATCGTGGCAGGAATCACTATAATTATAGAGCGAAATAAAATTTGCTGATATGGCTCAGGAGGTAGAGCACGTCCTTGGTAATGAAGATTATCGGGAAACCGCCTGTTTGCTACGGCGACGTCGAAAACTTAATATGCTGATATGGCTCAGTCGGTAGAGCACGTCCTTGGTAAAGATAAACCGACGGTTGAGGGCGCAACCTAAAAAGTGCTCAAAAACATTGAAAAATAACCCTTGCTGATGTGGCTCAGTCGGTAGAGCACGTCCTTGGTAAGGACGGGGTCACCAGTTCAAATCTGGTCATCAGCTCCATGAATAAGACACCTGAAAAGGTGTCTTTTTCTTGTCTTTTATGCAAAAAAACAGCGGATTTTAGCATATTATTTCGGTTTTTTGTATATCGACGAATTGCCTCAAAAAACCTTAAAAATACATTGGCTACATTTTTAAGGCACATTGGCTACACTTTTTTCGTGACAATCGGCTCTCGATTTACTGTCTTCTTGCTTTCTTTCCGTGACGGTCTGAAACTGCCTGATTCTACCCCATTGGCTACATTTGGCTACACATTGGCTATACGAAAAAGTGCGGCTCCCGATAAGGGGAACCGCACTTGTATGGTTAGATAAACATTGTCATCCTCTATTTGTTGTACAAGTCGTGGTAATAATCCACACGCTGTTTTAATTTTTGAATCACATCGCTGTTTTGAGGTAGATATTCCTTTAATCTTGTGTAATACTTTTCCGCTGCTTTTTGAAACGACTCCTCTGTTTTGAAATGAATATTTTCATAATAAAGCCAACGCCCAATCCAATCAACCAAGGATTCTTCATTATAATTCTGTTTAGAGGAGAGTTTCTTTAGTATTCTTTGTCTTGATTCAGGGATTTCTTTACCATAGAATAAATCGTGCGTCACATAATAGATTTCATCGGAGATGAATCTTTTTTCTTCTTGCTTATTGTGCTCTTGTGTTTGAGCATAGCCATTCTCATCAAGTTTTTTCAAACACGCATGCTCGTCTTCCAAATGCCACTGATTAAGTTCCAATTGATTCAATGTGACATAGTACAGGCGCAACATACTTTCAACATAGTCTTTATTAAACTTTTCCGATTTATCCCCATCTAATATGGTTAATGCCAAATGGACGTGATTTCTCAATTGTTGTAGTTCCTCAATCCATTCCATTTCAAAAGGCGTAACAAGAATCAAGCGCATGTTTTGCAAATGATCAACAATCTCTTTGATTTTTGCGTTATTCAGTTTTTTAGCACTATCAAACTTTCTGTATTCGCAGTTTTTTTCAGTGCATTTATTTGCATGACATTTGGCATTTACTGCAAGCACCAAGCTCTTCCATAACGATTCCGTGCATGAAAAAGCAATGCTTCCCAACTGCTTATACATTATTTGTTGTTCAGTAACCGTTTGGAAAAGGTCTTCGATACGATCAAGATACTTCTCAACAAAGTCAATGTTGATTTGTATTTGACGTACCAAGTTTTGGTCGGGGATATACTTCATCACTAATGATGGATAATCGTAGTTTTCAAGTTTGGATTCCATATTTGTTATTTTAACATAATCTGCTAAAAAAGTAAAATATACAAAAAGTGCCTTTATTATGATAAATGCGGCTCCCAGATAAGGAAAACCGCACCCATCCGTTAAGTTTGAAATCTTTCAGAGTACTCTGACGTAGCGAGTACCTTTCCCTTGTCCCTCGCGCCTTATTTCGCCCAAAGCGACGAGTTGCCTCAATGCTCCCTCGACGGAACTGAGGCTAAGCGTCGGACAAAGTTCTCGAATGTCTTGTTTGGTAAAGCGACCGATTTTGTTCTGCGTTGCCATTCGCACCGTTTGCAGTGCCGAGCATTTCGTTTCGACCAGTGCAAAACGATCCTCGAAATCTTTGTATGCGGCAAGAATGGTTCCGAGCAAATACTTGATAAATGGAAGCGGATCGTCCGTTCCTTCGTGCCAACCTTCTTGCGATAGAGAAAGAGCGTTGTAATACAGGTCTTTATTCTTCGCTATCTTCGCTTCCAAGGAAATGTACTTCCCTACGTAAAAACCGTTTCTATACAAAAGCAATGTCGTAAGGAGGCGGCTCATTCTTCCGTTACCGTCGTTGAATGGATGGATGCAAAGGAAATCATGAATAAACACAGGGATAGCAATAAGCGGCTCTACTTCCATATTGCCGATCACGCGATTATACTCTTCGCAGATGCGATCCAGCGCTTCGGGCGTTTCAAAGGGCGCGAGCGGCGTGAACAGTATTTCGCTGTGCCCGTCGGGGTAGGTGGCACTGATGTAATTCTGCACCGTTTTCGTGCGCCCCGCTATCGGATTATTCATATGGCTATAAAGCATCTTGTGAAGTTGCAAGATGTAATTTTGCGTAATGGGTATGGCGTCGAAACTTTCGTGAATAACGCCGAGCACGTCGCGGTAGCCTGCGATCTCTTGTTCGTTGCGATTCCTCGGCGTCGTCTTTTCGGCGACCAGTTGCTTGATCCTCGTATTGGTCGTAACGATACCCTCAATGGCGTTGGACGCTTCCGTGCTCTGCACCTTGGCGATCTCGACCAATTTTTCCAGTGCTTCCGGACGTTGTTTAAGATACAACTCCTGCTTGCCCGCCTCTTTGTAGATGGCGGCAATCAGTCCAAGTGTCTCGGAATCCCATTTTTGGTCTTTGATTTTACTGTAATTGAAAGATCTCATACCCTTACTTCCTCTATTATTCCCTTAAATACTACCATATATTAAGGGAAAACGCAAGTCGTTTTGATAAAATCCTGCGATTTTTATGACATATTCTATACCGTTTCCCTTAAAACACTAAAAGAAAAGTGCGGCTCCCGATAAGGGGAACCGCACCCGTGCATTTGTGAAAGGTCAGTTTTTCTTGAACTGCTTTTCGAGTTTGTCCGTCGCCTGTTTGAAGAAGGTGCGGTCTACGCTGTTGTAGGTTTGGATCGTCGTTGTGACGTTCCTATGTCCCATCAGCATCTGAATGATCTTGGGATTTTCTTGCATTTCAAAGAGCATCGTGCCGTAGGTGTGTCGCAGGGTGTGAAAATGGAAATGGTATTGCTCCAGTCCGTTCTCCTTCATCAGTCGATTGAACATCGCTCTCGTTCCGTAATAGGTGCGGAGCGTTCCTTCGTTGGTGGAGAATACGATGTCTTCGGGCGCCAAGAAAGATATGCCCGTTTCCTTTTGCCGTTTTTTCCGTATCTCGCGCCATTCTTTCAGGATCGGCAACAGTATGTCGGGAATGGGTACTTCTCTTACGCTCGCCGCCGTTTTGGTGTCGGAGATGACCGTCTTGCGTTCCACTACCTTGTTGTGCTTGTCGATAGTCGGGATCTCGGTAATGGCGTTGTCCACGTTGATGATCTTGTTCTTGAAATCAATGTCCTTCCATTTCAGCGCAAGCGTTTCCCCGATACGCAAGCCGGCGAATAAACAGGTCATACATATCGGTTTCAGCAATTCGCTTTTCCCTATGGCTTTGATGAACTTCTCCCTTGCTTCGATGGGGATCGCCTTGTACTTTTCCGTCTTCTGTTCTTTATGCTCGGCGTTGGATTTGACGATGCAATCGGCGACGGGGTTGTCGTTTACGAATTTGCTTTTCTTGGCATAGGTAAAGAACTGGTTTAACAGGAACTTCACCTTGCGTACGGTCGCCAGCGCATAGCCGTTGTAGGTCATATTGTTGAGCAATGCCTGAATGGTGTTTGCGGTTATGTCGCGCAACTTCTTATCGCCGATTTGAGGATAGATATGAATGCGAGCTCGTATAAGGTCGGCTTCGTATGTTCTAGCCGAAACTTCGGCTTTTTTGAACGTTCTCATCCACTCCGCCATCAGGACTTGCAAATTATCGTTCTGCACCGAAGCGTGTCCGCCTTGCAATTTTTCATTGAGCACGGCGGTCATCTTGATGGCGACGTCCGTTCTCGTCGCGCCGTAAAAAACTTTTCTTATCCGTTTGCCTTCATTGTCATAGCCGAGAGTAACGGACGCCACCCATTTGCCATCCGCTCTTTGATAGATCGAACCCTCGTTGTTCCCACGTCGGGAGTCCTTCTTTTTCTTCTTGAAACTTTTTTTCTCAGCCATGGTTATCCCCCAACATACTCTTCATCTGCCACGTAACAAACCCAAGGATACTCACCACTTGGCGATTGCCCACTCTCATCACGGGGAATCCGTCGCTTCTCATCATCGTGCGAACGTTATCCCGTCCGAGTCCCGTCAATTCCACCAATTCCTCGCAGTCGAGAAAGGCTTTCCCGTATTTGTCACTCAATCGTTTTGTTTCGTTTGCTATTAACGTTTCAATAGTCGTTTGTTCTATTCTTTGTCTTGTATTCAATACTCCTTATTCGGACTTCCTGCGAAACACTTATTTCGCGTCCTTATTGCTTTGAATACTATGTTCTCTCTTCATTGCTTTTCCTCCTTATTTTGAAAAGATATTAAGTATTCGGTTTTTTCTTTTCGACGTCCTCTAAACCGATAAAGTCTGTTTTTGCGGATTGTCCCTCTTTCTTCGCGTCTGCGCCTGCCGCTATTTCCTTTAACTTCTCATATCCTGCGGCGATCAATTGTACTTTGGTAAATCCGCTCGTTTTCAAGAAAGCGTTTATCTCTTCAAAGAGCGGTCGGGGAATCATCGTTCCGAAATTGCCGCTCGCCTGCTTTCTCTTTTCTTTGTTCACTTCTTCGTACTTCCGTCTTGCCGTTCTCTGCGGTGTGTTCTCTTTCTTTTCCATGGTCTTATTCTCCTTTAATCGACATATACGATTTCGTTTAATATTTCTTCTTCAATGACGCGGTGCATCTCTTCCTGCACTCTCAAGTCGTGCATAAAGTCACCCGTCTTCCTATACTTATCTGACTTGGACAGTTTCTCATACATAGCAGTCCACATCCTATCTGCCGCGGCGTCCACTCCGTGTAAGTATTCCGGTATATTCTCTATCGACCAGTCTACGTTGTGTTCTTCGAGATACTTCTTCGCAAGCGTTCCGTACTTCCCGTAAACGTGTTTAACCGGCTTGACAAGACTTTGATACACCAGTACTTCTTCCACGGTCAAACCCTCTCCGGCTTCGGCTTTTCTCATAATTTCTTGTTCGTTCATCGTCAACCTCCCGAAAATGTTTAGTCGTATCAATACGATACAGTATATCTCTCGCTTTGTCAAGCTCTTTTTTTGAATTTTTTAAGAATTATTTGCTTGATACATTTTGACTGTTTTTCCCCTCCTTTTCTTTTTCTTTCTCTTTTTCGATTTCCTCTTTTATTTCGTCCACGCGGCTACGAGATAAGGGAACGGGCTGATCGAACATATCCACGAAAGGTTGAAAGACGCTTGTTGCACGGAAGAACACTCGTCCGAACGCTTCCGGTTCTCGCTCGCGGATCATTGTTATTCCTTTGATCGCCGTCTGACATCTCGCCTCTATCCCTTGCAGTCGTTTCGTTTCTTGGAACAGATCCGCGCTATCCTTTGCAAGGCGGGTGTTCTCTTCCTGCAATCGCTTGTTCTCGACGGTCAAAGCGACGACTTGTTCTTTCAATCCTCTTCTTCCGTGGGCGACGTCGCCGTTCTTTGCGTCCTCTAACGCTTGGGAATAATCCGCTTCCTTGTCCCGCTCGGCTACGATCTGTTCTTTTTCCGCTCTCGCTTCTTTGATCTTTTCTCTTGTTTCGTTGAGATGTTCCTCAGCTATGGCGTTGGCTTCTTTCAAGTCCTCGTTCTCGGCTCTTGCGTCGGCGGTGATCTCTTCGGCTTGGCTCTCGGCTTGTTCGACGATCTTCTTCGCTTTGAACTCCGCTGTGGACAAATGTTTCGTCTGACTTCCTTCTTTTCCTCTTTCCAAATGCCACTTCGGTTCCAACCACTCATATAGATTAGTCTGTAAATCCCGTAACGATTGCGGACAGAATAACTCTTTGGCGCACAGCCGTTTGTCCGGCATAAAGGGAATAAGGTTTAAGTGCAAATGCGGATTTGTTTCATCCATGTGGACAATGGCGGATATGATGTTCTCTTCTCCGTAGGTGTGGACAAAATACTTGGTTGCGTCGGTGAAGAGTTCCCGTTGCTCTTCCGGTGACAGATGAGTGAAGTACGGACCGTCCGAACCGAACGAAAATGAACTCATCAGAACGGCGTCTTTTCGCGGCTTCCTATGTTCTTGCGCGAGCCTCATATTGATGTACTCGGTGTAACTCATATCTCGTTTGATGATGTGGTAGTTATTGTGTGTGCGCGTAGCGTCAATTTGCGGATTACTCGCTTCATAGGTTTCGTCCCGTTCGTTTTCTTTTTCGATGGGGGCGACTTCGTTTTTATGGTATTTCTCCATGTGACATGAAACGTATGAAATAGTTTTTTCCTCCTCTTACAATGATTTTTCGGTGGACAAAAAGCCTCGCAGAGCCCACACTTTGCGGAGCAAAGTATAGTGGGCTATACTTTTGTCCTCGCAGTTTCTTCGATTATGCTTTTTCGTCCAAAAATTTGCTTACGGTTTTACTCTTGATTCGAGCCTTTAACGACCGCTCGAAAGTCATTCTACAATCATATTCATCACCATCCTTTCAGCCACAAAAGGGCATAAAAAAGCCGCCGATATATCCTACCGCCGACTTCGTTATTTACTGTTAAGTTGTCGTCATTCCCGTCTTGATTACGTCATCAATTACACCTCCTTTGCTATTTGAATATGCGAAAACGGAAGTCCCGTCGAACTCCCGTAAACGTCAATTATTTCTTGTATACTCTATTTTTTGTACGCCAAAAAGAACCATCAACGCTCCCCGAAAAATCACTTATCGTGATTACCATCGGAAAACTCCGGCTTCTTTACTTTGTCGGTATTTGCGCATACCAACAAAATCCGTCGTCGCAATCCGTTTTATCGTCTATAACAGATCGCTCGGGTGTACTTGGACGAACATGCTATTTCGCCCAAAGCGTATGCTTCGCCAACCCTCTAATGAGGGCTTCATCTCAAATATTCGATTTTACTCGAACATTTTCCTACGCGAAAACAGTATATCATTCTTTTTCTTTCTCGTAAAGTCTAAGGTGTCCGCAATAACGGACACCTTAGACTTTTTCGTACCATTTTCGGTTCAATAATTAATTTGGATATTATTTTACTTCCCCAACATACTTTTTTATTGCTATGATTACAGTATATATTTCTTTATTTATAGAATTTAAATGTATTTATTGATTAATTAAAAGTGTTAAACTCCTCATATTCTATTATATACTCTTTACATTTTATTTCGCTGTTTATTATTTTTTTTTCTACTCCACAATTATATAATAATAGTATATTTTTAAAGTATCCATCTAAATCCATCAACGTATTATAGTGATTGGTTGATTTAATTATTTGGTCAAAAATATCCCAACTAACAACAGGAATTTGTGTATGGTTTTGTACACCCAAAAAATAATTACTGCTTGTAATAACTATAGGAATTATTTTTTCTATTTGTCTCTTTTGTTGACATATATCGTTTTTTTTCAATATAGAATACAGTAAACAACTATCGCTTTTCAACCTTTGATATGAATAATTAACTTGAGCTAATGCTTCGTCAACCGATTGCTTCGCTTTCCAAATTTCATATCGACTTCTCCCACTATTTGCCAGTTTTATTTGCCCTATTAAAACTATACCCTTATTATATGCAATTAAATCAACATCTGTTCTAATCCTTTTCCCTTCCTTCATTTTTATGGGGAATGGTACTACTGCCCATCCCTGATCCTTTAATATTCTTCGAATAAGATGTTCATAAACTTCTTTCCCAAAATAATTTACATTACTTCCAATTTCACTTTTCCCTTTTGCATTCAATGTTATTTTTTTTGCAATTTCAACAATACTTAAATCCAAATCGAATTGCCATCGGCCTAAAACTATTTTATCTCCAATAACCAAGTAATGCCTGTTAAAAGCATTATCAGACACAATTAAATTATAATAATCCTCAAATTGTTTATCATCAATTAGATTTCCCCCTAGCATATTTTTTTTAATGTCTTTCTTATTGATTAACTCCATTGTTTTATTAGTAAAAAAATATAAAATTAGGAAACGGGTATAAATATATGATAAGATAGAAAGAATAAAAGATTGAAAATTTCCTGTCAAAAAATAAAAAATATCCGTTGTATTTCTAATAGAAAACTGGGATTTCAACAAATTAAAAATAACCTCTTTTTTCTCTTCAT
Organism: Clostridia bacterium; assembly: GCA_017476265.1. Lineage (GTDB taxonomy): Bacteria > Bacillota > Clostridia > Christensenellales > DTU072 > CAG-1782. The sequence goes on from JAFVAC010000068.1 coordinate 12,962, forward strand.
CGTTATCCAATAAAAAACTGTATCGACAAATAATACATTTATAAAACGATTCAATAATGCCCGTATCTTCTTCTTCAATTCTTTTTTTAACAATCAGATTATGGTATAATACACCACATTGTAAGCCGTATTCAAAATCAGGATGTAATATTTTTAATTTTACATAAGGAATTCCATCTATTAATTTTATTTGTTCTATGTACTCTGAATTAAAACTAATTGCGTCGTATTTTTCGATAATCGCACCATATTTTATAGCTTCTTTATATGCATTATCAATCCATTTTTTACTTTTTAAATAAATACTTTCTAAATCAACTGAAAGATTATAACCTATTATCCCAATGTCATCATTAAGATTCTTTTTTGCGACTTCTATTAAAATTTGTTTGGCAGTTTCAATAATATTAGGGTGATCAAAAACATATGCTCCTAAGCAATAATAAAAAACCGTCATCGATCCTGAAAAAACTTTTACAATAAGAGATGAAATATTTTCCTTTATTCTTTCTGTTATCGGAATAAAAAATTGCAAAAATTGATATGTTTTTTCTATCTGATCACTCAACAAAGAATAATTTGATTGTAAAATATCAATTAGTTTCTTTTTCTGAGTTGCCGTTAATTTTTCATTTCTATAAATCTTCTCAACAATTCTTTTAGCTAATAATCTATCGAGTCTACAATTAATTTTTTCTAACACTATTTTTTCACATGTAAAATAATCTGAAGTAGATAATAAATTAAAAAACTGCACACCCATTCTGACTCTATTATCCCTCTATTGTCGCAAAAAAACCCTTTGAGAATGTTTAGGTATATCAATTTTAATAAAATCAAAATCAAAGTATGAAATCCATCCCAACAAGTTAGCTAATAAATCCTTCACCTCTTTTCTGTATGGTTTAGGATCATTGATTAGCGCATTATGCAATTTTGCAGAAAGCTCCCCAAAATAGCATTCCTTGTTTTCTTTTTCGCTTACAGTTTTATATAGCCACGTAAAAGCTTTACTCCATCTAAATGCTTGTTTGATTCTTTCTTTATCAACGTTTCCCGACAATTCAAGGAATTCATACTCTTGAATTTCCGATGATGGTGCCGGAACTTGTGGGAAATCATATGTAAACAATACACTCGTATCTGGTATAAACCTGTCTGATATGTTTTTATTCCAGCTTAATGACCTCGTTTCAGAAATACTTTCATGAGTAAAATTTGATATATCTTCTTTCATTGAATCATATAATTTATCCGTCATTAAAACTGCCGAGGCAAATAAAGCATCAACCTTTTTCAGATCATCTCCCTCTATCTGAGAAAAATCAGCCAACTCATAATTGCCCAAGCAATTCAATCCAAGGCCTCGATTTGTTAAGTTCCCACTTCCCAAGATATATCTTTTTTTATCAAAAATATATGTTTTTGCATGTAAATCAAACCGAATATATAGTTCCCAACCATTTATTCTGCAATACTCAAAGAGATCTAAATCGGTCGCCCCATTGATAATATCACCCGGCAAAAAACGTACAAGAAGTTTTTTGCTTCTTAAAACATGTTTTATGTTGTCATCTACATATTTAACAGCATCTTTTTTACAAAATGCCGATACAACATGTAGTTCATCTGTTACATTAGAGATTTCTTCTACAAGTTTTTTATTGAATTCTGCTGTAGTTAAAAAAGACATATTACTTGTTTCCTTAATTGTTTTTATTTTTATAATCAAGAACGTAATCAAAAATTTTGTTGTTAATTTTTCTTGTTAACAAATCCATTGCATCTGGATATTGCAAATCCAATTCTTTGATTGATTTCATAAGTGCACTTAGTAATATTTGAAAAGCAATCTTTTGCTCTTCTTTATCATAAAACTGTGATACAAATAATTCATAAAAAGGATGATTCTTATTCAAATTAATAATTAGAACACTTGCAGCATAAGAATAAGTTATAAAATTATCGTTCCTGTTCCCTGAATGAGTTATGACTCTTACATTCGAAGCTTGAAATTCTTTAATCTGATCAGGACTGCATTCTTTAAACCCTTCGTTCTCAAGCGCCTCCTTTACTTCCATTTTCTTTTGTTCTTCATCCTTATTATCTTCTGGAATCTCTAAAACCTCTCCTGATCTCTTCTCTGCACTATTAACTATATCTCCAATAGTCGATGAAACATCTGAATTGGCATCCTTTTCTGGCACCTCATCCCTTATTTTTGAATTTCGTTCAGTCATCGCTAAAATTGTAGGTTTGATTTCTTCCGCTAATTGCATCCAAATAGGTTTGACCTCATCATGAGTATACTCTTCCATATCCTGTTTAGATAAAGGCTTAAGGTCGACAAATTGTTTATTATTCGACACTCCAAATGCCGCATCCAACTCGCTTCCAAAGTTTATTTCAATGCCCCACCATCTATATTCAGGCACATTGTATTGATCATAAAAGCCAAAAGATCCAAATTCTATCTCCCGTCCTTCTCTAACTATGGATATTCCAACATTGTTTTTTATTCGTTGAGAACTTCCATATGGTAATGATCCAGGCTTTTTATCTGTATTTAAAGTAAGCCTCGAATAGTATTTCTTTTTTACCACAGAATACTTGATTTGAACGATCCCTTCCCTTTTTTCTCCCTTATCAAAGTATAATATTTTCTTGTTAACAACACTTGGAGAATCATCAGTGGGTAAATATTCTTCAAACATATTTTCCGTATAATCCTTCTTCTTTTTATAAGGTAAAGAAATATATCCATCTTGCTTCATAACTGCCAAATCGTTAGGCAAACAATCCTGACTGTGTGAAATCAAATACAACGGATCATTAGGAAGCAATTCGACATAATCCTTTGATGTCAACTCGCACATTGCGATGTTAACCCCATCATTATCAATATAATATCTGTATTTCCTTCCTAAATCTTCTGACATGTATTTTACACAAGTATTCCATTTCCTATGGTCAACTCTAGTACATTTTGTCCAAACAACTAAAGTGCCATTCTGTTTGAAATCATATTGTTTTCCATCGGATGTTCTCCAGTTAAGGTATACCTTATACTGCTCTGGAATTGATTTTTTTTGCGGGTATTCAACATCATTTAAGTCATCATTAACTATTTCATCCCAATCAAGATATGTCATCTGACAATTATCTATCCCATTCTGCCAAGAGTACACCTCTACTCTATTACATACAAATGTTGATGCTTGTGGCAAACCTACACCAAAGCGCCCCATCCCTTTTTTATGTTTTTTATTACTTACGCCAATTGAGAGACAACTGTTCAAAGTTTCATAATTCATTCCTTCGCCATCATCCAAAAAAGCAAAACTAACAATACTTTTTTCTTTAGCATCTCCTGTGATGCTTGCGGTTTGTTCGCCAATAATAAAAATATTTTTCGCATTTGCATCGATTGAATTATCGACAATCTCAGCAATTGCATTGTATGTGCTCTTATAACCACTACTCTTTAATGCATCAATTGATGATGCCGCGTGCATGATCTTACTCTTCATAGTTTATCTCCTCCTAAATGTTTTTCCAATACATATCAAAATGTTTAAATGCACTATTCTCGTTGTACGATTCTAAGTTTTCTTGAACATCCATCAGCAAACACTCCTCATTACCTCCCATCATAGGACCCCGCAATCCGCGGCCTATCATTTGACTATAAAGTATAACAGATTTCGTTGGTCTAGTAATAAATACACATTTAATATTTGTAGAATCAAATCCTGTTGTTAATATGTCATAATTAATGATTACGTTTACTTTTCCATCTTTGAAATCGCTAATAGCTTTTGCTCGAGTAAATTTATCTAATTCACCATACACTAATGAATTGTTAATCCCATTCAATTTTAGAAATGAAGAAATCATCTGTGCATGAACGACAGAACATGCAAAAACAATCGTTGGAATGTTTCCCTCATTCAATTGTTTTATTTTTTCTATAATCTTTTTATTTCTTGCTTTATTTCTACTTATTCTATCCAAAAGATCATCCGAAAACTCTTCTCGTTTAGATTTCAATTCTTTTTCAATAGATTGTCTGATATCAGAATCTACTGAAAAATCTAATAACTCTCGTTTTATATGTGACAAAATTCCCCTCCCCTGCAAATAAGGAATAACTTCTTTGCTTCCGGGATAATTATTACTCTCATTTTCCGTATGTGAAATTCTAATTACTTTTTCAGGTTCAATTTCAACTATTCTGTTAAACTCACTTCTAAAATCGCTATTCGATTTAGAGTATTCTGTAGTTCTTCCCGGGGTTGCTGTTAACCCAATAAACTTTTTGTGATAACCATATTCACGTTCTGTTAAACTTTTAATGCACTGATTATACTTTTCTGCGCCAACCTTATGTACTTCATCAAATACTATTAGTGAAGCATGTTGATCTATATATGAAAAAACAGGTTTTTTCATCTTTGCAAGCAAAGACTGAATTGATGTGAACAAAATTCCATCTTCAAATCTTTCTGGATAACCCGCCCAACCTTTATATACTTTTATTGAAAAATGTCCTAAATGGCTCCATACTGTTTTATATGTTTCATATGCTTGTTTCAACAATTCATCATTATGCGCTATCCACACTATTAACCCTTTACCTTTCGAAATAAAATTAAGGAAATGCGCAATAATATGCATGGTCGTTTTTGTTTTACCGGTTCCTGTCGGCATTTTGATCAGTATTTTATCTAAATCATGATTAAAATCCTCTAAATCATTAATAACTTGCTGTTTTATCATGTACTGGTAATCATATAATTCATTAAATTTGTTGCTCGTAATGGCTAATATCTCTATTTTTTCTTCCGAGTTCTTATCTGGGAAAACATACCCATATATCTCTAAATACTCTAAGATAAAATCGTATAATTCATTTTTAGAAAAAGGGATTTTACTTAATTCTTTAGCCGCATATTCATGTGAAAATAGCTTAGGCTTACCAGTAATATTTAAACACTTTTCAATTGTCTCCGGCTCAATTGATAAAAAAAAGTTTTCACGGAATTTTTCATCATTAAAAAGAGTGAGGCCGCTTTTCGCAAGAATAATATCAATTTTACTCTGTTTTAAAACCAATGATGAATCCCCAATTCTCCATTCAATGAGAACATCTTTCAATTCACCTAAGAGATCATCCAAATAAACTTCATCAAAGTTCCTCATTATTGTAGATACTTTCTGATACCTCATCCTTAGCCCTCCATCTCAATATAATCTAAAACAGTTTCTAATGCTTGAATATCTCTATCGGACGTAAAATAGCTAATGCTGAATCGCACAGTCCCATCTGGAGATGTTTTTAAAACTTCATGTCCTTTGGGAGCACAATGCAATCCCGTTCTGACTGCTATACCCTTTTCAGAGAGAACTTGACCAATATTGTCGCTACTATAACCGGCAAAAACACACGAAATTACGCCTATATTGTTATCTTCTATTTCACCACGAACAATTGAAATATTTGAATGATTTTTAATAACATCAAGCAACTTTTGGGTTGTTTCTTTTTCTTTTGCTCTAATATTATTTATTCCGATAACTTTTATCCATTTTAACGCCGCATTTAAACCTGCTATAGCTTGAATATTAGCACTGCCCGCTTCAAACTTTAATGGGATTTGTTCCGGCATTTCCATATTCTTAGAATCAAATCCAGTTCCCCCAATTAAAAATGGTTTAAGATCTTTGGCGTTTTTAGTTATTATTCCCGCAATGCCAAAAGGTCCATAAAGTGTCTTGTGCCCCGCAAAAACTGCATAATCAATATTAGAATTGTTTAAACTAATATCAACTAACCCCGCAGTTTGCGCCATATCAATTATGTTAACTGCGCCATAACTCTTAGCAAGTTTACAAATCTCTTCTACTTGTAATACACACCCAAATGAATTGCTTGCATGTGTCAAAAAACAGTAATTAGGAATGGATTTCTCAAACAATATTCTAGTTTTTTCAATGTCAATTTGTAGTGTTTTTTCTTCAATTGGTAGTATATTTATCCCAAATCCATTTTCTTTTTGTTTAGCATATAGCGTCCTAAGAACAGCGTTATGTTCAAAAGGTGTGATATAAACCACATCGCCGGTTTTAAAGGTAATACTATTAATTATAGTATTTAAGGCTTGCGTTGCTGAAGGAGTAAAAACCACCTCATATGGATACCTGACGTGAAAAAGGTCCAATAAAAGCTGTCTCGTTTCCTGCATCATTGCATACGCAATAGATGATTCTTTAAATTGCCCTCTTCCGACATTAACTCCATATTGTCTATAGAATGAGTCCATATACTCATAAACTTCATTGGGCTTAGGAAATGTTGTTGCCGCGTTGTCAAAATAATGCATACTTCCCTCCTATTCCTACCATAAAAGATTATTTATAATATCAATCAAGACTTGTCTTTTTTCACTGTTGGATAAAGACTCGCCATATTCTTCAATTAAAGACGTGGCATCATCATACAAAAGTTTTGCGGATCTTGTATATTCTGTCTTATCAAATGTTCTGTATGATTCCTTGCCCGTTTCGTCAATGAATGTTATTCTATAGCTTCCTGCGGAGATATCGTTAGTCTCACTAATTCTGTCTTTGAAATTATTAATTGTCTCTACAAAATCACTTACTGTCTTAATAAACGCGTCAATAGTTATTTCAGACCAATCGTCAATTCTTAAGCTTGTTGTAGTGCGAGCTAATTCTTCGATGAACTTGTTTTCGTCCGGTGTAATATTCAAGCAAATAGACAACATATTATTTTCATTGCCATTAAACATATGTGCGATCACGTCTTGACTGAGAGAAGAAGTCCAATCCTTTACTATTGATGATAAAGTCGCATCTACATTCCTTTTGCCAAATGAAAAAATGTTTGCTAAATCATCTTTGAGCCTTAAAATCAAATCTGGTTTAATTCCATCTATTATGGTCTTCGCTCGAGCGACATATCCAGCCAACTTCGGAGAGAATTTCTGTTCGCCAAAAACCCACAATATTTTATTGAATAAGAAATCTCTTGCATTGATCTCAGGATTTCTGAGTGCGGACAAAAACTTGGTAACCGTTTTATCACAACAATCATTTTTTCCATTGCCCAAATAAATATGTTGGATTTCTTTAACATATTTAGGAAGTTGCATATACCATCTCTGCATTGCCGCTACGATATATGTAAAATTGTTATATTCCTTTTCTGCCGGAATAATATATTTATCAAATAATCGCTCTAAATTTTGAATATATTGATCTTTTTGATCATCCCAATTTTCCAAGTAAAAATCATACGAATCCGGATTATTATCGATAGCTTCCAGTAATCGCGCTGTAATTTCCAACTCCCTGTTATTTTTTGAAATGACACAATATTTTTTATAATATCTTAATACTGTGGCAAAAAATATTGGGATAAGTCCTTTTTTAAGGCCTATATGATGTTTAGGGTTGATCAAGAGATCATAAAGAACTGCTATCGACTTTTTCCCTTCTGTTGAAGTACTAACGATATAATCTTTTATTATTCCCAATACATTTTTTAGTTTTTCATCATCAGGTTCAAGATTTATAAAAGGTTTGTCCTGAGTTTTAGTAAGAATGCCCGTATAGCATAAGGCACTCCGCATAAAACTTACTTCTTGCCCCGTTCCTTCTAAGCCTAAATTGTTTTTTAGCTCATTTGAAAGCAATCCATTTACAACCTTTAATCTACTATTAGTCGCTTGTCCGGTCAAAATATTCTTATTGATTAATTCATTATTGATAACGGGACACAACTTATATTCTTCTTCGCATATCTCAGATAAAAGTTTGGATAATGCCGAGCGACGCTTGATTGCTTTATTCTCTCCTGCAACATAATACTTTGCAAATCCCATTTCTGGATGCAGATAGGAATCCACACAATGCGCCAACACCTCTTCCAAGGCATTCAGGGAATATGTCAATTCCTCGACAAGAACTTCATCATCCTTATATTCCGATACTAAATTCTTTATTGCATCATATCTACGAACAGTTGATACCAAATTTTCCTGTTCATTGGAAATAATAAACACTATTCTCTTTGTTAAAATACCCTTGATAACAGATACAACAGAGTCTATCTGATCCATGTCTGCCACAACAGCATAAACGATTCCATCTCCATCTATTTCTTTTAGGCGTTCATCCTCAAAAAAACCTTTTAATACTTTTGATGCCTCAATGAATTTGAAGTTAAAATATCTAACGATTTCATTATCATCATTATAGGCATTCGGATAAATAACTCTATCTCCACAGAATCGGTTTAAAGTCTCTTCTATATTAACAATTGCACGCCTTTTTGATAAGGTATCAGTTATTAGTGACTCGACTGATTTTCCCGTATATTCCGTTATTTTTAGGAACTCTTTTCCTTCGAGTTTTCTGATAATACCGTTATCCGTTAAAAAAGTTAATGCGGGTATTATTTCGTTTGCATCATTATAATTGCTGTTATAAATGGACATTAATGTCTCGACTGTCGGCATTAATAATTCAAATCGATCAATAATATAGATCAGTGCCAAAGTTTTTATCAATCGTCTTTCTAAACCATGTTCTTTCCCTACTTTATTTAACGCACTAGATGCAATTTTCCAATATTTATGAGTTAAATGGTCATAGCTGTCAGCTTTAAATAAAGATTCAAAATAATCATATACATAATCCGGTGTTAAGAAAGGAACATCCTTCAATTCCGTATTGGCTAAATACATAGGAAGAGTGTATCTTTGCCCATTTGCCGATAGAAAAGTAAAAAGAGTCCTTTCATTTTGCGCTATTTTTTCAGATATTTCTGGCAATACAAAAGCCGTTATAGGCTCTAATGGGTAGCAACCATAAATCAAATTCTCATACTGCTCAGGAGTTAATTCGGCAAAGGTCCTTTTGTCTTTCCATTTATTGTATACTTTCTGAAAAGAATTACTAACATATTCATTCGATAGAAAGTCTTTATACCATTTTTCTTCTTTTTTAATTACATGAGCTGTTAAGTCATACATCTGCGCCGCAGATGTATTTAATTCTACCGATTTGTAACGCTGAGAAACAGCCTTCCATGAATTAATTTTTGATTTTGGTAGTTTATCAACGTAGTTTAATATACTTTGATGTGAGATTAACATTATATGCATTTGTTTCTCACCACTTCGAGTACATGCTTCAGCAAAGTATTGCAATACCTCAATCTCATCAGTATCGGTATTTTTTAAGTTCCCCGATAAAAATTTGCTAAATTCATCATAAACTACAAATATTCCAGTATAACCATGTTTTTGGATTATATTGTTGACATCATTATAAACCTCTACAATATCAATACCATTAATTGGGTTAAATTCTCCTCCAGAAGATAACACCGGATAGAATGATATAAAATCACGATAATACTTTGCATTGTAATTATTCAATTCAGCTTTAAACTCTTCCACAGTACAAGGTATCATCCTTTTGAACTTCTCGAATGTATCGATATAATTCTGTTGCCAGTTATCAATGGTTTTTATTGCGGCACCATAATAAGTAGTAGGCATTATAGCACCAAGATCTGCCGATTCTAATGCTTTTCTAAGTCCTAATAATAATGATTGCCTAATGCCAACACTACTTCCTTGTATTACGACAGGCAACATTCTTTGTTTGCTTTCTTGATATTTAACAATATAACTACAAAGCTCCGGCTTAGTTTGGCATATCATTGATAAAACATCGCTATATAATGTTTTATCTTTTCTAGATAAAAGAGCCAACAAAACAAGCGCTAAATGCGATTTGCCTTTCCCGTAGGCCCCAACAAAAATACGTGATCTATCCGTTGATTTCGGCGAAGTACTCAGCATTACATCTTCAATGATGTCAATTGCACTTAATGTCGGAATATAGTTTTTGATTTTTTGGTCACTATATAGATCATACTCCAGATTAATAGAAAACTGGAAATCCGAGAGAACGCTAATGTGATCACTTAATCTTTCAAGCTTTTTAGCCATATAATTTCTTCCTTTTATATCATCTTTTGATAGTATTCTTGCACTAATCCGAGGAATGTAAGATCATTGTTTATCTTGATTATATCTAGTCCTGCGGTCCTGATAACTCTTAAATATCCCAAATTTTGCAGTTTATCCAAATACATTGCAATAGTTAGACTGTTTAAATTAAACACTTTTCCAATATTGCAAGGATCTGATTCAAGAGATGAAATCTTTATATCCATTATTTTCGTCCCTTCTTTTTCTTCTCTTTTCTCTTTTTCACTGACAATAACAGCCAAAATCACCAATGGATTTATAACCACAGATAATGGCGAATTTTTCGCAAATACTTTTTCTTTTATGTCAACATTTTTTAACAGTTGCAAATCCAAAAATGGACTATCCATATTACTTTCGGGACTGTATTTTATCTGACTAGGCAAATAAGTCCTTAAGATACAGTCCAAATCTTCCAATAACGCACGATCCGAAAACTTTATTTCCTTATCTTCATTTTTTTCTTGTTCATATAAAAATAGTTTAATATTTTCTAAATAGGACTCCTTTGTAAATTCTGTGACATTAAAATGATTAAAGAAATAGTACCAAGAAGTAGCCATATCTTTGTTGGTAGAGAGGAAATAATGAATCAAATATAAACTGCCGTCTTCCTCTATGTATTTATCATTTTCCCATACTAACTTTCCGAACTCAGTAAGAAATTGCTCTCTGGATTTTTGATTCTCTTCTGTTAATCCAGCTACTTGAAGCCAATATCTCAGAGCTTTTACCATATTGGTTCCAAGACCCAATCTTTCCATCGGATTTACATTTTTATCTATAAAAACTTTCGGATTGTTGACTACATTTTTCATTCCTTTATGTAACCAACCCTTTCTTATTGCAAATGTTTCATGAGCCCTGAATCTCATTCTATTTCTTCTCCTTATTCCTTTGTTGCTAAATAACTCGTCATCAAACATCCACCATCTAAATATTTTGATGAAACACATTTTTTGCAATGGACACATTTGTTTCCATCGATCCGATATGTATCTCCCGTAATGCTTATTGCGCCCGTTTTACATAACGATTCACATTTTAAACATTTTCTGCAAGCATTATATTTTCTAATTTGATATCCCGCCATTCGTTGCAAATCATCATGATTAGAAACGTTCATGGTCTTTATCTTTACCGAATAATCGTATCCTTCCTGTTTAAAAGGTTGAATTGACAATATTGGGACATTGTGTTTCACATCTAAAACAATGACCTCGCCGATCATTTTTCGACCAAGTTCTTTAGATACTTTCCCAAACGGATAAAAAAGACTAAAGAAATTATCTGTAATGGGCTTATTCAGCTGATAGATCTTCGCGTTGTCTTCCGCCGTGCAATTAGTAAACTTGATCTTTATATCCTCAGCTGCGACGATACCGTTTCCTCCTTGCCGTGCCTTCCACTTTCCCGTGTCGATATAAACCTCTGGATCTGGCTTCCCGATTGATTTTGCAAATCCAACAAGGAAGTCATGCCATTTTTTGTATTCTTCCGGCATATATATTTTTGCTAAAAACTGAGCACGGTCATTATTATTTGGACAACACCAACATCCTACTCTATCATATCCCAGTCTATAAGCATCATTAAAATCCACTTTATCCGTCAATAAATATAACCATAACTCAAGATCGGACCAATAGAAAATTGGCGACGCCACCGTCTGCTTTTGTATTTTAACAGATTCAGTACCTTGGGTTACTCGAGAATATTTACTTCTACTGATAGATTCACATTTTCTTATACCATAAAAAGTTAAAATCTGTTTGTTTCGATATAGATTGTTTAAAACTCGTGTTATAGGTCCAGTTTTAAACATAGAACAACACCATCTCATCATGCGTGCCGGCGGACCAATATCTTCGCATACGCTGTAAAAATCCTGCTCTTTGTTTTTTGCAATTTTGAATATAGATTTAGGATTGTTTTTTCTATACCGTTGTGCATATTCAATCGTTAAAGGAAACTCTAATGTAGTGTTTCCAAAGATATGGACAATAGAAGGGTCTCCCAGCGCTCTCGTCACCACATCCGCTGTTGCGGTGGAGTCTTTTCCACCGGAAAAGGAGATAACTATATCCTCCGAATTAAAGCTTTTGACTGTAGACTGAACAAAATCAAACGCCTCATTCTTAATGTAGTTATATCTGTTATTGTTTGCTTCGCAGAATAATTTGATTGTTGAAGAAAAAGCACTATAGTCATTCTTTTCCTTATATTCTTCCAATTGTACAATTATTTGTTGAATGTTTGCATTGGAAAAAATACTATTTGAGATAATTTTTGCTTTTCCGTTAATATAATAACGATTATTTGTCGCCCACACCGACATTTTATTCCATACTAATGGTTTGCCAAGTAAAATTTCAATTAAAAGTCTTTCTTCTGGGAAAACAGGTCTTAGGTCAGCACATAAATAGTGAGTCTTTCCCCCGCACAATGGACAGCTATTTTTATTGCTATCCACAACGCTTTTTATTATTGGAATACAACAATTATCACACCAATATACCTCTGTCGGTATATCTTCTTGTGCATTTCCGCCACATGTTGGACATGTTTTGTCATATATAATTTTATTACAGGTCTTGCACCACATAATTTATCCGAAACTAACTGTTTATTCCTCTTTTTTTGTTACATCCATAATATCCCCGACATTACAATCGAGAACCTCACATATACGAAGCATTATATCCATTGAAACAATTTCGTTTTTACTCATTTTTGCGAGGGTTGAAGTAGACATATCCGTCTTCAATCGAAGATCTGTCTTTGTCATGCCCTTGTCGATAAGCATTTTCCACAGTTTATTGTAGCTAACCGCCATGCAAATCTCCTTTTTTTTGTGAGAGTATATACATTATACTTCATAAAAAAGAATAAATCAAGATAAATATTTGACTTCTCAAATTATTTATTTATAGTAACAGCAAATATAACTTATGATTCATTTTTCTTTAAATACAGAATTATCGATGGTAGATACTGTAATAAATTTTGTAATATCTCTTCTTTAATGCAAAAACTGTCTGCAATCAAGCGCAAGTTCAACCACAACAATAAAAGTTTGGTAACTGAATACCGGTCCACGTCGATTAGTTGACTGTCATAGTCGCCATGGACGATGGAATTTCTATGTATAACGCCGTCTTGTGGAATTGTTGCGACCACTTTTGCGTAGTATTGGTCTATCCTATTCCAAGCTTCATCATACCATTCATCGTCAAGTCGATCGACTAATTCACCTATTTTTATAGATCTTTGAAACCCTTTCTTGTATTCTTTTCGCTTAGATAATATACCTTCATACGCATTAGCGGCTTTTTTATGCTCGCTGTCGAGAAGTGCGAATAGATTTCTCGCCGCAGATCTGTATTCGCCGGCAAAAAGTAAATCTATCGTGATGGCAAGATCCTTCATTTTTCTTTCCATTGAGACTCCGATGTTTTTCATTTTAAAGAACGATGAAAACAAGGTGTTCATACTGTTCCCAAAAAAAAGTAAATCTAAAATATCGTTAGGGGTAATATCGGCGTCTAGTATTGGAAAGTCGGGAGTTTCTAAGAAATATAATAACACCCCCTTATCGGCGAAAGAAGCCATTTTATTACGATATTCTTTTGAAAACAGTTTCTCACGATCTTGTTTCAATTGGTCTTCAAACTCAGAAAATGCAACGATGTACTCATAAAATGCTTTCGCCAGGGAATCGGTAATCTCTTTATTCCGCTTTAATTCATCAATTTCGTCCATACGACTCAATATTTCGGATAAACGTTCGGGATTGTTGACGGCGAGTTCAAACGCGCTTAACGCAATATCAAACTTTATGTCTTCCTGCGGGAGATCATCTTTGTATTGCGGATACTTCTTATAAAACTTCTCCGATCCAATTCGTAAAAGTGTTATAGACTGATCCATAAGGTTATCAAATGCAATGCGTTTTTCGCTCGATATTTGAGCCAATCGTTCTTGCTCTTTAATGGCTTCTTGCACTTCGGGAGTTCTGCAAGTTTCAAGTTGTTTTATTAACACATTCAATGCTTTTTCATTCATAATTCATCTCTCCCATATGGACGGTTGTTTTAGTTGTATTGCGTTTATCAATGCTGCCGTAGCCCTACTATGAATAATATAGTATCCTTTTTACTTTGTAAATCGTCATCTGTCCCAATATTGGTACACCTTGTTGTTTTTTGCAATTTTGCCGCCGACGGTGGCAAAATTACAGGCTCGTCAGGTATTCTTCCACGTTGATATAGTCGATGTCGCCGACTTTGCAAGTTTCGCCGCGATAAAGGACGACTTTTTGGGTAATCTTGCCGTAGCGGAACTCGGTTTCGGCACACTTCTTTTCGTCAAGTAGGTGGCGCGCTTGCTCGGGAACTCTTTCGACGCTGAACTTGATCTCGTATATTTGCGTTTCAAGCGTATCGGGATCGTTGACGAGCATATCGAATTCGCCGTCGGCAAATTGCAACTTAAAGACGTTTTTATGCGGTTTTGCCTTTTGGGTTTCGAGCAATATAACGTCTTCGGTCATTCTTCCTTTGATCTCGTTCAGTATCCTTGTGATCACGCGCTTTCTTTCTTCTGCGGAAAGATCGTTGAACACCTCGTCCGACGAAAGAGATTCGATAAAGGATTTTGCCTGTGAGTAGCGAAGCCCCGGTTGAGAAAACACGATACGTTTATTTCTTCCGTTTGCGGTTTTTATATCGTTTACGTCGATCTCTTCGATCAGATCCAATGCGGCGAGATATTCTTTGATCTCCGCAACATGACCTTCGTCTATCTTGACCATTCTTTCATCTTTGTCTTTAATGTCCAACATCTCTTTTAGACGTTTGGTAAACGCAGCGACGTCAATATCGTCGAGAATGGTGGTGGGTGCAAAACGATCTTTACGTAGGTTGTTTGCCGAAAGCCGTAAATCGTTGGATTTGAAATCGCGCTCCAATACCTCTATGGCAAAGCGATGGTTGATGTCCTCGACCACGCGATTGATCGCACTCGTCAATTCGCCTTTCTCGTACAGCGAATAGAGGTGTCTGAAATGCCCGCCGTATTGATACGCTTTCAAAGAATGTTGGATGTTTTGCGCAATCGCGCTATCCACGTATTCGTCCGTACTTCTCTTGTCGGCAAACACGCTTTCGTTATAGAGCTTCCCGCTCAAGCTCATCGTGCCGCCATATTGGATATAATTGTCGATACCGTGGACGTCAAGTACGTTTGCAAACTCTCTATATGGAATAAAAGTCGTATGCAGTAAACGGCACCGATCGTACAACTCGTTGCTCTTCGTGATCCAAAAACCAAGCGAATCGGTACCCGAAAGGACGATCTTCATTCCGACCGCCGCATAAATATCGGACAATAGTGCCGCACCTTCGATGAAGTCCGACATGAACGTAACTTCGTCGATGAACACGTATTTGTATCCGCCGTCCTCTAACTTTTTCAGGTCTTTGTTTAGCGTAGCGAGATCGTCTTTCGGTGTGATCTGAATGAAAGCGGCTTTATCAAAATCGGCGTCCGACATCTCGGCTATCACTTGCTTGATGAGCGTTGTTTTTCCCGTTCGTCTCAGTCCATAAAGGATGAAAACCTTATTGTATTCGTTTCCGTAAACGAACTCGGTTATATCCTTGAAGCCGTTTCTCTTTTTTAACTCTTTGACAGGCGCAACGTAGGAACGAAGAGAGGCACCAAGCCTTATTTGCACGTTAAAATCAGCCGACGTTTTTTCTTCCGCGTCGGGGAATGCGAGCAGACATTCCAGTCTCCTTCTTTCCTCTAATTGGCTTTGAACGATGGCGATCTCGTCATCTTTCAATGCTCTTGATTTTTGCTTTCCGTTCTCACGCCATTGAAAAAAGTGATATTCGTATGTTTTGCCGTTTTTCCCTTTGATTATCTTTACGGTTATTCCACCTTGCGGAAGAATGGACAATCTATCGAGTATTTCTTGTTTGGTCATAACATCCCTCACTTTTTGTTTACCCATTTTTACTTAATTTTACTTTATTTTACTTCGTTTGTCAAGTGTAAAGTAAAATAACTGCATAATCTTCGTAAAATGTAAGAATTGACACAAAACGAAAATTTATCTAATGTGTCACGCATATCCGGTATTTGAAATGTTGCTCAGTTTGTGCTTGAAAAATTGCTCACTTTGAAACCTCAATAATGGGGCGTTTAGCAGTTTTATAAAACTTGTATCTGATCGTCATAAAAATGCAGTAAAACTTGTATTTCAACGACAACAAAATGTCTTAAAACTTGTATTTAGATATTGACAAACCGTCCGAAACTTATAATATGCGAAGGATCAAAATATCCGCAAATAATTATTGATACAATGAAGAAAACGATCTCTTGACTATTCCGCTATATGAAGTCTTTATGCTTGCGGATGATCTGAGTAAAGACGTCAATCCCGTCCATAAATGATGGCTTAAAAGACTGTCCGGTTCTGCCTAAAACTGCCTGATTGGGCTACATTGGCTACACTTGGCTACACAAAATTTCCGAAAAAGTGTAGCCATTGACGATTTTAAGAATTATAAGTCGCATTTTCCTATTTATATAATAAATAGGAACGAACGATTGTTCTTGTAGAGAGCACATCCCTGCATTCTTCGTGTTTATCCTTGGTAAGGACGGGGCGGCAGTTCGCAATTTTGCCCGAAAGGGCAAAAACCGGCGAGGGGAAAAGCGCCCAAAAACGGAATTGGATAATACGCATAGACCAAGCGAGGTAACGGTATTGAAAACTTCGAGCGGTCTGCCGATCGCCACCTCATAGGGCGGTGGTTTTGAATGGCGGTAAATGCGTGCCGCACAAACCGAGGAAGAAGGATCGTCCCTCGCTTATGTCCGGGGCAGTGCGTCCAACAAGGCAAGGACGATTCTGCAAGAATTATCCGCCGCAACGTCGCCGAAGTTGGCATAGCTGTCGTGTGCCTTTCCGTCCGCTTTATCCGAGAGCGCGCGAATGACAACGAAAGGTTTGTCGTTAGCGATACATATTTTTGCGACCGCCGCGCCTTCCATCTCACAAGCATACGCGTCATAATCCTGTCGCAACATAGAAACGTATGTTTCGTTCGCGATAAATTGATCGCCCGTCGCCACGGTCCCCTTAAAGACGTGTTCCGCGCCGAGGACTTCAACTGCCTTCGCATACGCAAGGTTTACCAACGTCTCGTCGCAATAGTAGTATTCTCCCGCTTGATTGCCAAATCCCGGGTCGCCGGATCTCCAAACGAAACCTTCGTTTGAGAGCAAGCCGTAGTCGTGTTCCAAAAGGCGTGTGGCAATCACTTCGTCAAGCACGTTCGTTCCTTCCGCCACGCCGCCGGCAATACCGGTAAATATAACTTTGGATATACGATAACTGTTCAGCAATATGGTTGAGCCCGAAGCGGCGTATACCTTGCCAATCCCGGATTTTGTAATGACGACGTTTTGTCCTTTGAGCGTTCCGACGTAATACTTTTCTCCGCTGATCTCGTCGATTCTGTCGATCTTTGCCTCTTTGACAAGCGCCGCGATCTCGTTTTCCATTGCGGAAATGATACCGATATATTCCTTGTCGGTTTTTTGCTCGCACGCGACAAGGCAGAATGCGGAAAGGGTCAAAATGGCTAGAAAAACCACGATAAATATCTTTTTCATCATAAAACTCCCGTCGAATAATTACGGATTATATTGCGCTTCCGCTTTGGTTATGCTGTCCGGATAGATCTTGGCGAAGTCGTTTTTCATAGAGATGGGCGTGTAGCCTTTGGCTTTGTAATCCGCGGACTTTTTCACCCAGTCCTGCGTCCCCCATTCGCGCACGTTGTCGTCGGCGACGACCATATACGCTTGCGCCTTATAAGGGTTCCTTTCGTCGATGGCGTAGTTCATCATACTGGTGTCGCTTCCGCTGTTGCCGAAAGCGAGTATGGGGCGCTGTCCGATCTCGCGTTCGATATAGATGGTCTTGTTGGCGTTGAGGTTCTTTTGGATAAAGCCGCCCGTCAATACAAGGTCGTCGCCGTTTTCATATTTGAAGTTCATATTGGACGATTCTTCTTCGTGTCCTTTGACTTTAATCTCAAAGTCCGTGCCGATGACGTGCTCGGGCGTGACGTAATCCTTAATGGGAGAATTGGCGACGATGGCGCGGGTGGTCGTGCGTTCGGTCCCGCTGACGACGTAGATCGTAAAGCCGTTGTCGTAAAGATAACGTACCACTTCCACCATCGGCAGATAAAAGTTGTCGATGTAGCGCATATTGTTGAAACTCTTGGTGTACTTTTTGCCGAACTGAACGACGTAGTCGCTGAATTCCCGCACGGTCATTCCCGCATAGGCGCGAGCGAAGTCTCTTGCCAAAGCCTCGCCGGCGACGTATCCGGGAGCGATGGACCTTGCGACCTCTTTCAATTCTTCCGGGACCTTTTCGGGATGATCGACCAAACAGTATTCGATGAACATCATCGTGTCGTAATAAGTATAGTACGTTTCGCAAACGAGCGTGCCGTCCATATCGAACACGGCGATCCGGTCTTGTTCCGGGATATAATCCGCCGATTTTTCATCGGTGACCGCGGTGACGTAAGTCGTAAGCGTGTTCAACGCCTCGCTCTCGTTCCAATACTCGAATTTGAAGCTCTGCTCTTCGCTGTTGTTGCCGCAAGCCACCAAACTGAAGACGGCGACCACCAAAAGCAAGGTTACAATAAGCCTTTTTACGTTTTTCATCTTTTTTCTCCTTTACAATTCTATTTTATTTGCATAAAACGTAATTACCGCAAAATATTGTCTTTTGCCCATTTTCTTTATTTCTTGCCCGAATAAAACTCTGTGATCGTTTGGTTGCTTTGGATTAGTACGGAACTTTGATGGAATACCTCGATCATTCTGTCCGCGGCATCGTGGACGTCTGCTATCGTGGTGTCGCTCAAATAGATGACCAAAGTATACTCTTGATAAACCGTCTCTCCGTCTTTCCAACCGCCGTTTGCCTCTTGGATCGTATATCCGCCAAACTTATCTAAAAGGATCGCTTTCAGTTGTTCTTTCGCTTCGGCGGATCCAAATACAGGGAGATTAGTGTCTTTGTCGTTGGTGCCGAGATACAGCACAAACTGCGTGTCCTTAGGCGTTTCGTTCGTAGTCTGTTGCGATTGAGCGTTCAGCATTGGCACCGCAACGGCAAGCGCCGCGACGGATAATCCGATTGCGACCACGCAAAGTAAGCAAATTACAATTCCCGTTTTTTTACCCATATTCTTACTCCTTTCATTTTATTTATATTTGTTTCATTTTTATCGTTTTACAGTGAAAACGCTTTTTCATTATCTCTTACTGCGGGCAGCGCTTTCTCTTCTTACTTTTCCGTAATTTCCAATCCAAGCGGATTTTGTTTTTTCTTGTTGTAAAGCACCCAAAGGACAATGTACAGGACGAAAAGCGCTCCCGCAAACGCACCGCCGACGGGATAGGCTATCGCGGTTGACAAGCGGAATCCTTCGCTCGACGTCAGGATATACGTCATACTGACAGCCGACATAAAGGCTGCCGGAATCGCGGTAAGCAGGGACCCAAAGCGGTATTTCCCTTTTTTTATGAGGTACGCAGTAGCCACCCACAAGGAGATCATGGCAAGCGTCTGATTGCTCCATGAGAAATACCGCCAAATAATTTGGAACCCGTTGCCGTTTGAGATGGCAAACCAAGTGAGAAGACCGCCGACGGCGAGCAAAGGCAGGGTGATAATAAGGCGGTTTTTGATTTGTTTTTGTTCCAATCTAAAAGTTTCGGCAAGGATCAGTCTTGCGCTTCGGAAGGCGGTATCGCCCGACGTAACAGGACAAACGACCACGCCGGCGATAGCCAGAATACCGCCGAAAGTGCCAAGGACACCCGTGGATATTTCATAGACGACGTTGGATGCGCCGTCCAAAAGAGCCTCGTTCAGAAGTTCGGTCGTACCGTAAAAGGCGACGCCTGCCGCCGCCCAAACGAGAGCGATGACCGACTCACTGATCATTGCGCCGTAAAAAACTTGGCGTCCCACTTTTTCGCTCGTGATGCACTTGGCAACCATCGGCGACTGCGTAGCGTGAAAACCGGATATTGCGCCGCAAGCGACCGTGATGAACATATACGGCCACACGGGCGTCCCGTCCGGATGTAAGTTTTTGAGTGACAGTTCGGGGATCGTATACTTGCCGCTCGAAAAGATGATACCGCCGATAACCGCCGCCGCCATGACGATGAGCAGTACGCCGAAGACCGGATACAATTTCCCGA
Source organism: Clostridia bacterium (assembly GCA_017476265.1). Lineage (GTDB taxonomy): Bacteria > Bacillota > Clostridia > Christensenellales > DTU072 > CAG-1782. The sequence goes on from JAFVAC010000068.1 coordinate 33,370, forward strand.
TCAGTTTATCAATGGGAAGCAGCGTCGCTAAAAGGTAGTACGCCAAGATAATGATCGCCCAAAACGTGCCGTTCATCCACGATACGGGCACGAGTTTGGCAAGCAATGCTGCCGGACTGGTGACAAACACGACGCCGCAAAGGACCAACAGGATGACGGAAAAGATACGCATCACCCATTTGGCGCCTTTGCCGAGATATTCGCCGGAGAGTTCGGCAATGGACGCGCCGCCATGCCGTTCGCTTATCATACCCGACATATAGTCGTGCACCGCGCCGCCTAAGATAGACCCGAGAACGATCCACAAAAAGACGACGGGGCCGAAAACCGCGCCCATCAACGCGCCGAAGATCGGTCCGGTCCCGGCGATATTCAGTAACTGTACCAAAAACGCTTTCCACGTCTTCATCGGCACGCAGTCCACGCCGTCGTTTTTCTCTACGGCAGGAGTCGTTCTGTCGTCGATGGCAAAAATCTTTTGCGTGACGCGGCTATAAACGAGATATCCGACCACCAATACCGCAAATGCGATCAATAATGAAATCATATTGTCTCCCGATTTTCAATTATAGCCCTAGCCGATTTCATTTGTCAATTTTGATTCTTACAGTTTCGAGTCCGTTCTCGCTTGTTTGGTGGCGAAATAGACGACTTGGTTGTTTTGACCGCCCAAAAGACCCTCCATGTGCATAAAAGTATATTCGTTAGAAGCGGTGTCTATCGACGTAAAGAGGAATATGTGTATTTCTTCACTGTTTTTGACTGCATAGACGTAGCGTTCCAACGTGGCGGAGGATACGGAAGGCAACGCGTCAGGCGTTTCAACGTACTCTTCGCCGGTAAGCTCGGTTACCGTATAACCGGCATTTTTCAAGTTCTCTTTCGCTTCGTCAAAACTTGTATTGTTGAACAACGAGCATCCGGCAAAGGAAAGTATGACCGTCAAAACGGTAATGGCGAGCAATAAACTTTCCGACTTTTTCATAAAAATTATAAAGTCTCCTTTTATAAAGTAGTTACTCAATATATATTATACCAATCAACTTGTAACAAAAGCGCGACAAATCTGCCATCTTGGGAAAACTTGTCACGCTTTTTTGTAAATTATACGGTCGATAAGTACCGCCGCCGTAAGTCCTACGAGGGTGATCGCCAATGGCAATATCATCAATAATACGTTTACTGTTTTCGCCGTCATCTTCCGGTACTCTCTTAACTTAGGCTATTATATCATATCGATCGGCAAAAGTCGAGAAAAAGCCAATCCCCACCTTCGTATTAAGAAAAAACGAAAACGCGATAGATCGGTAGTCCTAAGTCTTTCTCCTGAAAGCGACGAAATTTGACTGTTTTTTACCGCAAAAACGGCGCGGTGGCAAAAAACGCGTTTTTGGCATTCGTTATGAGTGAGAGTTATTCCCGAAATAGCTATTCATATCAAAACCGCCTTTTGACATTTTGCGATAGAAATCGTTCTTGACGAGGGGTTTACAGGCGGCGTTCAGGGGGGTATAATAGAGGGGAAGAGAAGTTTTTCTTCTATGAAGAAATCGGAAAAAGGAGGATGTTGAGATGAAAAATAGAATATTCTTACTGCTGACCGTCTTATTGTTGATCTTTGCGCTGGCGGCGTGCGGAGGGACCGATTCTTCGTCGGGAGGGAAGGGTTCCGCGCCTTCGGGAGCGAAGGAGAGACCGGACGGAGAAATGACGCGCCCGGAGGCTTCGATGGACGTCTCCGGCGATTATTCCGGTTATGACGGATACGTCATCTCCGACGGCTCCGTGGGAGAGGGAAACGGGATCGATCGGCAGATCGGCGCCGGGCAGATCACCGCTTCGGCGTGGGACGACAACGAGAACTACGACGAGTGGAAAGCGCTTTTTGACGAACCGGTCGTCGAGTCCGACGGAAACGAAGGCACAAAGGTCGTATCGGCAGGAGGAAAATTCCTCCCCTACAAGGTTGACGACTGGGGAGCCATGACGCAGCGGCGCGTGAAAGTCACCGTGACAAAGGGCGGAGAGCCCGTCGCGGGAGCCGAGGCGTCCTTTTTTGACGATGAGCAGCGGGAATACCGGGCGCGCACCAACGCGTCCGGCGTGGCGTATCTCTTTCCGTCGGCGGGGCAGGGGCGCGTGATCGTCCGATCCGGAGAGGTCGAAGCGACGGCGGATTTTACGGCGGAGGACAGGGACTTGATCGTGGAAGTGGAAGAGGCGATAGAAAAGGAGAACGTCATCAAGTTGATGCTGGTGGTGGACGCCACCGGGTCGATGGGGGATGAGATGGAATATCTTGCCGTCGAACTCGCCGACGTGATCCGACGCGTATCCGAGGAAAGCGATGCAAGGATCGACCTCGCGCTGTTGTTCTATCGGGACAAGCACGACGAAGAGGAGTTCGCCTATACCGCCTTCCGGACCGTGACCGAGGAGACGGGATTGAGCGAGCAGCTCGCAGTCCTGGCGGCGCAGGAGGCTATAGGTGGCGGAGACTATCCCGAAGCGATGGACCAAGCGATGGAGATGGCGGTCAACGAGGACTGGGGCGAGGAGAACGCGACGCGGATCATCATACTCGTCCTGGACGCGCCGCCGCACGACAAAGCCGACAAGAAAAGCACTTATGCCTCCGCCCTGACGATCGCCGCGGCAAAAGGGATCCGCGTCTGCCCGGTGCTGTGCAGCGGAGCCGACACCCTGTGCGAGTACGTCGTGCGCCTTGGCGCCCTCTGTACGGGAGGGACGTTCGTGTATGTGACGGACGACTCCGGCATAGGCGGCGAGCACCTCGACCCCGAGATCCCGGACGTACCCGTGGAATATCTCAACGAACTCCTGATAAGAGTCATTATAGGTCATCATACAGGTGACTTCGGGACCCCGAAGTCGATTTACGGCGACGACAAAGGGCAACAAACGGAGCCGGGAAAAGAGCCGGAGGAAGAGGGCGACGACTCCGCTTTGATCGAAGAGCCGTCGGAGTAGACCGACCGAATCCGAAAAATCCGAGCGCTTAGCGGCGTTCGGAAAAAGCAAGCGGGTCAAAGCCCGCTTTTTTATCGGGAGCGAATTTGATGGACAAAACGCTTTTTGGCGAGTACAATAGAGGGGTATGAAATACCTGTTTGCTTCCGACGTCCACGGGTCGGTCTTCGATATGTATACGCTGGCGGAGAGGATCGGGCAAGAAAAGCCTGACAAGGTCGTGTTTTTGGGCGACTTCTGCGGCAGGGGAGAGCCAAAACTCTTCCGCGAGGCGGTCGAAAAGATCAAGGCGCCGATCGTCTATGTGGACGGCAACTGCGACGAGGACTACGCTTTGGAGAGATACGGTCTTGCGAGCGTGGGGATCGAGTACGTGGACTACGCCTTCGGCAGGCGGATCTACTGCACGCACGGACACATCAAAAACAGGCTCAACCCGCCCGACTATCTGACGGAGGGGGACCTGTTCGTTTACGGGCACCTGCACGTCCCGTTCATCGAGAAGCAGGACGGCGTGTGGTACCTCAACTGCGGGAGCATGGCGCGGCCGCGCGGGAGCAGTGTGAAGACCTATGCGGTCGTGGAGGACGGCGTGGCGAGAATAAAAGACGGTGAATACGGAGACACCCTTACGGAAGTTGTTTTATGACGTTGAGCAATAAAAAGAAAGTGACCCTGTCTTATCTGGCGCTCTTTGCGACCTCTCTGATCTTCGGGAGTTCTTTCTTCATCCTTAAAGACGCAGTGACCGCTCTGCCGACCTTTTTTGTGATGGCTTTCCGTTTTTCAGTAGGCTCTGTAGCGGTGGGGCTGATCTTTTTGAAGAGTCTTTTGCAGATCAAGTGGAGGGGGCTTTTACACGGTATGGGCGTGGGGCTGATCCTTCTTGCCGCGTACACTCTGCAGACGCTCGGATTGCAGTACACCACCCCGGGCAAAAACGCCTTTTTGACGGCGACATACGTCGTGCTGGTACCTTTTGTAATGTGGCTCTTTTTCAAGGAAAAACCGAAGAAAAAGAACATTATAGCAGCGGTCCTTTGCTTTGCCGGGATCGGGTTCATATCCCTGAGTACGCAGGTCAACGTCAACATAGGCGACGCTCTGACCGTCGCAAGCGGGGTGTTTTATGCCTTGCAGATCTCTTTGATCAAGCACTTTACCGACGAGGACGAGCCGGGGCACTTGTTGTTCGGTGAAGTCGTCACGACGGCGGTGGGTTTATGGATCATCACGGCGTGTACGGGGCAGGTCCCGCAGCGGATCGAGCCGGAGCAGGTCTTTCCGTTGGTGTATCTCGCCGTTGCGGTGACGGGACTTGCGCAGACGATGCAGACGTTGGGGCAAAAGTACACTTCGGCGAACACGTCCTCCCTTCTGATCAGTCTGGAGGCGCCTTTCGGCGTCATCTTCAGCGTGATCTTTTACGGAGAGAGACCTTCGTCCAAGGTCTATATCGGATTCATCATCATCTTTTTGGCGGTGATGGTCAGCGAGATCGATTG
>JAFVAC010000007.1 GCA_017476265.1 Clostridia bacterium
CCAGATGGAGTGGTCGGACAATCCGTTTTTGGACAAGGAGGAAGTGGAGCGGTTTTCCAAGAGTCTTTCGTCGGCAGAGGTGGATTCCCGACGGTTCGGGCGGTTTCGGGCCGAAAGCGGGCTGGTCTATCCGGAATTCGACGAGAGCGTCCACGTCATCGACCCCTTCGATATCCCCTACGAGTGGCAGGACAAGATCTCCATCGACCCGGGACTCAGGAACCCTTTGTCGGCGCACTTCTATGCCGTGGATTACGACGGCAACATCTACGTCGTCGCCGAACACTACGAAGCGGAAAAGGAAGTGAAATACCACGCGGAAAGGATCTTTGCCATCGCGGACAGGCTCAACTGGCATCGGAGATACGACGGCAAACTGGAGTCTCTCATCGACAGCGCCGCGGGGCAGAGGACGCTTGCCGCCTCCAAAAGCGTGAGCGAATTGTTTTTTGAAGTCGGTATCGCCGTCAACCCCAACGTCAACAAAGAAATGTTTTCGGGAGTGTCGAGGGTCAGGGAGCTATTCGCCGAACGACCGCCTCGCATATTTATCTTCCGGATTTGTACCAATCTTATACGAGAATTGAAGTCGTACCGCTGGGGAGACGACGACCTCCCGAAAAAGTACGACGACCACTGTCTGGACGAATTGCGCTACTACGTTATGAGCCGTCCCGTCGCGCCGAAAAGAAATCCATCGCCGCAGAAGTCCCACTACGACAAGATGTATAAAAAGATCCGTGGCAGACTCCCCAAGCGATAAAGGAGGTTTTTATGATCGACGTCCTGAAAAAGAAGGCGGAAGGGTACGAAGTCGTGGAAGTCACCAAAGAGTACGCGGCTGACCCGGAAGGCAACACCGTCCTCGTCAAAGAAAAACAGACGACCAAACACGTCCCGCCCGATCTGTCCGCCTTAAAAGCATATCTGGACATAAAACGGGACGAGCTGGACTCCATGAGCGACGAAGAACTCGCAAAAGAGCGACTCCGCCTACTGAACGAGCTGCAAAAAGCGACGAAAAAGACTCCCGCAAACAGACAGAGCAAATGCAAGAAAAATAATTGATAAATGTATCTGTAGATACAAATAAATCGGTTTTTCAAATAAGGAGAAGATGAAATGAGAAAGAAAGATCAAGAATTGGTCGCAGAAATACTCGGCGACTACGAGAGTCGTAAAGAGGTGCGCAGACCGACCGAGTACGCCTGGACGCTGGGACTCAACTACTTTTGCGGCAATCAGTACGCCGAGATCGCGCAAAACGGCGCCGTGACCGAGAGTGTTTCCGACTACCCTTGGCAGACGAAAGAGGTCTACAATCACATTGCGCCCATCGTGGAGACGCGACTCGCCAAGTTTTCCGGTCTGGCTGCGTCGGTGTCCGTGCGACCGAGTACGTCCGACGAGTCGGATATAAACGCCGCCAAGTTCGCTACCAAACTTTTGCGCAGTGCGGAAGAGCAGAGCGACCTGAAGTCCAAGATCCGCGAAGCGACCTTTTGGGCGGAAGTCTGCGGCACGGCGTTTTATAAAGTCGACTGGGACGACAAGGCGGGCAGACGGGTCTCCGCCGACCGCTACGAAGGGGACGTATCTGTTGAGGTGATCTCTCCGTACGAGATCTTCCCGGACGACCTGTCCGCAAGAGACTTTTCCGATTGCCGCAGCGTGATCCGCGCCAAGGCGTATCCTGTGGAGGCTATTTTGGAAGAGTACGGCGAGAGGGTGACTCCTTCCGACGTGGAAGTCGTAGGCTCGTTCGGTCCCTTTGACAAGTTCGTCCAAAACCCTGCGGTTCGGTCCGGGTATGCCGTCGTGGTCGAACGGTACGTCGCGCCTACCGCTAGCCGTCAAAACGGTCGATTGACGGTCGTATGCGGGGACAAACTTCTGTTCGACGGCGATCTTCCTACGCTTTGTCAAGAGACCGGAAGTCCCTATCCTTTTGTCCGTCAAGTGTGCCTTGAGCGACCGTCGGGCTTTTTCGGCGGTAGCATTATCGACCGTCTCATCCCGATCCAACGCGCTTACAACGCCGTAAAATGTCGCAAGCACGAATATATGAACCGCATGGCGATGGGTATCCTGATGGTGGAAGACGGCAGCGTGGACCTGCCCGATCTGGAAGAAGAGGGGCTCGCTCCCGGAAAGATCGTCGTCTACAGGCAGGGTAGCAACCCGCCCGTTATGCTCAATATGGGCGGCGTGCCGAACGACTTTGCCGAAGAGGAGGCGAAACTCCTCGCCGAATTTGTCAGCGTATCCGGCGTGTCCGACTTTTTGACCAGTTCCACCTTTAAAGCGACCAATCTCTCGGGCGTCGCCCTGAACCTCATCATCGAACAGGACAATAATCGCCTTTCCGTCACGACCAATTCCATTCGACGCGCCGTCAAAGAAGTCGGCAAAAAGATCCTGCATCTCTACAAAAACTACGCGAAAAACAAACGCCTCGTGCGGATCTCGGGCGAGAACGGTGAAATCGAACTTCGTTACTTCACCGGCAACGACATAACAGCGGACGACCTCTGCTTCGACGTGGAGAACGAGTCGGTCGGCTCCTCCGCCGCCCGCAAGAGCATGGTGGAAGAACTGATAAAACTGGGCGTCTTCTTCGACGAGACCGGCAAACTCAGCGCGGAGACCCGGCTTAAAATCATGGAGATCATGGGCTTAGGCAACTGGGAGCACGCTTTGAGCGATGAAGATCTGCACGAAAAGAAAGCCGAAAAGGAGAACGAACGCTTGATGAAAGAGGATCTCGAGCCCGACGAAAACGACGCGCACGAATTGCATATTGCGACCCACGTCCGCAGACTGGTCACTTTGGACGCCGAGGACCCGGGCGCGGAGAGGCTCAAAGACCACATCCGTAGACATAAGACCTTGTCGGCGATGGTTAGGGAAGCCGATAGACTCAACGCGTAAAATCCGCAATAATAAAGAAAAAACAACACAGATAAATAATCAAATAATTCATAATAATCAAAAAAACCGCTAATTTTACAAGATCGAAAAAATGGGCGAAAATGCCATTCGGAAGAAAATTCCGCACAGAAAAAAGCGGTGAAAAATAATCAAAAAAGGAGAAATTTGTATGGAAGATCAAACCGTCAAGTCCGCCGAAACAATCGACAACGGACCCAAGGAGTCCTACGGCAAATTCCGTTCGGCAGAAGAGCTCTTAAAGGCGTATAATGCCCTCCAGAGTGAATTTACCAAGCGCAGTCAGACTCTCGCGCAATACGAAAAAGAGCGTGAAGAGTCCGACCGCGAGAGCAAGGTCAAGGACTTTTTTCACAAGTACCCCGTCGCCGAGGCGTATGCGGACGAACTGGCACAAACCGTGGAGCAGCAAAATCTCTCGCCCGAGGAAGCGCTCATCGGCGTGCTATCGAAAAAGATCCGCTCGGTTGAGGAGCTGGCAGGCGACGAAAAGGTGGTGGAAAAGGTCTTAGGCGATCCCAAAAACCGCGACCGGGTCATCACGGAGTATCTCGACAACTTCCGCATACCCGGGATATCCTTGCCCAAAGGCGGCGCCATTCCGCTCACGCCTCCCATGCCCATCGGCACGGTGGAAGAGGCGGGCAGAGTCGCGCTGTCCATCTTACAAAAACAATAAAAGGAGAATGAAGAATGATTAGTTCCGATAACGCGGAAAAAGTATTAAAGACAGTTTACCTCGACGTCGTCAGCAAGCAGATCAACACCACGACTTCGCCCTTCTACAATATGATAGAAGCGGGCTCGGAAGGCGTGGTCGGAAAGGAATTTATGATCAATACCCGCCTGGGGATCAGCGGCGGCATCGGTTGCGCCACCGACGACGGCGACCTGCCCGTCAGCGGCACGCCGATCTTCTACAACCTTCGCGCGCCTCTTATCAACATCTTCGGCAACGTTGAGATCACCGACAAAGCGCTCCGCGCCACTTCCGCCAACGCTTTGCACGTTGTGGATCTTTTGAACCACGAAATGGGATCCCTGATCGAGGCCGCCAAGTTCAATTTCGGCAGAATGCTCTACCAGGACGGCAAGGGGATTCTGTGCAAGATCGTCGGATCGAGTTCGACCCAAAGCGCCGGCGGCAGCGTGCTTTATGTGGACAGCGTAAAAAACGTCGTCGAAGGTATGCTCGTCGACGTCTACAACGGCAGCACCAAAGTCAACTCCGCTCGTAGAATCAACTACGTCAACCGCGTGGACAAGACCATTAAGGTGGAAGGGCGGATCGAAGACGTGTCCGAAGGGAATATCATCACCCTCCAAGGCGCCTACAACAGCGAACTGTACGGGCTGGCTTATTGCTACGCGACCTCTACCGAACAGACCAACTATTACGGCAATCTCCGTAGCGCTCTCGCCAACATGATGCCCACCACCGTCCCCACGACTTTGATCGACGGCGACTTCATTCAGGAAGTCATCGACAGCGTGGACGAGCGTTGCGGCGCGGACACGAACCTCATTATGACCTCGCACAAACTCCGCAGAGAATATCTCAACGTCTTGCGCGACCATTGCCTCAACGTGGACATCATGCATCTGGACGGCGGGTACAAGAGCCTGTGCTACAACGGGATCCCGGTCTATGCCGATCGCTTCGTGCCGGACGAGACGATGTACTTCGTCAATACAGACGACTTCCGTCTGGGACAGCTCGCCGACTGGACGTGGCTGGAAGGGAGCGACGGAAAGATCTTGCGTCAGCTGGACAACAAAGCCGCCTACGGCGCGACGCTCGTCAAGTACGCGAATCTCATCTGCAAGCGGCCTATCGCGCAGGCGAGAGTTCTTTACGAGGGCTAAATCGGACGCGCCCGCGGTGCGTGACGTAGTTGCGGGCGCACACTGAAAAAACGAAGTTCTTGACGGGGTGAAAAAATGCGGATTGAAATAAAAAACGACTTATACGAAATTTCCGAAAGATTGAAAAATCTCGATAGACGATACAAAGTCTTTTTTGACACGAAATTGCAAAAATTCGTCGTTGAGGCGATGGGGGTGACGGCGGCGATCTTGCCGTATGAAGAGCTGGACCAAAGGGCTCTCGACTATATCCACTATACACGCGCGGAAAACGCCGAAACGGTCGCGGACGACGTAGACCGATACAATGACCGGATGCAAAAAGACTCGATCAAGTCGGCGCAGAACGAGTTCGAGGACGAGTTTTCACACGAGATGCGTCTTACGAAAGAGGAATTCGTATCGGGCAGTCTGCCCACCCCGTCGGGGGCCAACGGAGGTGACAGAGTATGACACTCAGAGAGGTAATGG
>JAFVAC010000069.1 GCA_017476265.1 Clostridia bacterium
CGCCAGCGTTCGTCCTGAGCCAGGATCAAACTCTTAAGTTCAATCTTGACTTCATAACTTCTTTCTGACTTCTCTTTTCGTAAAAGATCATCAAAGTTATTTTTTTATTTTCTCAAAAAAATTAACTCGGTTTATCTTCGTTCTTTCCTTTCCATTCCGTTGTTAAGGTACACTTGCTAATAAAAATATAGCATAAGTAGAATACCGCAAAAAAAAATTTTTGTCAATCGTTTTTACAAAATATTTTTTCTTTTTCTATTTATTTCTCTATATTCTCTTCGCGCGCGTATACGCACACGTTGCGCGCTATTTATATAAAGAAAAGACGGCGAATATTCGTCGTCTTTTTCTTGTTCGTTTGTTTTTTGATTAACGCTTGGAAAATTGCGGTGCCTTTCTTGCCTTGTGGAGACCGTACTTCTTTCTTTCCTTCATTCTCGGGTCTCTGGTCAGGAATCCGGCCTTTTTCAGTTCGCTATGCAAGCTCTCGTCGGCTTTGCAGAGGGCTCTGGCTATTCCGTGTCTCACGGCACCCGCCTGTCCGGTCAGTCCGCCGCCGTTTACGTTGACGTAGACGTCGTACTTGTCGGCAGTGGAGGTCAGTTCCAGCGGTTGCTTGACGATGTATCTTTGCGCGTCGAGCTTAAAGTACTCGTCGAGGGTGCACTTATTGACGACGATGTTTCCTTCTCCGCCGGGGATGATTCTGACTCTGGCGATGGCTTTCTTTCTTCTGCCTACGCCCCAAAATTGCTCTTTCTTAACGATCTTCTTTGCCATAATTCACCTCTTACTTAATGATGAGCTCTTTGGGTTGCTGAGCCTGTTGATGTTGTTCGCTTCCCTTGTAGACGAAGAGCTTTTTGATCATCTGTCTGCCGATGGAGTTTTTCGGGAGCATACCTTTGACAGCCTTTTGTAAAGCAAAGTCGCTCTTTTCGTCCATCAATTTGTCATATCTTACTTCTTTCAGACCGCCGATATAACCGGTGTGATAGCGATAGTATTTTTGCTCTTTCTTTTTGCCGGTCAGGGCGATTTTGTCGGTGTTGATGACGATCACATAGTCGCCGGTGTCCACGTTTGGGGTGAAGGTGGGCTTATTTTTGCCTCTCAGAATGGAGGCGACTTGAGACGCAAGGCGTCCGAGGGGTACGTCGGTGGCATCGATGATGTACCATTCTCTCTTGACGTCCTGAGTTTTTGCCATATATGTTTTCATGGTTATTCCTCCGAAATTGGTATCTTTTGCTCTTTTTGCTTCCTGCCGAGGGGCTAATTCGGTATTTTTCCGCAATAACAGCTTATTAATAATAATACAACAAATACGTTTTGTCAAATACTTTTTCGGTTTTTTGTCTCAATTATGCCCTTTTTATTGAAATTTTTTCTTGACCGTGCTATAATAGATTCGTATGAAAGACATCAATGAAATGCTGAGTGATATTAAGTCGGAATTGTCTCTGACGTTGAACGCCGCCGAGTATATGCTCTGGATCAACGGGCTCACCGGCGTCGCGTATACGACCGAACGGATCATCGTATGCGCCCCGAGCGAAAACTCCCGCCGGGCTTTGGAAGACAACTACGCCTTCAAGTTTTTGGACGCCTGCGCCGCCGCCGGATATCCGTTTAAGGAAGTCACGTTTACGACGGAAAAGGACGCCCATCTCTTTACCGACGAAACGCCCCCCGCACCTTCGGCGGAGGAGATCGCCGCGGCAAAAAATCAAAGAAAAAATCCCTTCGTCGAGCGTTACACTTTCGAGAACTTCGTCGTCGGCGACAGCAATCGTATGGCTTTTTCCACGGCTAAAAACGTCGCGGAAAATCCCGGCGTCAATCCCGGTTTTATCAACATGAACCCGCTCTATATCTACGGCGGGGTCGGACTCGGAAAGACGCACCTTTTGCATTCTATCGGCAATTATTTATTTGAAAACAACCCCTCCGTCGACGTCGTTTATATGCCGGCGCACAAATTGAGCAACGAGTACTTCTCCGCTTTGAGTCAACTGTCCTCGGACAGTAACGCTTTGCGAAAGTTCGAAGAAAAATACTCTTCCGTTGACGTTCTTATTTTGGACGACGTGCAGTTTTTGCAGAAAAAGGGCGGATTGCAGGACGTTTTCTTTAAGATCTTTAACGATCTTTATGTGAAAGGAAAGCAAATCATCTTAGCCAGCGACCGTCCCCCGAAGGAAATAAACGACATCGAGGACCGTCTGCGCTCCCGTTTCGAAGGCGGCATGATGGCGGATATATGGACCCCGTCTATCGACACCCGCGTCAACATCATCATGAAAAAACTGGAGAGCATCAAGGTAAAACTGGACGACGACGTCATCTTCTATATCGCGGAAAAGGTCAATACCAACATTCGAGAACTGGAAGGGGCTCTATCCCGTATCATTATGTACAGTCAACTCAACGGTAGTCGTCCGACGCTCTCTTTGGCGAAAGAAGCCTTAAAGGAGACCGAAGAAAAAAACGACGTCGTGGACAGTAATCGCATCATAGCGGCGGTTAGCGACTATTATCACGTCCCCTCGGCGGATATCATCGGTAAAAAGAAGAACAAAGCCATCGTGGAAGCGCGTATGATGGCGATCTATCTCGTGTACGATCTTCTCAGTTTGCCTCTCATCAATATCGGTCAGATCTTCGGCGGGAGAGATCATACGACCATCATGTATTCCCGCGATAAGATTTTGTCCTCTCTGACCGGCGACGGAAAGAACGACAAGATCATAAAAGACCTGAAAGAGACGCTCAATGTGGAGTAGTCGAAAACGATAGGGCACAACTTTCCTTTTTTGTGCATATCCTGTGGGTTACTTGTTTATAAAACACTCACGATTTTACAAAAAAAGGAGAGAAAAAAATAAATTTGTGACTGGAAATACGGTTTATCCACAATTCCACACGAGCTAATAATAAACATAATATCAAATAATAAAAAATAAATAATAAATAACAAGCGAACGCGGTTCGTCCGACGACGGAAAAAGGAGATAGGTAAAAATGAAATTTTATTGCAACGGTATGGAACTCTCCAACGCCACGAATATAGTTAGCAAGGCTGTCGCAGCCAACAAAAATATACCAATCCTCGAAGGGATCAAACTCTCCGCGCAAGGCAGGACTCTCACGATGTCCGCTTTCAATCAGGAGATCTTTATAGAAAAGACCATCATCGCCGACGTGTACGAAGAGGGCGAAGTCATCGTCAACGGAAAGATGTTCAACGACTGTGCCAATAAGATCTCTTCCATCGACAAAGTGTGTGTGGAGCAGGGACTCAACAACAAGCTGACGATCACCTTCGGTAAAAGTAGTATGGAACTCAACTACTTTGAAGCCAACGGTTTTGCCGAACTGGGCGCATATAACGACGAAAACTGCGTCAAAATAAAGGAAAAAGATCTGAAAGAACTCTTCGAGCGCTGTATTTTCTGCGTCTCCACCGGAAATGAGAGCCGCATTATTCTGAAAAGCTGCAGCATCATCGTAAAGGACGGCGTGATGGAAGCGTTGTGCCTGGACGGATTCCGCCTTGCCATCAGTCGGAAAGAGGTCAAAGACTACTCCGGGAACGTCAAGTGTGTGGTCCTTGGAAAGATCATCTCCGATGTCGTCAAAATTCTCGGAGACAGCGAAGAGAAAGTGAAGGTAATCAACGAGAAAAAGTCCCTCATAATAGACCTCGGACATACCAAGATCAGCACGACTTTGGTGGAGAGCGAGTTTTTTAACTATCAAAACATCCTCCCGAAGAATATGACCTACGAAGTCATCGTCAACAAAGCCGATCTCGAGGGCAGTCTGAATCGTGCCGCCATCATCAGCCGCGAGACGCACAACAACGGCATTTATCTCACCATCGACAGCAACAAGATCAATATCTTCAGCGAAAACGAAAAAGGCAAGACCAATGAGAACATCGACTGCAAGTTCGACGGAGAAGAGGTCAAGATCGGCGTCAACAACAGGTTCTTGTCCGACGCCATCGCCCGGATCAAAGAGGACTACGTCAAGATCATCATAGAGGACAGCCGGAAGCCCATCCTCGTCAAGCGTATAGACGGCGACGACTATATGTGCATCATCTTGCCCATCAGGATGATAGGATAATGAGCGAAGAAAAGACCCTTCGATATACCGTAAACGAGGACGAATACGTCTTCTTTTACGGCGAGGAGATTTTGTTCGCCAACAGTAAGAGCAATCCTTTTTTATACGTCACGATCGAAAAGGAGGGAGTCAAGAAAGAACTCCCTCTTTCTGATTGCAACATAACAAAGACGGACGAGAACGGGTACAAAATCAAGTTTTACAACAGGGCTTGCGCCGTCAACGTGAAGATCAATCTCGTCAAAAATACCGTTTATTTTGAATTTACAAAACTCGGACTTTTCGGCGAATTATTGAGCATAAATCTTTTCCTAAAAAATGCAAAAATAAAAGGAATGGGGCTCAATCCATATAAAGATATCAGAGGCTTTTATTGCGATAAAAACGGATTTTTCAATCAAAAAGAATACAGCGACGTGCGCGCCGCCTTTTCGATAAAGAACGGGTTCTTTTTCAAGAACGAGAGTATAGAAGATTTCCGTCTGTTCTTTTACGGAAGATCCGTCAAAATAAACACCCGACAAAACAAAGGAAGCTTTTTACTTGAGTTTGACAAAAAGTACTATTTTGAGGATGGGAAAAAGGACGTCCTTCTCTTCTGCAACCCTAAAGAAGCGGAAAAAATAAGTGCAAAAGACGATATTTACGATGGGTTTATCGTACCCTACGAAGACTCGGAAAATTACGAAAAAACAATAAAAACCGTCCGAAAAAGAAATTTTTCTTTTCTTGTAAGGATCAGTCCGGAACTAAAAGAAGAGGAAAAAGACTTTTCTCAATACGAAAAAGAGGGACTCATTAAGACAAAATATGGTTTTGTTATTGATAGCACCAACGAGACCAACGTGCGTCTTTTCAAAAATAAAATAAGAAAGATATTGGATAAAAACGTAGAAGGGATCTATCTCGATGAAAGAGATATCGTGATTCAGGAAGAAAAAAAGTATCCTTATATAGGGAGAGCGTTGCATGACGCGATCCACGCCGTTTGTCGGGAATATCCTGCGAAAAAAATAATATACAATAAACTCTATTCCGACGAAAAAAACAACGAGACTTATTCTGTCGAATTTGAAAAAATAAGCAAAAAAGAGAGCGATTATAAAAAGGCGTTAACATACTCCGAAATAGAAAAAACATACTATGAAATATCTCGGAAAAAATACGAAAAGTCAGCTATAAAAAACAATCTGATCTTGATAAAATAAATTATTTTACAAATATCCAAAAGTTTCACGTGGAACAACTTCTAAAAATTTGGTATTTACATTTTTATCCATTTTTTTACAAAAGTTTTTTACGATTGGCAGCAGCGAATAAGCAGTGAAAAATAGGATTAAAAAGATTAAAAAACAATATTTTTATTAAAAAAACCTAAAAAACATACCTTTATTATACCGGTGAGTAATAATTAATTTTGTAGCAAAAGTTACTAAAATTTGTCCTTACCAGCAATAGTTAAAAATAATCGGGATATAAGGACTTACGGAAAAGAATAATGGACGAATACGTTTGACAAAAACCGTTTTTTAATATATAATTATTGGGCTATTATATAAATAAACTATTGAAAAATAGAAGCGAGGTAAAAAATGAAAAGAACGTATCAACCCAAAAAGAGACAAAGAAGCAAAGTGCACGGATTCCGTAAAAGAATGAGCACCACCGGCGGAAAGAACGTCTTGAGACGCAGAAGAAACAAGGGGAGAGCTAAACTCAGCGCGTAATGCAGAAGGTTTACCGTCTGACGCAGAGGCGGAGCTTTTCCTATATTTACAAAAAGGGCGCCACCTGCGCCACTCCGCGTATCGTCCTGTATACGGTGGACGCACGGAGTCTGAAGGTGGGCGTCGTCGTAGGAAAAAAGGTAGGAAACTCGGTCGTCAGGAGTCGGGTCAAGAGACGTATAAGCGAAAGATTTCGTCTCCTTATCCCCTCCGTTGACGAAAAAAAGAATTTTATCGTCGTGGCGAGGTCGGCTTGCGCCGACGCGACGAGCGCGCAAATAAACGACGACCTTGTTTACCTTTTGAAAAAATCGGGCGCGTTGAAAGAACAATGAAGTATATTTGTCGCGGACTGATCCTTTTTTATAAGAGGTACATATCGAGTACTCTCCACGCGAAGTGCCGTTATACTCCGACCTGTTCGATGTATACGCTGGACGCGATCGAAAAGTACGGAAGTCTGAGAGGAATTATGAAGGGCGCAAAGAGAATTTTGCGCTGCAATCATTTTTCAAAGGGCGGCTTTGATCCCGTCAAAGAAAATTTACGAGGTATAGCCAAATGGACGTTATAAACCTAATCGGCTGTTTTTCACAACTGAACGACGCCATCGGCAGACTCATCTACGATGTCCTTTTCGGATGGATACAAGGATGGTCGAGTAATTGGGGCTTGGTGGGAGCCTTCAGTGTGACGGTCATTATGTTCACGATCTTTTTGAAGACGATCGTGATGCCTTTTGACGTATGGCAGAAACAACTCACGCGCAGCAACGCCAAAAAGATGGAAAAAATGAAGCCCGAGTTGGAGAAGATCACGAAGCAGTGCGGATCCAACCGTGAGCTTTTGATGCAAAAACAGCGCGCTCTGTACAAAAAATACAAGTACAGTACTTTCGGCGCGTGCTTGCCTATGATCATCACGCTCGCCATCTTCTTTATCGTCTTCGGCGGATTCAACAGCGCGGTCAGAATGCACAACGAAAAGATATATAACGATCTCGAACAAATCTACGATACCGCGTACAACACCACGATAGAGTCTCCCGAATACGCCTCTTTGACGACGGCGGAGAAAAAAGCCGCCGCCACGAAAAAAGCGGAAGCGGCAGTCAAAGAAAGTTACAAGAGCGAGTCCTTCTTCTGGACGAAGAATATTTTCGTCCCCGACAACTGGAGAAATCCCATTCCCTCGTCTTCGGAGTTTACCGGATCCGGCTGGGGAAAGAGCGGCGTCACAGGCGTGGACGCCGGCAAGTACGACATCGTTATGTCCGCGCTCCGGTCGGAATACGACGGTCAGTGGAACGGCTATCTCATTTTGCCGATCTTGGTCCTTCTTCTGAACGTTGCGTCGATGTTTTTGAATAAACAGCCGCAACAGCCAGCGGTCGCAGGGCAGAGCGAGGAGCAAGCCAAGGCGCAACAGACGCAGATGAAGGTCATGCAGTTTATTATGCCGATCATGATGCTCGTCTTCGCACTGTTCTATTCGGCGGCGTTTACGCTGTATATGTTCGTGAACTCCTTCATCACCACGGCGTTCAACTTGATATTCAACATCGTCACTAAGAGAATAGACGCCAAAGAAAAGGATCAGATTTTATCTTCAACCATAAAAAAATAAGAAAAGGAAGTTTTTTAAGATGAAAAAAGAGTATGAATTCAAAGGACGCACGGTAGAGGCGGCGATCGATATCGGTCTGAAAGAACTGGATCTCGACCTTGGCGACGTAGATGTTAAAGTCGTCAGCGAAGGGGGATTTCTGAAAAAAGCCGTCGTCGTACTCACTCCCATCGATCAAGAAGCCGAACTGCCCGAGCCGACTCGGGAGGCGGAAGTCGTAGAGGAAAAAGAAGTTGTCGTTGAAGCGGAACAAGTGGAGGAAGACGACGATCTCCCGCCCACTTACGACAAACTCAACGAGGACAAACAGGCGTCGGGCGAAAGGAGAAGAAACGACAGACGTCCCGATCGTCGCGGAGACAGGAGAGAGGACCGTCGTCCGAGAGAGAAAAAGGAGTACTTCGTCGAAGAAAGAAAGATCGGCAAAGAGTATCTGGAAGAGATAGCCAAGTATTTCAGTAAGAGCGCGCGCATCGACACCAAGGCGACCGAGGACGAAATCTGTTTTTATATTGGCGGAGAAGACGCAAAAAAGTTCATCGGACATCGCGGAGAGACGCTGGACGCCATTCAGACCCTCGTGTCTCAGATCGTCAACGACAGTAGGGAGGAAAAACAGCACGTTCGCGTGATGGTAGACGCCGATTTTTATCGTGAACGCAGAAAGAGAGTCCTGACCGGACTGGCGAGAAAAGTCGCCGCCGAAGCGTACGACAACAAGAGAGAGATCTCTCTGGAACCGATGAACAGTTATGAAAGGCGCATCATTCACGGCGCTTTGCAAAACAGTGATTATGCCACCACCCGTTCGGAAGGGGAAGGCAAAGACCGTCACGTCGTGATCGTACCCAAGTGCGAGGTCATCAGCTACGGCAACGTATCCTCCGACTTCAAGCGCAAAGGACCGAAAAAGACCAAGACGTACGGCGGGAAGAAAGTCGTATTCTAAATGGATGATACGATAGCGGCGGTAGCGACCGGTACGGGAGCGCCGTCAGGCATCAATATAATAAGGATAAGCGGTCCGCAGGCGGCGGAGATAGTCGATGGGATATTCCTATCCAAGACTTTGAAAGGGACTTTCGGTTCCGCCGAGCCCAACAAGATGTATTTGGGCACGATCGCTTCCGATGACTTTTACGAGAGGGCGTTTTGTGTGTATTACAAAGCGCCTAAATCATATACGGGAGAAGACGTCGCCGAGATACACTGTCACGGCGGATTGGCGGTCACGCGAGAGATCCTGCGTATCGTACTGGAAAAAGGCGCCCGTCTCGCCGAGGCGGGAGAATTTACCAAACGGGCTTTTCTGAACGACAAGTTGAGTCTGGCGGCGGCGGAAGGCGTCGCCGATATGATCCGTGCGGAGACCGTCGGACAGGCAAAAAACGCCTACAAACTCATGAGCGGTCAACTCACAAAAGGCATAGAAAAGGCGGAAGAAGACCTCTTTGACATAGCCTGCCTTTTGGAAGTCAAGATGGATTTTCCGGACGAAATGGAAGAGGACGTCAAACCGAAAGCGAAGGAAATAATCGACTCCGCCTATAAGGAAGTAGAGCGACTTCTCGACGGAACTAAAAAATCAAAAATCATTCGTTCGGGTATTGATATCGCTATTATCGGTAGCCCAAACGTAGGAAAAAGCTCACTTCTGAACGCAATATTACAAGAGGACAGATCGATCGTCACGCCGATCGCCGGAACAACCAGGGACGTGGTCAAAGAGAGCATAGAGTACGGTGGGATGAAACTCAACTTTTTGGACACGGCTGGCATACGGGAGAGCGCGGACGAGATAGAAAGAGTCGGGATCGAGAAGTCGAAAAACGCCGTCTTGACTTCGGACGTCGTGGTCTTAGTCAAGGACTTATCCCGGGAGACAGAAGAGGATTTTTCCGCGTTGACAGAGGGAAAGATAGTCGTCCCTGTCGCCAACAAAAAGGACCTTGCCGTCTGTAAGAAAGAGGGCGTAAAAATATGCGCCGCCACGGGAGAAGGAGTGGAAGAAGTCTTAAAAAAGATCCTTCTTGCGTGTGGCGGAGAGGACGTGGAGAGGGAGGGCGTCATCACGGACGAACGCCACATTTCCGCTCTGATGGAATGCAGAGATCACCTTTTGTCCGCTCAAAAAAATTACGACGTCGCCCCGACGGAGTGTACGGTCGTGGATATCTACGCGGCAGCGGAGGCTTTGGGCAAGATCACCGGAAAGACGGCTACGGAAGAGGTCGTCGATACGATATTCAGAAAGTTTTGCGTCGGGAAGTGAGAGCATGAGATGCGTCATTCAAAGGGTCAGGAGCGCGACGGTCACCGTCAACAACGAAGTCGTAGGCAAGATCGGGCGAGGACTTTTGGTCCTGTGCGGATTTACCGAAGGCGACGATGACGACAAGATCAAATGGGTCGCCGGACGGATAGCAAAGCTCCGCGTCTTCAACGACGAAAACGGCAAACTCAACAAGTCCTGTATCGATATCGGCGGGTCTATCCTTGCTGTCAGCAATTTTACCCTCTACGGCGACTGTCTGCACGGCAATCGTCCCGACTTCGGGCGCGCCGCAAAAGGGGAGATCAGCCGTCCGATGTATGAGACGTTCGTGTCCGCGCTTTGGTCCTATCTTCCGACGGAGACGGGCAGATTCGGCGAGCATATGGAATTATCTTTGGATATAGACGGTCCCATCACGACCGTATTGGAAAAGTAGGCGTATGAAAAAGAACTTTGAAGCGATCGTAATAGGCGGCGGTCACGCGGGGATAGAGGCGGCGTGCGCTCTCGCGCGCAAAGGACACGAGACCCTTCTTGTCACTATCAGTCTCAACGCGATCGGCTTTATGCCATGCAATCCCAACGTGGGCGGTACGGCGAAGGGACACATCGTCAAAGAGGTGGACGCATTGGGCGGGGTGATGGGTCAGGTCGCCGACCAAGCGACCATACAGACCCGTATGCTCAACGCCGGCAACGGCGCCGCCGTACACTCCTTGCGCAATCAAGTGGACAAGGACAAGTACCATATTTTGATGAAGAGGCTGGTCGAAAAAGAGCCGCGATTATCGGTATTGGAAGCGGAGATCGTCGATCTGTTTGTGGAGGACGGGAAAGTAAGCGGCGTCAAGACCGCTCTCGGCGACGTCTACACCTGTCGGGCAATCGTCCTCTGCACGGGGGTCTACCTGGATAGCCGCATCATTATCGGCGACTGGACGAAGAATTGCGGACCGGCGGGATATGCCCGGAGCGAAGGCTTGTCCGACGCGTTACGTCGATTAGGCTTGCCTATGCGCAGATTCAAGACGGGCACTCCCATGCGGGTCAAAAAAAGCACCGTGGACTTTTCTAAGACCGAGCCGCAATACGGCGACGAGGGGATCTATCCTTTCAGCGAAATGACCGAAGACAAGGTCAAAAACACCGCCGTGTGCTATTTAACGTACACCAACGAGCAGACGCACAAGATCATTTTGGACAATCTGGATCGGAGCCCTCTCTATAACGGGGAGATCAAGAGTACCGGACCGAGATATTGTCCCTCCATAGAGACCAAGGTGGTGCGCTTTTCCGACAAGGACCGCCATCAGATCTTTATCGAGCCGGAAAGCGTCGAGGGTGAGGAGATGTACGTCCAGGGACTGTCCACGTCCCTGCCGTTCGACGTGCAGGAAAAGATGCTCCGATCCATACCGGCTCTCCGCGACGCCGAGATCATGCGATATGGCTATGCTATCGAGTATGATTGCCTGAACTGCGAAGTTTTGTTACCCAGTCTCGCGGTTAAAGGATTCGACGGGCTCTACTCCGCCGGACAGATGAACGGCAGCAGCGGCTATGAAGAGGCGGCGGGACAGGGACTTATTGCGGGCATTAACGCCGCTTTGTATCTGGAAGAAAAGCCCCCGCTTATTCTGCGCCGTGACCAGGCGTACATCGGGGTGCTTATTGACGACCTTGTCACCAAAGGCACGGAGGAGCCGTATCGGATGATGACCTCCCGCGCCGAGTATCGACTTCTTTTACGCCAGGACAACGCCGACTTCCGTCTGACGGAGATCGGGCGCGAGATCGGACTGGTGGACGACAAGCGGTACGAAAAGTTCCTGCAAAAAAAGGAAGCGGAGCGTCTTCTGGACGCCGAACTCGACAAAAGAAAGTACTCTCCCGAGCAATGCAGAGAGGCGTTCGAGAAGAGGTGCGAGCCCCTTCCGAAAGGCGGCGTCTCCGCGCGGGAGATCCTGCGTAGAAGCACCCTTGATAAGGAGACGTTGTGCGAGATCGACGAGTACTTTGCGACGGTGGATCCTTTCGCTTTGGCGCGCCTGGAGACCGACGTCAAGTACGAGGGATATCTGAAAAAGCAAGAGCGGTCCATCAAAGAGATGCGCAAGATGGAGCAAAAGAAGTTGGGACCCGACTTCGACTACGACGCCGTGGACGGACTTCGGCTGGAAGCCAAAGAAAAACTCAAGTCGGTCCGACCGATGGATCTGTCGCAGGCGTCCAGGATCAGCGGGGTCAATCCCGCCGACGTGGTCGTCCTGATGGTCCATCTGTCCAAGGAGAAAAGGTGAAAGAGCTGTTTTTTCGCGCGGGAATAGTCCTCGACGAGGTGCAAGAAGAGCGGTTTTTGCGCTACGCCGACCTATTGACGGAGTATAACGAAAAGTTCAATCTGACCGCGATCACAGACAGACGCGAGATATACGAAAAGCACTTTTTGGACAGCGCTCTCGGCGGGGCGTATTTGTCCGCCGGGGCGGAAGTCGTGGACGTGGGGAGCGGAGCGGGATTCCCGGCGATCCCTCTGAAAATTCTGCGCCCGGACTTGAAAATAACAATGCTGGACAGCTTGCAAAAGCGAGTCGGATTTTTGAACGTCGTTTTGCAAGAGCTGGGGCTTGCGGGGATCGAAGCGGTCCACGGCAGGGCGGAAGACTTTGCCAAGACCAATCGGGAGCGGTACGACTATGCCGTCGCCCGAGCCGTCGCTCCTCTTGACGTCCTCAGCGAGTATTGTCTACCCTTCGTCAAAGTGGGAGGAGCGTTCATCGCCTACAAGGGGCGCAACGCCGAAGAAGAATTGGCGACCGCCACGCGAGCGATCGAAATTTTGGGCGGGAGAGAGACAGAGGTCCACGCATACGCTTTGCCGAGCGGAGACGAACGGGCGATCCTGACTATAAAAAAGGGCGCGCCCACGCCGCGAAAGTACCCTCGCGGGCAAAATAAGCCAAGAACGAACCCTTTACGCTGAAAAGGGCAAAAAACCGACATTCACGGGAAAAACCCATACAAAAAAACCATCGAAAATCGGTTGACAACGGCACGGAAATAGTATATTATAGTATAGCATTATCGCGGGGTAGAGCAGTCTGGTAGCTCGTCGGGCTCATAACCCGGAGGTCGTGAGGTTCAAATCCCACCCCCGCAACCACTCAAAATCGTGGCGGCGTAGCTTAGTTGGTTAGAGCGGCCGGTTCATACCCGGCAGGTCGTTGGTTCGAATCTGACCGCCGCTACCATTTTGGCCCCTTGGTCAAGCGGTTAAGACACCGCCCTTTCACGGCGGCTACATGGGTTCGAATCCCGTAGGGGTCACCAATCAAAAAAAAGCCTATCAACCGATCGGCTTTTTTTGATGCCCCTACGGGAGCGCACCC
>JAFVAC010000070.1 GCA_017476265.1 Clostridia bacterium
GCAGAATTGTACGAGACCTTATGATCTACACTCCTTATTCCCATCGGCTTTCCATAGAACGTACCTCGGTGGGCGTTCGACCCCGCTGTTGCGGATTGCGGGTTACAGGGCACCGCAAGCTCCCCGTCTAGCATTTGATAGTATTATATCCTATTTTTTTCCGAAAAGCAAGTCAAAAATATATTCTTGCAATATCCGCTCTTTTTCTCCGTCATTCCCAACGGACGCCTTCGCCGAACAGCCGCTTGGATATCTCCTCTTTCAAAACGTCGAGCCCCTCCCCCGTCTTGGCGCTGACCGGGAGCCATTCCCCCTCCGGACGGAAGTCGGTCTTGTTTTCCACGTCGATCTTGTTGAGGACGGTGACGCGGGAGACGTTGTCCGCGCCGATGGACCTTAAGACTTCTTCCACGACGTCGTATTCCTTTTTGGCGTCTGGACTGTCGGCATTGAGTACGTGAATAATGAGATCCGCAAAGACGGTCTCTTCCAAAGTACTCTTAAACGCTTCAATAAACTCGTGCGGAAGTCGGGAGATGAAACCGACGGTATCGGTCAGGACGAATTCTTTGCCCGGAGCAAGCCAAAGACGTCTGCCCGTCGTATCCAACGTCGCGAAGAGTTTGTTCTCCTCCAGTACGCCCGCTTTGGTCAGAGCGTTCATTAACGTCGATTTCCCCGCGTTTGTGTAGCCGACGAGACACACCGACTTAACTCTGCCGTTTTCTCTCTTTTTCCTTCTGAGTCGGCGATCCGAAGCGAGCTTTTCTATCTTTTCTTCCAGATCTTTGATCTCGCGCCGTATGGTACGCTTATCCAATTCCAACTGCTGTTCGCCGGCACCGCGCCTTGCGCCCCCTCCTCCGCCTCCGCCGCCGCCTTGGCGAGAGAGGACCGCTCCTTGCCCGAGGACGCGGGGTAGGGCGTGCTTTTTTCGCGCCAGTTCCACTTGCAATTTTCCTTCCGCGGTCGTGGCATGACGAGCGAATATTTCCAAAATAAGCGTACTGCGGTCGATCACGTCCACCTGCAACGCCTTTTCCAGATTGTTGAATTGGCTCCCGGATAAATCATTGTCGAAAATGACGGTCTCGGCGCCGAGAGAATCGACAGCCTCTTTCAATTCCGTCAATTTTCCGCTGCCGATATAAGTGGATTTGTCCGGTCGATCCTTTCTCTGCGTCAGAACTCCCACCGTCTCATAGTCCGCCGTCCGGGCGAGCAGAGTCAACTCGTCGATCTCTTTGTCGAATTCTTTTTCGTCTGTGACGTAGACCAAAATCGCTTTTTTTAATTCTTCCATAGATCCCCCGCTTTTATTATCTTTCAAAAGTATATCACAAAACATTCCTTCCGTAAAGGAAAAACGGCGAAAGATCGCCGTTTTTGACTGATAATCGATATATTTGCAGTTTATAGCAAGATACAAAGAACGCCGCCCTTGCCCTCGTTGACGATTCGTTGGATCGTACGTCTTAGTTTGTTCTGCGCGTCTAACGGCATCCCGTTCAACTTATTGGAGAGATCGTCCTTGACGACCGAACGCAACGTCTTGCCGAACATATTCGTGTCCCAGATGGCTTGTTTGTCGTTTTCAAAGTCGGACAAGAGAGACTTCAAGAGGTCGTCGCTCTGCTGTTCGGTCCCGATGGTCGGACTGATCTCCGACTCGACGTCCACGCGGACGATGTGATAGGACGGAGCGGACGCTTTCAGGCGGACGCCGTATTGATTGCCCTTTTTGACCATTTCCGGCTCGGCAAGTTCCATGTCTTCGACCGAAGGGTTGACGACGCCGTAACCGCTTTCTTTGACGCCGGTCATCGCCCTGCGGATCCCTTCGTATTCGGCATAGGAGCGCGCCAACTTTTTGACGAAGGACATCAAGGTGAACTCATCGTTGACGTCGTTGCCGCATTGTCTGCTGAGGACCTTAAAATACAATCCGTCTTTTGCGCTGCAAGTCACGGTAATGCTTCCGTCGGCGGGGTCGCTGATCACCTGCTCCGCTTCCACATACTCGTCCGATAAAAACGCCTCCTCTATTCTATTGTAGTCGCGCATTTTTGTCGCCTCTTCCGCTGACTCTTTAAGTCGCATGCGGATATCCGCGATGATGGGATCGTCCGCGTTGAGCGAGCGCATCCATTTGGGGAGTTTTACTTTGATCCCCGTGATGGGAAACTCGAAAAGAAGCGATTTCATAATTTCCTGCACGATATCCTTGTCCATATCGAGGACGTCGCACAAAATAACAGGGACGGAATAGCGCTCCGCCAGGCTCTCTTTCAAGCGGATCGCGTCGGTCTCGAAAGGTTTTTTGGAGTTCAAGACGATGACGAAGGGTTTGCCGCTCCTTTTGAGTTCGTCCACGACTCTCTCCTCTGCGTCGACGTATTTGGCACGGTTGATATCGGTGATCGTCCCGTCCGTCGTCACCATCACGGCGACGGTGGAATGGTCGCGTATGACCTTGTCGGTGCCGATCTCCGCAGCCCGTTCAAAGGGCATGGGATCGTCCGACCACGGAGTCTTGACCAGTCTCGGACGATCATCCTCGCGGTGTCCGATGGCTTCGTCCACGACGTAGCCGACGCAATCGATGAGTCGGACACGTGCGGACATCTTGTCAAAAGTCACTTTGACCGCCTCGTTTGGGACGAATTTCGGCTCGGTGGTCATAATGGTCTTGCCGTCGCCCGACTGGGGAAGCTCATCGATCATGCGAAGAAGTTTGTTTTTATCCTCCACCTTATCCAGGACGAAGAGCTCCATAAAACGCTTGATAAAAGTGGATTTTCCCGTTCGAACGGGTCCCACTACGCCAAAGTAGACGTCACCGTCGGTCCGCTTTGCTATATCGTCATATATATCGTAATTGAGCATACTGTTTGCCTCCAGAATCGTTTTTTATACGATATGAAGAGGATGTGAAATTTAGAACGGCTCGAGGAATCTTTCGTCGTTTCGTTTGATAAAACAGAAAGGACCGCCCTTCCTCGGGCGGTCCTTAAGGAATGATATTTGCTATCAGGCATTCAAATGCTTTTCATAATAGGCGATCTTTGCGGCGACGCAGAAAACTTTCATGGCGGTCTTTAACTCGTCCGGTTCGGGCAAACTGGGGGCTATGCGGACGTTGCTGTCGTCGGGATCATGATGATAGGGATAAGTCGCGCCGGCAGCCGTAAAAATGACTCCCATCTCTTTAGCCAACTGAACGGTCCTTTTTGCCGTTCCGTTTTCCAGATTGACGCTGACAAAATACCCGCCTTTGGGTTCTATCCAACGGGCAAAACCGGTCAGATTTTCCGATAAAGTAGTCAATACCGCCTCAAATTTCGGCTGCATAAGGGCCGCATGTTTAGCCATCTGCGCCATCAGCCCCTCCTTCCCTTTGAAGAATCTGACGTGCGCCAGTTGATTGAGTTTGTTCGGTCCGATCGTCTGCAACGACATCAAAGAATTGAGCGATTTCAGATTCTTTTCACTGGCGATCATAAAAGCGACGCCGCCGCCCGCAAAAGTAATCTTGCTGGTGGAACCGAAGGCGTATACGATGTCCTCGTTGTGTCTGGCTTTTGCCTCATCCCAAAGATTCAGTAAAGTCACCTCTTCGCTGACGTAGTGGATCATATAGGCATTGTCCCAATAGATGCG
This sequence comes from Clostridia bacterium, assembly GCA_017476265.1. Lineage (GTDB taxonomy): Bacteria > Bacillota > Clostridia > Christensenellales > DTU072 > CAG-1782. The sequence goes on from JAFVAC010000070.1 coordinate 3,661, forward strand.
GAAGTCTTTCGCGGCGGGCGCAAGGGCGGCAAAGCGACGAACGACCTCGTCGGAATAGACGATCCCCTCCGGATTGCTGTACTTGGGGACGCACCAGATCCCTTTTACGGTCGGATCTTTGACATACTCCTCCACCAAGTCCATATCGGGACCTTCGGCGGTCATGGGAATATTGATCATCTCGAATCCAAACAGTTCGGTAATGGCAAAATGCCTGTCATATCCCGGGACCGGGCAAAGCCACTTGAGTTTTCCCTGTTTATTGAACGGTTCTTGTCCCAGCACGCCGAACTGCATCGCGCGCTGTAAAGTATCGTACATGATATTCAGGCTGGAATTGCCCAAAACGGAGATTTCGTTTTCGCCGACTTCGGCAAGCTCGGCAAATAGCTTTTTTGCCTCCGGTATTCCGTCCAGCGCGCCGTAATTTCTATAGTCGAACGTTCCTACAAAGCAGGACGACGAAGTCAGCTCGTCAAACAGCCCGTTGGAGAGATCCAACTGTGCTTTGGAGGGCTTTCCTCGGCTCATATCGAGAGAAAGACCGGACTTTTTATAGGCTTCGTATTCCTTCAAAAGTTTTTGATACTCGCAAGAATCGATTTTCGTTTGCATACTCACTTTACCTCATAAGAATTACATTTCGTCTTTGTCTTTGTTCCTGACCCGGATGCGAATGGGCGTCCCGGCAAATCCGAACGCTTTGCGGAGGGCGTTTTCCAAATATCTCTTGTATGAAAAATGCATAATGCGCTCATCGTTGACGAACAGAACAAAGGTCGGCGGATTGGTCGTCGGTTGCGTCGCATAATACACGCGGAGCTTTTTCCCGTTGTAGTTCGGCGGTTCGTTGACGCTCATGGCGTCGGAGAGGACGTCGTTGAGGACGCCGGTAGGAATCCGCATAGAAGCGTTGGCGTACACTTCGTTGAGGGCGGCGAGGACCTGTCCCACTCTCTGTCCGGTCAAAGCGGAGATATACAACGGTTTGTAATAACTCATAAACTTGAGTTCTTCATCCAACTTTTTGTTGAACTCGTTGATGGTAAAGGCGTCCTTTTCGACGGCGTCCCACTTGTTCATAATAATGACGGAGGGCTTCTGCGATTCGTGCACCAAACCGCAGATCTTGATATCCTGCTCGCTCAGAGGCTCGCTCGCGTCTATGACGACGGCGACGACGTCGGCTCGGCGCATGGCGTCTATACTGCGCACGACGGAGTAGTACTCGACGTCCTCGTTCACCTTGTTTTTCCTTCGGATCCCCGCGGTGTCTATGATGCGATACTCCTTGCCGTCCACGGTTGTAAAAGGCGTATCTATCGCGTCTCTGGTCGTGCCTGCGATATCGGAGACGATCACACGATCGAATCCAAGGATACGATTGACGAGAGAACTTTTGCCGGCATTGGGCTTGCCGACGACGGCGATCTTGAGGGCTCCGTCGGCTTCTTGATCGTACTCCTCCGACGAAGGCAAATACTTGACCACTTCGTCCAAAAGGTCACCCAAGTTCAGACCTTGTTCGGCGGAGATGGCGATCGGTTCGCCCAGTCCGAGATTGTAAAAGTCGTATACAAGGTCGTAGTTTTGATTGTCGATTTTGTTGACGGCGAGGACAATGGGCTTTTTACTCTTGCGTAAAAAGTCCGCTACATCGTAGTCGTCGGGCATGATGCCGATCCGTCCGTCCACGATGAGCAAAATGACGTCGGCGAGTTCGACGGCGAGTTCCGCCTGAGACTTGATATGTTTCCACATGACGTCTTCGGAGTGTATTTCGATCCCTCCCGTATCCACCATGGTGAAGGCGTGCCCGCACCACTCGGCGTCGCCGTAGATCCTGTCGCGCGTGACGCCCGGCATATCCTCGACGATGCTAATACGCTTGCCGGCGAGTCGGTTAAAAAAAGTGCTTTTCCCCACGTTGGGGCGACCGACGATAGCGACCAAAGGTTTTGTCATTTCTTATCTCCCCGCAGTACGGCGTGCACGAACCCTTCGCCCGTGGACGGCGTAACCACGATTTTTTTTCCTAATTTTTTCTCCAAAGAGCAGACGTCGGTGTCGTCCAGAAAAACGTCGCCGAACTCTTTGAGCATAACGCTCGGAATGGCAACGTAATCCTCCGTCAAGCCTATGGAAGAGAATTTTTTTAAGATGTCCGTAGCGGTCACAAGCCCCGTGACGGTAACGGTACGCCCGAAAAAGTCGTTTTCCACGGCGTAGACGTGGATCGTGACCTTCGGATAGGCTTGCATGACTTTTTTGGCGGCGGCTTTGATGACCGACTCCGCGCTGACGCCCGTGAGGACTGCGACGGAATGGCGATGAACGAAGTGCGTCTTCTTGGACAAGGCGTAGTCCACTTCTTCATTGAACTTGGCGATCAGACCGACGCCGTTTTCTATCTGGTCATAGCTACCGTAATAGGATCCGTCTGGGACGTCCATCTCGGCGACCTGGTACATTTCGTCGGCGCAGAAGCAAAAATACGGCTTCTTTTGATAGTATTCTTCGGCGATCGCTATCGCCTCTCGCGCCTCTTCTTTGGTCTGACGGCGTAGCTTTTGCAGTCCTTGTCGATGTTCGGTCAGTCCGACGGGTACGATCGCCACGGTATTCACGCCGAGTTCCAACAAGTCGTCGAGGGACTTTTTCAAAATCGCCCCATCGTTGACTCCCGGGACAAGGACGATCTGCGCATTGAGGACGATACCCGCGTCGATAAAGCGCTTGAGCATAGGCATCTGCGCCGGAGCGCGTTTGATCCCGAGCATATACTTTCTGACCTCTTCGTCCGTGGCGTGTACGGAGATGTAAAGAGGGCTGAGCTTATAGTCCAATATCCGTTGAACGTCTTTCTCTTTCAAATTGGTGCAAGTGATATACGAACCGCTGATAAAGGACAAACGGTAGTCGTCGTCTTTGACGTAAAGCGTATTGCGAAGACCTTCGGGGAGTTGCTTGACGAAGCAGAAAATACAGTTGTTGCAACACTCGACTGGAGTGATCTCCACCGAAGAGTCGAACTCCAGTCCGAGGGTCTGCTCGGGGTAGTCCTTTTGGAAGGCTATCTCCGACGGTTTGCCCTCTCTTATGACGGTGATCGTCCCCTCTTCAAAAGAGTCCGCGTAGGCATAGTCGATGAGGTCGACAAACTCCCGCCCATTGAGGCGGGTGACTTCGTCGTCTACGAAAATTTTTCCGAAAAGCGGGCTTTCGTTTGATACGCCGGTTACTTTTGCCATACTTAGTATATTATCGCCCTTTCGATGGCAAAAGTCAATGATTCACTTGTAATTTACGATATATTTAGTATAATATTGAGTATCGGAAGCGTGATTCCGAAGTCATCAAAAAAAGGACGGCACACGAAAAATGCCCAACGACGTCATCCTCTACCAAGCGCTTGCAAGCGAACTGAACGATATCCTCCACGATGGAAGGATCGAAAAAATCTATCAACCGGAGGTAGATGAAATAACCGTATCCATCAAAAACAAGGGAAAAATGCACACCTTGGTGGTGAGCGCGAGTCCTACTTCTCCCCGTATCCATCTGACCACGCAAAAAAAGGAAAACGGACTGACCGCGCCGGCTTTTTGTATGCTCCTCCGAAAGTACTTGCAGGGCGGCAATATCTCCGACGTCTCCGTCCACAATACCGACCGTATCATTAAGATCACGATCGACGCCAGAAACGAACTGAAAGACAGCGAGCGGTATTTCCTTATTGCGGAATTGATGGGGCGGTACTCCAACGTCATATTGACCGACGAAGAATACAAGATCCTGGACGCTATCAGACGGATCCATTTCGATCAAAGTACCACCCGATATATTTTGCCCGGGCTCCCCTATGTCTTGCAACCGAAAAATAAGGCGGCTTTGGACGATGAAAAGGCGTTGGACAAAGTATTTGCACAAACAATCGCCACTTCCGACGAGTTGCCGAAATACGTCAGCGGCATCGGGAAAGAATCGGCAAAAGAGATCTTTTGTTCCGACTCGCCCCGAAAAAAAATCGACGAACTGTTTTCCGTCTACGATTCCGACGCTTATTCACCGCGTTTGCTTCTCCGTGAAGGAAAACCGATCGATTACTTCGTATGCGAATATAAGACGATAGACGGCGACTTTTCCCCCAGACCGACATTGAACGAGTGCTTGGACGAATATTACACCCTATACGACGGAGCGGAGCGAAAAAAAGCAAGCGCAAAGACAGTGACAACGGTCTTGAAACGACTCATGACCAAAAACGAACGCAGGATCAAGGATAATACCGACAAGATCGCCGACAAAGAGTCTATGGAAAAGAACAAAAAGTACGGCGAATTGATCTTGAACAACCTTTGGCAAATAAAGAGCGGAAAAACGTGTACGGTATTCGACTACGAGACCGAAAAAGACGTGACCATTCCCCTCGACGAAAGCTTGTCTCCCGCAATAAACGCGCAGAACTACTTCAAAAAATATAATAAAATGAAAAGAGGCGTGGAGATCGCCGAGCAACAGCTCTTGGGACTGTACGAACAAAAAGAATACTTAAAATCCATAGAGATCGCCATCAAAAACTGCTCTACCAAGCAAGAATTCGACGAGATACTCAACGAACTGAACGATCTGAACGGATACAAGAAAAAGCAAAAGGGACGTTTAAAAGAAAAACCCTCTCGCCCCGGAAAAGTCCTCTTTGGCGGATGTGAAATCGTCTTTGGTAAAAACAACGTACAAAATGCCGAAGTCACCTTCCGGATCGCCTCACGCGGTGATCTTTGGCTACACGTCAAAACCAAACACGGCAGCCATGTGGTTGTACGCGGCGAATACAACGACAACGTCTTACGTCGCGCGGCGGAAATAGCCGCTTACTACTCGGAAGCGCGCGAGGACGACAAGGTGGACGTGGACTATACTTTGGTCAAGTACGTCAAAAAGATCCCTTCTTCTCTCCCCGGGCAAGTGACTTATACCAACTATAAGACCATAACCGTTACGCCCAAAGCCGAATAAAATTTTTTCAACACACAAAAACGAGAGTCCGATACGGACTCTCGTTTTTAAGTTACTCTATGAGAGGATATTATTCCTCTTCTTTCTTTTCTTCGACGACAGGTTCGACCGCGGGTACGGAATCGGCGATCTCTTCCCCTTCGGGCTCTCTGCCGAGTTTGCTCTTCTCGACTTTGGTCAAAATGAGATTTGTGACGATACCGAGGATGAGCGCAGTCGCGATAGACGTGATGGTGATGACTTTGGCAACAGCACCATTGTCTTTGACGGCATACGGGATCTTGATCGCCAAGCCACCGATGCCGGCGATAAGGATAGCGGACACGACGAACAGGTTGTGGTTGTCGTTCAAATCAACGTCTTTAATCATCTTCAAACCGCTGACTGCAATGAAACCGTACAGGGTCAAGCAAACGCCGCCCATAACGCAGTTCGGGATCGTCATGAGGAGTTTCATGACCGGGGATATGAAGGAAAGTACGATGCACATTCCCGCAGCCATCCAAATGGAAACGATGGACGCGTTTTTGGTGATTGCAACACAACCGACCGATTCTCCGTAAGTGGTGTTCGGGCAGACGCCGAAGACGGTACCAGCGATGGAGCCGACGCCGTCGCCGAGCAGGGTGCGGGTAAGTCCCGGCTCATTGTTGACGAGGTCCTTGCCGATGACCGAACCGAGGTTTTTGTGGTCGGCGATATGTTCGGCGAAGACGACGAACGCAACGGGCAAGAAAGCAATGGCGATTTCCGCAACGCTGACGCCGTTTAAGATGTTGGCGACAGTCCCCTCGGGCAGGCTCCCCTTGGCGATCAAAGTATTGACGGCATTGATGATAGTGGCGTCAACGGATTGATTGGCAATCTCTTGGATACCGCCGATCAAAGCGAATCTCGGATAGGTCAAGAAAGATTCGACGGTGACGTTCTTGAAGTTGTCGACAAGGGGCGACCAGTCGATGATCTTGAGGTACGCGACGTCGGCGGCGTAACCGATCGCCGAGAAGATGGCGGCGACGATATAACCGGCGGCGATACCGAGGATGAACGGGATGAGTTTCATCATCTTGAAGCGTTTTTGCGTGGAAAAAATGATGACGGTAAAGAACGTGACCAAACCGCAAAGGAGACCGATGAGGTTGTATCCGCCGTTAATGCCGTCGGCAGTGGCTTTGACCATGTCGCCCATAGCGCTGCCCGCGAGAGACAACCCGATGATGGCAACGGTCGGTCCGATGACCACGGGGGGCATCAATTTGGTGATCCAATTCGTTCCGACAAACTTAATGATCAGAGCGATGATGACGTACACCAAGCCGGCGAAGACGGAACCGAGGATGATCCCGCAATACCCGTAAGTAACCGCTAAAGTAAGAGAACCGAGGAAAGCAAAGGAGCTACCCAAAAAGACGGGGCTCTTACCCTTTGTGAAGAGTAAGTACACTATGGTACCGATACCGGCGCCGAGAAGAGCTGCCGGGATCTGAATCGGCATACCGATAATAGACGGTACGGCAATGGTCGCCGCCATGATGGCAAGCAGTTGTTGAAAACCGAAAATGATGATTTTCAACAGAGGCGGACGGTCTTGAACGTCATAGACCAGATTCGGGTTTTTGGACATTTCTTTTTCCTCCAGTATTTTTTCGCTTTACAGCGTTTTTTTACAAAAAAAATGCTCCCCCGAGGAAAGCACTTTATTTTTGAAAACGGAAAAGAGAAAACAACGACAGCGTCTTGGTCTTTTTCATCGGTATTGTGATCGTAAAAAGCGAGCCGAACATCGTTCCTCCATTAGTCTCTTTTTGCATTATAACGGAAAGATTTGTCGAACGCAAGCGAATTAAACAAATTTTTCGTACTTTTTTTGAAACTTTATCGCCTCTTCCAAGTGGTCGGGCTAAACAGAACCAGCATCGGGAAAATCTCCAATCTCCCCGCCAACATCACGATGGAAAGCAGAATTTTTGCAAAGTAGGAATACCCGCTGTAGTTTTGCACAGGTCCAACGCCTCCGAGTCCGGGTCCTGTATTATTGATTGCCGATAGACTCGCGGTAAAATTGGTCAACACGTCGCCGTTGCTCCCCTCGATGGAAATGAGAATGGTGCAGACAAAGACGATGCCTACCGCGATGACGAAAAAGTTGCGGACGTTTCTTATGACCTGAGACTGCAAGGGTTGCCCCTCCGACTTGACTGTGATGACCGACCGAGGACGGACCATCTTTCGACCGTCGGCATAACTGGACTTGACCAGGATGATGAGTCGGGAGACTTTGAGACCGCCGCCGGTAGATCCGGCGCATCCGCCTATGGACATCACGCAGAGAAGAATGATCTTGGATAGCGTCGGCCATTGATCGTAATCGGCTGTGACAAAGCCGGTCGACGAGCCCAAAGACGTGACTTGAAAGAAAGAGTAGCGTATCGCTTGACCAAAGTCACCGCACTGCTCGACGATATTGATCGCGATGACGATCGTGGCGACGACGGTGGTGATGAAGTAAACGCGCAGCTCCTCATTTTTGAATATCCGTCCGAACTGACCGATTAGGATCAGATAGAACATATTGAAGTTTATGCCGAAAAGGAACATAAATACGGCGATCACCATCTCGATATAAGTGGAGCCATATGCCGCGATGGAGGCGTTTTTTATAGAAAAACCGCCCGTACCCGCCGTAGCCATGGCATGACAAATGCTGTCGAAAAGGGGCATTTTACCCGCGAGAAGGAAGACTGTCTCGATCAAAGTGAGCGCGATATAAATACCGTATAGAATACGCGCGGTAAAAGTCATCTTGCTGACGAGTTTGCCCGAAGTGGGTCCGGTGGTCTCCGCGCGGAAGGCGTGCATCAAGCCGGAATTGAACTCAGGCATAATAGCCAAAGCAAAGACAAGAACGCCCATACCGCCGATCCAGTTGGTGAAAGAACGCCAAAACAAAATACTCTTTGGCAAAGCCTCAATATCGTTGAGAATAGAGGACCCTGTCGTCGTAAATCCCGAGACGGACTCAAAAAAGGCGTCAATATAGTTCGGGATGGCACCGCTGATCACAAAGGGCAATGCGCCGATAGCGGACATAATGACCCAGGCAAAAGCAACGATAACGAAGCCCTCTTTTTCGTAAATAGCGGTATCTTTCGGCTTCAGAAACAACGCCGGCATACCGACAAAAAGAAGAGATACGATGGGGATCAGAAAGGATAGATAAGTCTCCTCGCCGTACAACAAGCCGAGGGCTAACGGTAAGCACAAAAGAGCCGCCTCTACGAGGAGCAATTTGCCCAATACGTTAAAGACCATCTTAAAGTTCATATAATTATCCTTTTACGATCTGCGACAGATCATTGATGCGCTTGTTGGTGGTGATGATGAGGACGTTGTCCCCCGCTTCGAAGACGGTATTGCCGGTCGGGAGAATAAACTCTTCGTCTCGGACGATGCCGCCGACCAAAAAGTTTTGTTTAATCTTCAGATCTTTGAGCGGAATAGACGTATACGGGAAGTCCTCGGAGACGTAAAACTCCAGCGCTTCTACCTTGTCGTGTAACTTGTACATATTGACCATACCGCCCTCTTCGCCCGACTGCGTACTGCGGACAAAAGCGACGATATTGGTCGCAATGATATTGCGCGGAGACATAACCGTCTCCAGACCGAGATTTTTTACCATCTGAGCGAGCGTCGGGCGGTCCACCTTGGTGACCACTTTGTCCACCTTTTTGCTGGACGCATACAAAGAGATGATGGCGTTCTCTTCGTCCATACCCGTCAAAGTGACGCAGGCGTCGGACTGCGCCAGTCCCTCTTCGTCTAAGACGTCCTGATTGGTCGCATCGCCCAAAAGGATCGTACACTTGGGGAGTTCTTCACTCAGTTCCACACAGCGATCCTCGTCTTTTTCTATGATCTTGACGTCTACGCCACTCTCGGAAAGTTCTTTCGCAAGATAATATGCGATCCTCCCCCCTCCGATCAGGAAGACGGAACGGGCGCGTTGCTTATAGATATGCAATTTTTTGCTGAATGCGGAGAGCGCCGCGTCCGTAGCCGTGATATGCACGCGGTCCCCCTCTTGAATGACAAAGTCGCCTTTGGGGATAAAGACGTTGTTACCACGGACGACCAGTCCGAACAGAACTTTGACACCGTATTCTTTTATGATCTCGCTGACCTGCTTGCCGATGATCGGGCTCTTTGCCGTAATGCGCCACTCGACGATGGACGCCATACCACCGGCAAAGGTGTCGATATTGATCGCGGACGGAAAGCGAAGCACCTTGGATATTTCCTGCGCGGTACGGTACTCGGGATTGAAAAGCATATCAATGCCGAGTTCCTGTCGCATATACTCCGTCTCGTCGAAGTATTCCGGCTCACGCACTCGAGCGACGGTGAACTTCGTACCCATTTTTTTTGCGAGGAGACAGCAGAGGATGTTCAGTTCGTCCCGGGACGTGCACGCGATCAGAAAGTCCGCTTTGTCGGCGGATACTTCCTCGAGGACGCCGAGGTCACTGCCAGAACCGGCTATGCCCTGTACGTCGTATTTGTTGATGAGATAGTCGATCCTTTCCTGCTCTTTGTCCACGATGACGAGATCGTGCTTTTCCATCGACAGTTTTTCCAAAAGAGTGACGCCTACTTTGCCGGCGCCGATGATAATCAGTCTCATTCGACCTCCTCTCCCTATAATACCATATTTGAAAAAAAAGTCAAACCAAATAAACCGCGAAGACTCGACAAGGTTTTGTCGCCACCCGCAGATCCATTTTTTGTTCGATCGACAAAAAGTATCGGAGCGTTCCGCGTCTATTGTTCTTTTGGAGCGTAAACTTCTTTGACGTAGCGCATAACCGCCCAGATCTTGGACCATCCGACGTACATAGCGATATGGGTGAGCGACTCAACCAGTTCGTTTTTGCCGACGCCTTGGTTTTTTGCGTTTTTGACGTGATAGAGTAAAGAAGAATCGGTCAAGCCCTGACTCGTCAAGGCGACGATCGTCAGAATGCAGCGTTTTTTTATATCGAGATAAGAGCCTCTGGACCAGACCTCGCCAAACAGGATATCGTCGTTTAGACGGGCGAATTCGGGTGCTATGGCTCCTAATTGATCCCTTCCCGCCGTCTGCTGGACCGGAGTGCTTTTATGAAAGGAATTGACCTCGGCGTATTCCCGATCGGACACCGACTCGCACCAGGTCGTACTCGTCCCCTCTCCCGGCACCTCCAAAGCGAGGTGGGAAAAGACGGAATCGCTCGCCGCGCCGTGCCAATGCTTGACTCCCGGCGCAATAAAGACGAAGTCCCCCGGCAAGAGCTCCTGCGGATCCTTGCCGAACTCTTGGTAGTATCCCCTGCCGTACGTTACGATCAGGATCTGCCCGCCGTCTTTTGTCGCCTCGTGGACGTGCCAAAAGTTCCTGCAACCCGGCTCGAAGGTGACGTTTGCCACAAGCACTCCGTCGGTATGCAAAATGTTGAGATAGCTCGTCCCGGTAAAGAACTTGTTATAAGGATTCGGTTCGCCGAGACCGAAAGGCACGGCGGCAAGTTCTTCTTTGTACATATATCCCTCCTTAGTCTAAATCGGCCCCGTACGCGTCGCCAAGTGCGGTGTGGAAGGTCACGTCGGTGACCTCTATTGTGACTTCGTCCGTCGTGGTCTGTTCGATCCCGTAGCCGTATTGACTCGTGATCGACCCGCCGGATATGGTGACGTTAAAGACTTTCGATTTTCTCCCGCCTCTCGACAAATAGATTGCGCTACCATAATAACCCGCGCCATAGGTAGCCGTCGCATTAAACGAGCAGTCGCTAAAAGTTATATCCCCGCCATACAGAGATACTCCGCTCTTTGCCGAGAAAGAACAATTCGTGAACTCTGCGGTGGTATTACCCCATCCATAAATATACAAAGCAGTCGATCCTCTTTGTGTATTCTCGTTGACCACGTCGCAGTCCTCAGCGGTGATCTTGAGCGGACCGGGCAGCTCCCTCATCGAGAGCATTCCGGTGGACAGGTTCTTGAGCGACAGAGTCATCTGCCCCTTGCCGCCACTGTCGGCAGGGATAATGGAAACAGAGGCAACCGAACCCTTTGTCCCGGTCGAATAGACGTCTAAAGTAGTCGCTTTGTCGAAATTGGTGTAATAGATCAATTTTCCGGCGACGCTGTGTCCGGCAAGATCGAGTTCCGCATGGAATGGGTCTTCCCCGATGAAGAAAGTACTCGGGTCATAATTCTCATTCTTGGGACTGAACTCCAGTTCGGTATCGTCGGCGATATCCGCCGTCAAAGTGACCTTGTCGGCGATGTAGAGATAGGTCTGCAGATCGTCGAAGCTGTCTACGCCGACGTGGAGTTTTGTCCCCTTCCCGAAAGTGACGGTATAGGATGAGTCGTTCTGCTTGAAGCGGAAAGTGCCGGCGTCGATAATGACGTCGTCGGGAAGAGTCAAATGGCTATCCATAACAACGTCGGTTCGTAAAGTATATTTATAGTAATTTTTACCGTCGAACGCGGGCAGCTCGGACGAGCGGATATAGCTCATCCCTACCGGTTTGTCGATAAAATTCTCGACCCGATTGATCGTGAAGGTCTTTATGGTTGCACCGACGTGGGTCGGGCAATCCTTGTGCGCCGAGATGATAACGGAAGCCGTCCCGGCGTCCACGTTGTTGACGTACTCGATATCGTAATCGGTCAATTGCTGTCTGACTCCGTTTTTATTGACCGAAACGAAGGGAGTCTTCTCCGTCCCGTCGTAGTCGTAGGTCTCGACGTCGAGTTCGACGGACTCTCCCGTCATCAAGCCGCGGTCATAGACGGTACACGTCGTAGTCCCGATCACGCCGTTGAAGTAAGTATAGATCACGCCGTCGCCAGTGACGGATCCCTTGCCCATATTGCGGAATCCGCCGTGGTTTTCTCCAATATAGATGGTCGCGTGATTTTCGATGACGCCATAGTTATCTATCCTTGCTTCTCGCGTAGAGCCACTATATCCGTTTACTTCCAGAGCGTAAGAGCCGATCTCCTCTTCGTCCGTCTCGGACACAACGATCTTGCCGTAGTTCTTGACGATGGTATCCTGATAGCGAAGAGGCTGGAGAGTCAGATTGTAACCGTCGGTGATCAATGTCTGATGTTCGGATATGACGAGTCCCGAGCCGTAATGCACGATATGTCCGGATAGGCGGATCGTATCGTAATTATCATTGTTGACAGTGGAGAGAAAGTCGGTGCCGGTCACGACTTTGGACCCGTACGAAATGGTATAGTCTACGTCGGCGGAACCTCCGTAGTCGATATGCGGATCGGTGACGGTGACGGTATATCGGATCGTCCCGACGTAAGAGAACGTGGGATCATAGACGTTATTGCTCGTCTTTATTCCGCTGACATACTCATAAGAGACGCGATAACTCCCCTCGCTGAGCGTGGCGTCGTCCACGGTAAAGGAGGACGGAAGATGCGGCGTCTCGTCATAGACGAAAGACAGGTCCTCTACCCCGTTCAAAAGCACGACGGACTCGTTCAGACGCTTTTTGATCGTGACGTTTTCGTCGATCTTGTCCGCGATAGCGTCATACCCCCAGACATACCCTTCGGCATTGTTGAACGTGCCCTCGTTATCAAACCTGACGAAGCTGTCGTCGACGTCCATTACCGATTTATTGACAAGGGTGCCGGCATTGTTCAGGTCGATGTTTTTGAAGTGGGTGGTGCCGTTGAGGATCAATTCCGCGCCGGAATTGTTGTCGATCGCGCCGTCGGCGAAGACGTCGGTTTTGGTAAAACTCGCTATTCCTCCTGACAAATTGGTGAAGGTCCCCTCGTAGATATTCGTGACGAAACCCGTAAGATTTCCCGCATTGTTGATCGCACCGTAAAGCGAAAGAGGCACGGCGGAGTCCTCCGTCGGGACTACAGTCCCGGTGGAAAAGTTGTTGAACGTGGCGGTTCGGTCGTGAGAGCCGACGTTAAATGAATGCAAAACAGTGACGGACGCGTAATTGTTGAGGACGGCGTCCTGTTGGACATAGCCGTAACCGAAAGAAAGGGTCGCGTCCGCATTGGCTGCGCTGCCGTTGTTGGTGACCGAGCCGAAATTGACGGTAGACTTTTCGCCTAAGTCGATCGCACCGAAATTAACGAATCCATCCGAAAAGGTATAAGAGGGAGCGTTTTTCCCGCTGACTGACTCGACTTTTCCGTAATTGGTGAACGTTCCGGCGAAGGTCGCTCCGTTCAGATAGAGGGACTCCCGCTCCCCTATAACGACGTCGGAGGTCAAGCGCACGCCGCTCGCACCTACGAACTCGTCGTACAAACCGGAATCGTGCAACGTGACAAAGTCATCTTCGGAAGAAAAGTCCGCTTTGCCGGGGACAATCTCATATTCTTTGGTCGCCGAGCCGAAATAGGACTCGTTGTCGTACGTCGCGGTTATGGTCGCCGTAGCGGTCCCGAGAGCCTTATCGCCGGTATACGAAAGCCGGAAGGGAGAATATTCGGTCACAATGGCGTCGTCCACTTGAATGGCGCTTCTTCCCTCGTGATCCTGCGAAAAGCGCATTTTACCGGCGGCGACTTCGGTCAAAGTCCAGTTTTCGGAGGCTTTTGCGATGTCCTGTCTTACGACAAGGCACGACTCTTCGGTGACGTCCACAGAGGAATTGACAAAGACCCTCGCCGATCGATAGAGTCC
>JAFVAC010000071.1 GCA_017476265.1 Clostridia bacterium
CCCAAAAAGTCTTTCGACTTTTCGGGAGCCCTATAATGCCCACCATACAGTTGGGGGGCTCTGGGGCTACGTCATACCGTAGTCCCATCTTTAACATAATACTTACCGAGGAAGGGAGTACAAGTCTATAGACGAGTTAAGCCCCACAGCCCCCGCTACTGTATGGTGAGTAAACGTCGTACGCCACTGGATAAAACCGGGAAGGCAGACTTCCGTAAAATGGTCACCGCTTTTTACGGACACCGAGTCAGGATATTCGGTCTGTATAAAAATTATACGGAGGGTATACCCAATATGAAAAACTTCAGAAAATCGGCTGCGGTTCTTTTAGCCGTAGTCTTTATCGCGGTTTTGGCGTTCTCTTTGGTCGCCTGCGGCGGCAACGACGGACATCAAGCTGTCGAAGCCGACAAAATCGCCTTCGAGATCCAAGGCGAAAAAGCCGTCGTGACCTTTGTCGACAAAGACGGCAAAACCGAAGTCGTCTACAACGACGCCTATCAAGCGTACTATTTGTCCGACCTCATTTTCTTCTTAGCGGGCAAAGGAGTCTTCACCGTCGAGAGCACCAATACCGGATACGGCGCCTTCTTCACCAAAGTCGGGAGCGTTGAGCAAAACTCAACCGATGGCGTCTACGTTTATTTCTACACCGACGTCGATGAATACAAAGACATCACCGAATATGCCGTCACAACGACTTTTGGTACGAAAACTTTGACCAGCGCGTCTTTAGGCGCGTCCTCGATGGAGTTAAAGGACGGAAAAACCTACCTCGTCGGACAAGTCAAGTGGTAAACTTTGTCTAAATCCACCTTTTACATCAAAAAGCTCGTTCTTATCGCCGTCTTGGGTGCCAGCCTGAACGTCGTTAAGTTCGCGCTCATGTATATCCCGAATGTTGAGGCGGTGACCCTCTTCATCGTGATATACACCTACGTCTTCGGGCTGACGACGTCCTTGCCGGCGACCCTCGTCTTCTGCGTGATCGAGGGATTTTTGTTCGGATTTGACCCCTCGTGGCTGATCGCGTATTTTATCCATTGGCCCTTTATTGCCGTGGTCGCTTGTTTGTGCAAACTGTTAAAGATCAAATTCCCCTTACTCATTGCCGTTATTATCGGATTCGCCACCGCTTTGTTCGGATTTCAGTCCACCTTTATCTACTACTGGACGGGCGGAGCCATCGGCAAACCGGGTTGGGTGGACCGCTACTGGATGACCTATATGGCGGGGATATGGTTCTACGTCGCCGAAGTCGCCAGCGCGCTCGTTATGATCACCTTCCTCTTCAAGCCACTCACTAAAGTCCTCACCAAACTGAAATCTCGCTACTACAATCTTCCGCAAGAAAACCGTCCGTAATATTCTCCCCAAATGATTTGAAAATACATTATCATTCGTTTATAATGATAACGAATCGTTTTTTATAAACAGGAGGATTTTTTTATGATCCGCATTGAAATAAACGGCACTCCGTACGAGACGGCAGCGGGCGAATCCATAAAAGGCGTCCTTACCGAAGCGGGATTCAAATTCCCCTGCGGCGGAGTGGGACGGTGCGGCAAGTGCCGTATCGTATGCAAGGACCTGACCCCGACCGACCTTGACAGACGGTTTTTGACCGAAAGGCAGATAGCCGACGGAGTACGCCTCGCCTGCGACAAAGTGGCGACGGGTCCCATATCCCTCTCGTGCGAGATCTCTCACGATGAAAAGAAGGAGGACGTCGTCCTGCACGAGTGCTCCGTCGCCGCAACGATCTGCGACGAAGACGTCACCGTCTCCATCGTCTCCGACCACCTCGTGGAGACCGTCAAAAAGAAAAACCCGCTCAACGTCTATCCCACGATGAAAGCGCTCGCCGAAGCCTACCAAAAAGACGGCGGCACACTGACCAAGAGTCTGCGCGCAGTCATCGGGAAAGAGAGCGTGGAGCTCTTTGAAAAATACGGCGGAGCGAAAGCCCAGGTCACCGCTCTCGCCGCCAAGGATATCTATCTGAAAATACTTGCCGGGCTCCCGCTGAGTGCAACCTGGGAAGATGTCGTTTCGGCGACCGAAAACGACCCTTGCGGACTCCCAACGGAGAGTATTTATCTCCTGCCCGCCCTCAATGAAGTCATCGGGGGAGAAGTGATAGCGGAGTGCGTGAAGCTGAAAGAAAAGTCTCTCCTTGTCGATTGCGAAAAGACGGCGACTTTTTATCTCATCGGCGAAAAGGACGACCTCGCCGCCGCCATCTGGGACTGCTCCTACGACGAGATCGGCAAACGGTGCGTCCGCGCCGCCGCCAAGTACCTATCGCACGAAGAGAAGTTCTCGGCGGTATACCTCTACGGCAAATACGCCTCGGAAGCGGAAGACGCCTTAGAGGACGACTTCGCCTGCATCCGCAAAGAGAAATCGCCGGAATCGGTGGTGGACGCCTTGCTCTCCTTCCGCACCCGCGCCAAACTCAACAAGGAAAAAAATCGCACCACCTACATCCGCTTGTACGACCGCGAAGTCTTCCAACGGTTCTTGACCGAAGAAGAGTAAGATTCTTGCTTGTGCAAGAATGACGTAGTGTCCCTGTCGTTCTTTCGGTTCCTTTCTTTACGCTAAGAAAGGAACGTAAAATAAGAGATCCTTCCACTCGCTCCGCTCGGTCAGGATGACGACTCCGTCGAAACGCAGTTGCGACTATATTTTTGGGGTCCCCGCAAAGTTAAAGCACTTTGTGGGGCAAAATTACGCATTACAAATTATGAATCGTCTTTTTCCGTCTGTAATTTTGATCTTTCCTTTCGTATAATTCTTTTCGCGTGCGATATACTACTATCGTAACGGAGGGAAATATGAAAAAGAACGTAAACGTGACGAAAAAGTCCGCTACTGCGACCACTGACTGCACCGATTGCACCAAGGGTTGCGCCGGCAGCGAAAAGTCCGGCAAGTCAAAGCGCTCTTCGGTTAAGTCCACCAAGGCGTAACCTAAAAAGCGTTAACTTCAAGACGCCGACGGTATATCCGTCGGTTTTCTTGTTATAAAAAAGAGACGGATAAAAATTTCTCTTATCCGTCCCGATTTTGTTTTTTCCGACGAATGGCACTTTCACTCGTCGGCTTTCGGTTTCAAAGCCCTCTCTCCATCCTGCGGTTTGTATACGTTCCGCCGTAAAAACTCCCGTTTTACCAGCCTCTCTCCTTCGTAGTACTCCCGATACGCCACGCTGATCCTTCCGTCCTTTTTCTTTTTTACGATCCGCTCGGTCTCCCCCTCTTGCCAGTCGAGATCAAGTAAGGACTCCGCATAGACTGCGGGTAAGATCTTTTCGGTCACGCTTTTGAGACGGACGGAATAGGGAGACGGCTTTCCGAAGACGTCCACCGTGATCTTTTTGCCGTCGGCTTTCACACGCAGATAGACGGGAAAGTCGGAGTCGTTTTTTAACAAGAGGTCGGACGCGGAAGAGACCATTGCGTCCAATGAGGGTGCGACGTAGGACACCGGCAAAGAGTGCGCCGCCGCCCTCTCAACAGACAAACCGGCATAGAGCCACGCGTCGAACAGCGTGGTGCTGACCTGGCAAACGCCTCCCCCTATACCCTCCACAAAGACGCCGTCCACAATGATCTTGGCGTTGGAAAAACCGTTCTGTCTCGTCCGCTCGCCGACGATCTCATTAAAGCTGAGGACCCCGCCCGAAGGGACGATCGTCCCGTCTAACCTCTCGCATGCCAAACGCACGTTGCTCTTTCTGCCTTCCGCGCTTTTAGAATAGTCGGTGGAATAACTCGCCATCTTCCGCGTGATACCCCGAAGATCCGCGACCGACAAGTCGGGCGGGATGGGGTCAAAAACCACTTGCGCCACCGACCGATCCGTCACCGCTCTTGCCAGCTCGAAAAACAGCCGCTCTCGATCGACTCGCCGTCCCAAAAAGCCCTCTTCATACAAAAAGGTCCCTTTGTCCCAAACGACCGACGCGGATATGCCGGGTCGTTCCAGTCTCTCGCACAAGGCTTCTACTTTGCGATAAAACTCTCCGTCAAGGTATCCGAACATTTTGGAATAGTTGCCCGAAAACTCATTCTTTCCATATTCGACCAAGTCCCCGCCGTAAACCGCTCCTAAATAAAGTCCGTCCTTTCCGGTCAGGCGCAGAGTCTCTTTCATCTCCGCGCCATCCACAAAGTAATGCGCCTCGATCGTCTGCGGAAAGGCGCTCGCTCCCAATAATAACGCGGCGAACGCCGCGACAAATATCGTCAAAAATATCTTTCGTGTCTTCATATCGTGAGTATGTTTCTTTTCCCCCTTTTTATCCCGCACTACGGACGCGCGGTGTTTGGGAAAAAACTTCGCCGAAATCCTTTCGTTGTGTTGACTTCTTTTTAATGGTAGTATAATATAATAGTAATAAAATATTTTTAAGGGAGCATAATCAATATGGATGCAATCAAAGAGTTTTTGACCGGTTCGACCCTCATTGCCAACACGCCTATCCCCAACTGGGCTTTCGTCGTGGCAGGCGTAGTCGTCCTCGCCCTCATCATCGTCATCATCTGCGTGGCGGCGAGCAAGGGCAAGAAGAAAAAGGCGCAAAAAGCAGCGACTCCCGTCGTCGAACGCGCCCCCAAGACGGAAGAAAAGGCTAAACCCGTCGAAGAGAAGAAAGAAGAGCCCGTCGTCGCGGCGGCGCAACCCGTCGAAGAAGTAAAAGAGCCCGAACCCGTCGTAGAAGCGAAAGAGCCCGAGCCCGTCGTCGAGGAGAAAAAAGAAGAACCCGCCCCCGTCGTCGAAGAGAAGAAAGAGGAGCCCGCTCCCGCCGTCGAAGAAAAACCCGTCGAAGAGAAAAAGCCCGTCGAAAAGAAGGCGCCCGTAGCCAAAAAGGCTCCCGTCGTCGAGAAGAAGCAGGAAGTCGTAGAAGAACCGAAAAAGACCGGTCCCGTCGTCAAACGGAACGACAACTCGCAAGTTACCGACGGCAGACGTTCCAGAATGTCCGGCCGTGACGAAGACGCCGTCTTCGGAAAAGGCGTGGTGGAGGAGACCGTCGTCGCCCCTGTCGCCGAGAAGAAGACCGCCAAAAAGCCCGCCGCTCCGGTCAAAGAAGAAAAGCCCGCCGCTCCCGTTAAGGAGGAAAAACCGGCTCCGGCAGTCAAAGAAGAGAAGGCTCCCGCCGTCGAGAAGGAAGTCGCCGCTTCCACCGCCGACGGCAAAAAGGGCGCTATCGGCAAGTTCGAGATCTGCAACAGCTCCATCGGCGGATTCCGCTATCTGTTGCTCGCCAACAACGGTCAACTCTTGTATGAGAGCCGCGACTACAAGACCTTCGACGGATGCCGCGACGCGATCGACAAGTTCGTCAAAGCCGTCAAAGCGGGAGACTTCCGTGTGCGCGGTGACAAATTCGGCAACTTCAAATACAACTTAAAGAGCCCGACCAGCAACAACGTCGTCTTTATCGGCGAGTCCTATGACACCAAAAAGAAGTGCGAGAGCGCCGTCGAGAGCGTGAAGAGATTTGCCGAGACCGCCAAGATCGTGGACATCACCGAAGCGGATTTCGTGGCGACCTCCGCCACCTTTGACATCCCCGAAGACGTCAAGTCCGACGTAGCGGACGGAAAGGGCGCCACCGGCAAGTGGGAGATCACCACCGCCGACGACGGCGAGAACTCCCCCTTCGTGTATCTTCTGTACGCCAACAACGGTCAGCTTTTGTACGAGAGCCGCGACTACAAGACCTTCGACTCCTGCCGCAGCGGGTTGGACACCTTCCTTAAGACCATCAAGGACGGCGAGTTTATCGTAGACTCCGACAAGTTCGGTCGCTACCGCTTTATTCTGCGTAAGGCGGGCAATCAGGTCGAGTACGTCGGGCAGAACTACAACGACAAGCAGTCCGCTATCCGCAGCGCGGTCAGCGTGTACAAGTTCGCTCTGTTGACTCCGGTCGAACTCAACTAACGCATCTTTTTTACCCCGCAAAGACGGACAAAACATGCTTTTTGCGGGGTAAACTTATTATTTTGGGAGAAAATTTATGACGAAACTTTTGACATTGGAGGGCGGTCTTCGCGTTTACTATCACCGTCATCCGGCAAGTCGCGCTTTCGCACTCGGCGTCTTCGTCGGGGCGGGGTCTTTTTTTGAGCGCGGCAAAAACAACGGCGTAGCCCACTTCATCGAGCATATGGTCTTCAAGGGCACCGAAAAGAGGAGCGCCTTCGACATCGCCAACGAAGCGGACGCCTGCGGACTGTCCATCAACGCTTACACCGGCAAGCAATGCACCGCCTTTTATACCGTCGGACTGATCGACTACAAGGAAAAATGCGCCGATCTTTTGTCCGATATGTACTATAACCCCACCTTCACCGAAGAGAACATGGCGAAGGAAAAGGGCGTCGTCATCGAAGAGATCCGCATGTACGAGGACGACAGCGAGGACCTGTGCCTTGAGAATCTGTCCCTCGCCCACTACGGCAAGAGCCCCGTCTCCGCGCCCATTCTCGGACCGGAAAGGAACGTGCGCCGCTTCGATCGCGCGATCATAGAGGACTTCCGAGACCGTTTTTACCGATTGGACAACACTTGCGTATCGGTCATCGGCGACCTTTCGGAAGAGGAAGCCGTCGATCTCGTCAAGAGGTACTTCCCTCAAAAAGCCTACGAAAGATCCTACCGACGCCCGCCTTTGCGGACCCTTACACCGAAGGCGCAATACATCGAAAAGATAAAACCCTTCGAGCAGTCCTCGGTGGCGATCTCCCTCCCGTCCTATCCGCAAAACGACCCCAACGTCAACGTCCCAACCTTTGTGACCAACATCCTCGGCGGGGGCATGAGCAGCAGGCTCTTTCAGGACGTACGCGAGCAAGCGGGTCTCGTCTACGAGATCTACGCCTCGCACAATCAATATATCAACAACGCCCACGCCTACGTCTATTTCGGCACGGCGCCCTCTCAAGTGGAAGAGGCTCTCCGACGCGTGCGCGCCTGTATTCTGAAGGCGCAAGAGGGCTTTACGCAAGAGGAATTCGACAAGACCATGGCGCAACTCAAGACCTCCATCGCCCTCAGCTCGGACAGTGTTTCTTCCATAATGCGTTTGGGCGGACATCAGTCCTTTTTGGGCAAGACGTACTCCCCCGAGTCCGCCATTCGGGATCTGGAGCAAGTCACACTGTCGGACGTCAACGAGCGTCTGCGCGAACTGCTCGACCTCAACAAGGCGAGCTTAAGCTATGTCGGAAAAAAGCCCTCCGCCGATCTTATGGGCGTTTTACGAGGTGAACGATGAAGGATTTTTTACGGAAAAATAAGCTATCCGTCGTAATAGGCGCCATCTTGCTTGTCTTTACCGTACTTTTATGCATACCGGCGACCATCAAAGTCTTCGCCGGGGTATTCGGCTACGCCGTCTATCTGTACCTCGCCATCGGCTACGCCGCCCTTGTATTGCGCTTCAAAAAAATAAAACCGAACATTGCGACCGGGCGACTGATTCTTTACATATTGACCGCCTTGTTCGTTCTGTTGACCTTGCACGTCGGGATCATCGGGCGGGAAGTCGTCGAGAGCGGATTCGGCGGATACATAGGCACGACGTACGAGCGCGCCACCGTGGGCGGTGTGGTCCTCAGCGTCATCAGCTGTCCCATCGTCCTGCCCTGCAAATACATCGCGTCGGTCATCATCCTGTTGCTCCTGGCGGCGGTGTGCGGGTTCTTGTGCATCCTTCCCTATCTCTTCGAGCAGACGGAAAAGAGCAAGAAGAAAAAAGAAAAGAAGGCAAAAGCGAAGCCGCAAGAAGTCTTCCCGCCCGTCATAGAGGACGCCGCGACGGAGGATATACGTCCCTCCCACCCCACCCAAGAGCCGATACCGACGGACCCAAAAGTCGTCGCGACGGGCGCGGAAGAAAAGGAGGAGCCCCCCGTCGGCAGTCGGGAATATGCCTATCGAGCGCTGTTCGGGACCGATATGCCCGCTCGCAATCAAGCGTCGCGCCCGACCCCGTCGTCGGCGCAACCGACCCCCACCGTCTATCCCTCCGTCTTCGACAAAAAACCGGAGACCGTTGCACCGGCGGAACAGCCGAAAGACCGCTATCGCATCATCGACGACGTATACGCCACGGTCGTCAAACCCGACGACAGCGTCTACACCAACAATTACCTCGCCGAGCAACGTCGGAAAGAGGCGCATGACAAACTCTTCGGCGTACCCCCTTCGGAATCGGCTCGCGTGGACTTCACCGCCGACCGGACCGTCCGAAAAGAGGTCGAAGAAGGCATAAAATACACCCCGTACGTCCCCTCGCAGTCCCTATACGACTCCGCCGTGGACAAACCGGAACCGGCACAGCCGCAGGAAGCGCCCTCCGTTGCGCCCTACGTCGTGACGTATGAAAAACCAATGGAGATCGACGCGCCCGAGCCCGAGCCCGTCGAAGAACCCGTCCCCGATTTTCTTCCCACGCCCGGACCGACCGTCGAAACGTATGACGACGAGCCGGAAGAAGAACTCTATACGGAGCCCGTATACCCGATCGAAGAACCCGTGGCGACCTATGACGAAAACACGGAAGAGGAAGAGGACGACGAAGACGCTTTACCCACCCTCGGTGACAGCGAAAGGCTCCGTGCTCTCAACGCCCAAGCCGGCGTAGACGCGCCAAGGTCCCTCTACTCCGATAAAGAGGTCGTAGGATCCGCGCCCGAACCGGAGCCCGAACCGATCCCGCAGGAAGAGCCGCGGAGGACTTTCGAGCGGTTCTCCCCCATCGCGCCTGCGACGCCCGAACAACCCGCGCCCGCTCCCGCACCGGCACCCGAAACGCCCAAAGCGGAAAAACCCGTCAAAAAGCGCGCGCGCAAGAAATACGTCACGCCGCCGGAGTCCATGCTCATCGACCGTCCCTATCCGACGGGATATCAACCCTTTGTGGAGAACTTGGGACTCTTAAAGGACGTCATCGAGAATCAAGCGCAAGCCCTCGGCCTCAGCATGACCTTGATCGACGCCATCAAGGGACCCACGGTCACTTTCTGTACCGTCGCGCTAGGCGCGGGGTGCCAAGTAAAGAAGGTGACTTCGGTCCAGCAGGACCTCGCTCTTTTGCTCCACGCAAAAGGGGACATCAACATCGTCAAGCAGATCCCGGGCACGCCCTACATCGGCATCGAGATCCCCAACAACGTGGTCGGCTCGGTCAGTCTGAAAGAGGTCCTGACCAGCGACGAATACAAGAACGCCAAGGGCGACCTCGTCGTCGCGCTCGGCAAGTACAGCCGCGGAGAGATCATGGTCGCCGACCTTGCCGACTGGCCTCACGCGCTGATAGCCGGCAGCTCCGGCAGCGGTAAGTCCGTCTGCCTCAACGCAATCCTCGTGTCGCTCATCTATCGCTACTCCCCCTTCGATCTCCAAATGGTCCTGATCGACAAAAAGAAGGTGGAGATGATAGACTACGCCGGTCTGCCCCATATGCTCTTCAAAGATCCTTTGACCGACGACGACGAGATCTGCCGCGGTATCACCTGGCTCCAAAAGGAGACCGAACGTCGATTCGACGTACTGATGAAGGTCAAGGCAAAAAATCTGAACACCTTTAACGCCAAAATGCCGGAGTCCGAACAGATGTCCCGCATCCTCATCGTCATCGACGAGGCGAGCGAACTGATGACCAAGCCCAACCTGCGCAAGATCGTCGAGCCGGCTCTGTCCAGCATCTCCCGTATCGGACGCGCCTGCGGCGTACACATGATCTTCGCCACGCAGACCCCCTCGCGCGACGTCATCACGAGCGAAATACAAAACAACTTCAACACCAAGATCGCTTTCCGCGTGGGTGAGTTCGGTCACAGTATGGTCATCCTGAAGTCTCCGGGCGCGGAAAAACTCCTCGGCAAGGGCGATATGCTCTACCGCACCAACAAGGGCGAGACCCTCCGCGGGCAGGGACTGTACGTCTCCGACGAGGAGATAGAGGGCATGGTGGAATACATCATCCAAAACAACGAGCCGGAATACGACGAAGAGTTCATCGAAGCCACTCTCCACGCCGGCAGAGAAGAGCCGGCGGAGATCCCCTCTTCCGACAGTGCGCCCGCCGCTTCCGGCGGCGCAAAGAGCGGATTCGTCGAGCGGAAGAATCCCGAAGCGGACGAGGCTTTTCTCGACTTTGCCAAACAGGTCATGAAGATCTTCGTGGACAGCAATCGCGTCTCGGCGACCTACATTCAGAGGAAGTTTGCCAAAGGGTACAACACGATCGCCAACGTGATGGACTACCTCGAAGACAAGGGCTACGTCTCTCCGCAATCGGGGAATAAACGGAATCTTCTTATCACCAAAGAGGAGTTCTACACCCTCTATCCCGAAATGCGGGACGCCGATCCCGACGACGATGACGGAGTATAGCGTATGAAAGTAGGCTTGATCGGACTTGGGTGCGATAAAAACCGTGTCGACGGCGAAAATATGCTCTTCCGCTTGCGTGCCGCCGGGTACGAACTGACCGACGATATCGACTCTGCGGAGATCGTCATCATCAACACTTGCGCCTTTATCGACGCCGCCAAAAAGGAGTCGATAGACGCCATCCTCGACGCCGCCGGGCATAAGGGAAAGTCCTTGCAGCACCTGATCGTGACCGGGTGCTTTGCCGAGCGATACGCCGCTCAGGTCGCCGACAGTCTGCCGGAGGTGGACGCCTTCGTCAGTATCAAAGACGAGGAAAACATCGTCGGGATCGTGGACCGACTCTGCCATACGTCGCGCCCCACCCCCTGCTTTGACGCGGGGCGCGTCCTGACCACGCCGGCACACTACGCCTACCTCAAGATCAGTGACGGCTGCAACAACAAGTGCACCTATTGCGCCATCCCCGCCATCCGCGGCAAGTACGTCTCCCGCCCCATAGAAGACTTGGTCCAAGAGGCGAATTCCCTCCGCGCGCAGGGCGTAAAAGAGCTGATCTTGGTCGCGCAGGACACCACCGCCTACGGCTTTGACCTGTACGGCAGATACGCCCTTGTGGACCTACTTACCGAACTCGTCAAGATCGACTTCTGGAAGATCCGCCTCCTCTACGCCTATCCGGAGCTGATAGACGAACGGCTCTTGACCTTTCTCCGCGACAACGAGCGCATGGCGAAGTACCTCGACGTCCCCTTGCAACACGTGGATCCCACCGTACTGAGACGTATGAACCGCCGCATGAAGAGCGGAGTCGCCGAGTTCGTGGACGGCGTGCGCGAGTTTATCCCCGACCTCGCAATGCGGAGCAGTTTTATATGCGGCTTCCCGTACGAAGACGAGGACGCCCACAAGCGCCTTTCCGACTTCCTGCGCACCGGGGTGGACTACGGCGGCTTTTTCGCTTTCTCTCCCGAAGAGGGTACCCCCGCCTACGGCTGGAAGGAGCGCGCCAAGTCCTCCGCGGTCAAACGGTGGATCAAAGAGTGCGAGATCTCCCAGAGTCAACGAACCGTGGACAGGCAAAGACGCTTTTTGGATCGCACCGTCGAAGTCCTCTACGAAGGGGTGGACTACGACAAACAGCTATTCTACGGCAGAACGGAGTTTATGGCTCCCGAAATTGATACTTTAGTCTACTTCTCATCCGACTTTCCTCTCGAAATCGGCACGGTCTACGACGTAAAAATCGACAAGACCGACTTCCACTTGTACGGTCATACCGTAAAGGAGGCGTTATGAAACAGATCTTACGCTTGTACGGCGAAAAAGGCGGACTGGAGGACCGCATCCGGGAGATCGTCCCCGGAGCGGACTTCTCGATCCTCTCCCGCGCGCTGGACACCGTCGTCCTCTTTAACGATCTCGACGAAGGAGAATTTTTGGACGTGTGCGACGCCCTTGACGATCGCATCTACTCCGACCGGGACGTCTCTTTGGAGGAGACCGTCGTCACCTTCCTTGCGAGCAACGGTCTCAAACTCGCCACGGCGGAAAGCTGTACGGGAGGACTGGTCGCCGCCTCCATCGTCTCCGTACCGGGCGCGAGCGAAGTCTTTTACGAAGGCTTGGTGACCTACAGCAACGAGGCGAAAATGGAGCGACTCTCGGTCCAACCCGACACGCTGGAAGAATTCGGCGCGGTCAGCGAGCAGACCGCCATCGAAATGGCAAGAGGGCTGCTCTCCGAGAACGTGGACGTCGCCGTCTCCACCACCGGCATAGCCGGACCGGGCGGCAGCACCTGGGACAAACCCGTCGGACTGGTCTATATCGGGCTGGCATACCGCGGAGAAAAACCCATCGCAAAGCGTTACATCTTCCCGGGTGGGCGCGAACAGGTCCGTCAGAGCGCAAAAAACACCGCCCTCTTCACCGTCCTGCAATATCTGAAAGAAAATCTGTAAATCGACATACAATAAGGAGAAATCACTATGGCAACCGAACTCAATACCGAAAAGCAAAAGGCGCTTAACACCGCAATAAACAACTTGGAAAAGCAATTTGGCAAAGGCACCGTCATGAAGATGGACGACAGCTCCAAAGTGGAAGTGGACGTCATCTCCACCGGCTGTATCGTCCTCGACCAAGCGACCGGCATCGGCGGCGTACCGCGCGGCAGGATCATCGAAGTCTACGGACCGGAGTCCAGCGGTAAGACCACCTTGGCTCTCCATATGATCGCCGAAGCGCAAAAGACCGGCGGAATAGCCGCGTTCATCGACGCGGAGCACGCGCTGGATCCCCTCTACGCCGAGCGTCTTGGGGTGGACTTGACCAATCTGTACGTCAGCCAACCCGACAACGGCGAACAGGCTCTGGACGTCGCGGAAGAACTCATCAAGTCCGGCAGTATCGACATCGTCGTCATCGACTCCGTCGCCGCCCTCACGCCCAAAGCGGAGATCGAAGGGGAAATGGGCGAGAGTCACGTCGGTCTGCAAGCCCGTCTGATGTCGCAAGCGATGAGAAAACTCACTTCCACCGTCAAAAAGACCAACACTGTCGTCGTCTTCATCAACCAGCTCCGTGAAAAAGTCGGCATCGTCTACGGCAATCCCGAAGTCACCGCCGGCGGCAAGGCGCTCAAGTTCTACGCCAGCATGCGTTTCGACGTGAGAAAAGGCGAAGCCATCAAAAACGGTAACGAAGTCGTCGGCAACCGCACCAAAGTCAAGATCGTCAAAAACAAGCTCGCCGCGCCCTTCCGCACCTGCGAGTTCGATATTATCTACGGCAAAGGGATCTCCAAAGACGGCTGCATCCTCGACCTCGCCGTCGAACACGAACTCATCGAAAAGTCGGGTAGCTGGTTCTCTTATAACGGTGAAAAGATCGGTCAGGGCAGAGACCGCGTCTTGCGCTACGTCTCCCTCGAACATCCGGAGATTTTGAAAGAACTGGATCAAAAACTCCGCGAGAAGTTGGGATTCAAGACCGCAAAACCCGTCGAAGAATAGTACTGTTTTACCCAAAAACCGCCTCGTCTTTTTCATTCAAGAGGCGGTTTTTTACTAAAAGGAGACTTATATGTTCCGCGAAATGAGACGAATCCGTCAAAAACTGACGGAAAAAGAGTGCGTTCGGATCCTGACGGAACGCAACACCGCCGTGCTGTCGGTATACGGTGACGACGGCTATCCCTACGGCGTCCCCATCAACTTCACCTACGCCGACGGAAAAATCTACTTCCACGGCGCCAAAGTCGGACACAAAGCGGACGCCCTTGAAAAAAACGACAAAGTCAGCCTCTGCGTGATCGATCGGGACGACGTAGATCGGGACAAGATGACCACGCTTTTTAAGAGCGTCATCGTCTTCGGCAGATGTCACCGCGTGACGGGAGACGAAGAGGTCTTTCACGCGGCAAAAATTTTCGGGTCGAAATATAACGACTCCCCCATCGCCGTGGAAAACGAGATCCGTCGGGAGTGAAAAGCCCTCGCTTGCTATATCATCGACGTCGAATATATGTCGGGCAAGCAAGGAAAAGAACTGCTCTCGGCAGAGTAAAACAAAGGGGGAATCACACCGATCCCCCCTTTAACCCCATTTCTGATATTTTTTCCCTCTGGGCTGTAACAAACTATGGGTAAAGCGATTTATTTCTTTACGTTCCAATCTTTACGCGCAAGAAAGGAAACGCAAAAGTTCGGCAGGGGCACTATCGTCATGTTGCAATTTGCCCTAAGGGCAAACTGCAAATTTGCCACCGGCAAATTTGCAGATTGCTTACGCAAAATTGCACTCTTGCATAGCAAGACTAAACTAATCTTCTTTTCCCTCGTCCGCTACGGACTCTTCTTCCTTCGCAGCGGCGAGTTCTTTTTCGTCCACTTCCACTTCGTCGAAGTCGGCTTCGTCGTCGTGCGGGGTCAATGCCATAGCGACCACCTTCGCCTTGCCGCGGAGCTTCATGATCGTGACGCCTTTGGTGTTACGTCCGATCTCGCTGATCTGGTCGGCTTTGATACGGATCATGGTACCGTTGTCGGCGATCAAGATGATGTCCTCGGTCTCGTCTGCGAGCTTCATATTGACGAGAAGTCCCGTCTTATCGTTGAAGTTGCCCGCCTTGATACCTTTGCCGGCGCGGCTCTGCGTGCGGTATTCCGTCGGAGACGTCCTCTTGCCGAACCCGTACTCGGAGATGGTGATGACCTTTTTGTTTTCGTCCACGACCGCCATATCGACCACACAGTCGTCATCGTCCAGCTTGATACTGCGGACGCCTTGGCTCCCTCTGCCCGTCCTGCGGACGTCTTCCTCGGCAAATCGTATGCACTTGCCGTTATGGCTGGCGACCAAAATTTCGTCCTCGCCGGTGGTCCTTTCCGCCTCGATGAGTTCGTCCCCGTCGTTGAGTCCGATGGCGATCTTGCCGTTCTTTTTGACCACCGAGAACTCTTCCAGATCGCTCTTTCGGATGAGACCCAACTTGGTGATCATCACGATATAGCCCTTGTCGGCGAAGTTCGTCACCGGCAAGAAGGCGGTGACACGCTCCCCTTCGTCCAAAGGTAGCACGTTGACCATAGCTCTGCCTTTGCTCGTCTTGGTCCCCTCGGGGATCATATATGCCTTCAGACTGTACGCTTTGCCCTTGTTGGAGAAGAACAAGAGGTGGTCGTGGGAGTTACAGACGAACATCTTTTTGATGAAGTCCTCGTCCTTGGTCTTGTGCGCGGTGACGCCCATGCCGCCGCGGTTCTGACTCTTGTATTCCGACACGGGGATGCGCTTGACGTAGCCTTGATTGGTCATACTGACCACGACGTCTTCCCGGGCGATAAGGTCCTCCATATCGATGTCGGAGTCGTCGTAGGACAGCTCGGACTTTCTGTCGGAGCCGTACGCGTCGCCGATCTCGCTGAGTTCCTGCTTGATGATGGCTTTGACGCGGGCGGGGTTTGCCAGAATGTCCTCGAGGTCGGCTATCGTCAACTTCAATTCGGCAAGTTCGGCGCGGAGTTTTTCCACCTGCAAACCGGTCAGGCTGGACAGACGCATATCCAGGATAGCATTGGCTTGTTTTTCGCTGAGAAGGAACTTTTCCATCAGTCCTTGCAGAGCGTCCGCTCTCTCGCGGGACTTCTTGATGACTTCCACCACCTCGTCGATGTTGGCGATGGCGATGATCAAGCCCTCTACGATGTGCTCTCTTTCCTTGGCTTTTGCGAGGTTGTAGCGGGTGCGGCGCTCCACGACGTCCACTTGGTGGGCGACGTACTCGACCAGCATCTGCTTGAGGTTGAGGACCACGGGTTTTCCGCGCACCAAAGCGAGGAAGTTGATCCCGGTGGACACCTGCAGGTTGGTCTGCTTGAAGAGGGTGTTCAGGACCACCTGCGCGTTGGCGTCGCGCTTTATTTCGATCACGATGCGCATACCGAAGCGGTCGGACTCCTCTCGGAGGTCGGAAATACCCTCTATCTTCTTGTCGCGGACTTGGTCGGCGATGTTCTTTATGAGGACGGCTTTGTTGATCTGATACGGGATCTCGGTGACGATGATCCTGGTCCTGCCGTTGTGCTCCTCGATCTCGGTACGGGCGCGCATAATGATGCCGCCATGCCCGGTCATATACGCCTGACGGATGGCGGCCCTGCCCATAATCAAGGCTCCCGTCGGGTAGTCCGGCGCGGGTATGTACTCCATCAGTTCTTCAATGGTGATGTCCGGATTGTCGATCAGGGCGATGGTGCCGTTAATGACCTCGCGGAGATTGTGCGGCGGGATACTGGTCGCCATACCGACGGCTATACCCTCGCTGCCGTTGACCAAAAGG
The DNA here is from genome assembly GCA_017476265.1 of Clostridia bacterium. Taxonomy (GTDB): domain Bacteria; phylum Bacillota; class Clostridia; order Christensenellales; family DTU072; genus CAG-1782. The sequence continues at coordinate 16,266 of JAFVAC010000071.1, forward strand.
TTCGGGAAACGCGCGGGGAGGACGACAGGCTGCATAATAGTGTCGTCGAAGTTGGGGTACATATCGACGGTCTCTTTGTCGAGATCGCGGAGCATCTCCCCCGCTATCTTGGACAGCCTCGCCTCGGTATAACGCATAGCCGCGGGCGGGTCGCCGTCGACGGTACCGAAGTTACCTTGTCCGTCCACCAGCGGCACGTTGATGGAAAAGTTCTGCGCCAGTCTTACGAGCGCGTCGTAGACCGAACTGTCCCCGTGGGGGTGCAGTTTTCCCATGACTTCACCGACGATACGAGCGCACTTTTTGGTGGGTTTGTCGTAGGTGTTGTTCATCTCGTTCATCCCGAACAGGATCCTTCTGTGGACGGGCTTCAGTCCGTCGCGGACGTCGGGGATAGCACGGCTGACGTTGACCGCCATCGCGTAGGCGATAAAGGACCTCGACAGCTCGTCGTTGACGTTGACGGGGACGACCTTGGTCTTGGACAATATCTCTTTGATGTTGTTGATGTCCACTCCCGTGTTTTTGTTGCTACTCATTTTCTACCTCCCTTATACGTCAAGGTCTTTGACCAGCGTGGCGTTCTGTTCGATGAACTGCCGCCTTAATTCGGGCGAGTCGCCCATCAGGATGGAGAATTGTTCGTCCGCCTTAATGGCGTCGTCCATCGTCACCCGCAAAAGGGTCCGCCTCTCGGGGTCCATCGTCGTCTCATACAGCTGGTGCGCGTTCATCTCGCCCAAGCCTTTGTAGCGCTGCAACTCGCACCGCCCCATCTCCTCTTGCGCCTTGGCAAGCTCGGCGTCGTCGTAGCAATACCGCTCCACTTTGCCTTTGGTCAGCTTGTACAGAGGCGGCATGGCGATGTAGACGTGCCCCTCGTCGATGAGCGGCCGCATAAAGCGGAAAAAGAAGGTCAAAAGGAGGATCCTGATATGACTGCCGTCTACGTCGGCATCGGTCATACAGATGATGCGATCGTATCTTAATTTGGTAATGTCGAAGTCCTCTTTGTACCCGCACCCGAAGGCTTTTATCATCGCCTTTATTTCGTCATTGTCCAGGATCTTGTGGAGGCGAGCCTTTTCCACGTTGAGGATCTTACCTTTCAAGGGCAGGATCGCCTGAAAATGACGATCGCGTCCGGTCTTGGCGGTCCCGCCTGCGGAGTCACACTCGACCAGGTATATTTCGCAGTTTTCGGGGTTGGTATCGGAGCAGTCGGCAAGTTTGCCCGGCAAAGACGATCCCTCGAAGACGCCCTTTCGTCTGAAGTTCTCACGGGCAAGACGCGCCGCTTCGCGCGCTCTTTGCGCGGTGACGGACTTGGCTATCAGATCGCGGGCAATCTTCGGATTCTCTTCAAAGAACTCGCCCAGCTTGTCGCTGACGCTCTTGTTGACGATGGTGCGCATTTCCGAATTGCCCAACTTGGTCTTGGTCTGCCCCTCGAACTGCGGATTGGGAAGTTTGACCGAGACGACCGCGGTGATGCCTTCGCGCACGTCCTCGCCGGAGAGTTTTTCGTTTTCCTTTAAGACCTTCAGCTTCTGTCCATACTCGTTGATGGTCTTGGTCAGAGCCGCTTTCAAGCCGTCCAGATGCGTGCCGCCCTCTTCGGTGTTGATGTTGTTGGCGTAAGCGTAGATGGTCTCGGAATATCCGGTGTTGTACTGGATCGCCACCTCCACTTCGTATTCGCCCGGCTTTTCATCAATATAGATGATCTGCGGGAGCAAGGTCTCCTTGCCGGTATTCAACTGCTCTACAAAGTGCGCTATGCCGCCCTCGTACAGGAAGAGTTCGGTCTGTTCCTGTCCCTCTCTCTCGTCGGTCAAAGTGATCTTGAGCCCTTTGTTGAGGTAGGCGAGTTCGCGAAGGCGCGCTTTCATCGTCTCATAGTTGAAAACGGTGGTCTCGAATATCTCATCGTCGGGGAAGAAGTCCACCTGCGTGCCGGTCTCCTCGGTCGAACCGATCACCTTCAGCTCGTCAAGCGGCTTACCTCTTTCGTACCGCTGCCAATAGACGTTGTTGTTTTGATATACGGTCACTTCCAGCCACTCGGAGAGGGCGTTGACGACCGATACGCCGACGCCGTGCAGACCGCCGGAGATCTTGTATCCTCCGCCGCCGAACTTGCCGCCCGCGTGCAGTTTGGTCAGGACGACCTCCACTGCGGATTTGTTCTCTTTTTCTATAATACCGGTCGGGATCCCGCGTCCGTCGTCTCTTACTCGAACGCTCCCATCGGGACGAATCGTGACCTCTATGTGCGTGCAGTATCCCGCCAAAGCCTCGTCGATGGAATTATCGACGACCTCGGTGACCAGATGGTGCAGACCTTTGACGTCCGTAGAGCCGATGTACATACCCGGTCTGACGCGTACAGGCTCCAGTCCCTCCAGTACCTGTATGGCGTCTTGATCGTAGCTATGCTCAATCTTGTCAGTCATTTTCGGTTATCTCCTTATAATAATATAAATAATTATACATATTATAACACGCGTGCGCGCGCGAAGTCAATAAGGAAAACATATTATTCCCCCAAAGTCCGTTACACCCACAAGAGTGATATGCACGGCAAGCCGTGCGGAAGGATAAAATATTATTTTCCCCGAACTTTATTACAAACACCACAAGGGGGAAAATTATGAGGAATGGGAGAGAGTTTGAGAGAGGGTTTGGAGCGATAGCCCTCTCTCAATTTTCTCCGTCCAATACCGGTATTGGACGGTTAAATCCACTAATCGGATTTTTAGGGCAGAGCCCTAAAACATGCCAGGGTGCAGGGGCAGGCTTTGTAACTTGTGCCCCTGCCGTTCTTTCGGTTCCTTTCTTTACGCTAAGAAAGGAACGTAAAATAAGAGATCCTTCCACTCGCTCCGCTCGGTCAGGATGACGACTCCGTCGGAACATAGTTGCGACTATATTTTTGGGGTCCCCGCAAAGTCGAAGCACTTTGTGGGGGTTTTTTGGGGGTCCCCGCAAAGTCGAAGCACTTTGTGGGGGTTTTTTGGGGGGTCCCCGCAAAGTTAAAGCACTTTGTGGGGGTTTTTTGGGGGTCCCCGCAAAGTCGAAAGACTTTGTGGGGCAATAAAAAACCGCCTCGCCTTTTTCGGCAAAGCGGCTGTTTGTTGTCGCCGTTCGATTATGCCTCGTCGGTCTTCTCCAACTGCAAAATAAAAGAATGCTCTTTGGTGAGTTTGTAGATATCCTCTTCCGTAAACGGTTTGCGACTGAGCAATTCCACGTCGGCGGTGATACTGCCGTCCGTATGCTGCGCGGTCTTGAACTTCAGGATCTTTTTCGCCTCGAATATCTCGTTGATTTTGTCTATTACGCCATCTTCCATCAACAAGGTCATTCGGAAAGTGTTGACCATACGCTTTTTGACGGTCTTGAACTGTCTGTGCAAGAGGATCTGCAGGACGATCAAAAGAATGGTCGCTATCACGCCTACGACGTACATACCCGCGCCGATCGCCATACCGATCCCGGCGGTCAGCCAAATGCCGGCGGCGGTAGTCAGTCCGTGGAGCATATCCCTGCGATAGATGATGATGCCCGCTCCGAGAAAACCGATCCCGGATACGATCTGCGCCGCGATACGGGCAGGGTCTGCGCCGCGGGTGCCGGCTCCTATCGCCGCAACTTGCCCGTTTGCGTCCAAAAGGTCGGTAAAACCGTACTTGGAGACGACCATCATCAGGGCGGCGGCAAGGCACACGATGGTGTGGGTCCTGATGCCCACCTCCTTGGACCGAGCGGTACGCTCATAGCCGATGGCAAAACCGCACACGGCAGCGACTAAAATTCGCAACAAGACGTCCACAATGTGGTCGTTGACGTCAATGGATGTGATGGTTATTGCGGATAATAACATTTTTTGCCTCGTTTTTTGTGATTAAAAAATTATATACTTGTTTCCAAATTATGTCAATACTTTTTCAAAAATTCCCGATTAATTAATTATATTACAAAAATCTTGCACGAATTTTCGTCTTCATATTGACCCTACGGTGAATATTTGCTATGATATCTTCAAAAAGGAGATTTTTATGCAATTTTTGAACTCTCTCAAAAAGCCGGCTTGGCTGATCGCCGTCATCTGCTTGGCTTTTTCCGCATTCTGTACGCTTTTGACCTACGCAGGCGGCTTTGGCGGAGGCTTTATGCCCGTCATCGGGAACCTTCTTGCCATGATCCTGTCGCTCGTCATCCTCGGAGGTCTGCTCTTCTTTTTGATCGCCAAAAAGAACGAGGCGTTGAAGTACTTCTTCGCCATCTATTTCGGCTATTGGCTCATCAACGCGATCTATAGCGGACTCAACGCAGCCGATTGGGCGGTCCAAGGAATAAACGGCGTCATCGTCGCCTGGGCTATCTTCGAGTTCCTTGCGGCGCTCGGATTGTTGGGCGTCCTCGTCCTCTTCGTCCTGTCCTATCTGCTGAAAAAGGAGATCTTCAGACCTCTAGCTCTGCTCGTTATGCTGGGGACCGCCGCCTTTTTCTTCATCGTCATGGTCCTCAACATTGCCGCCGCCGGCGCCAACAACCGGGGCTGGGCGTCCTTCTTTTCGGCGTTTAACACCTTTGCTCTGCCGGTCGGACTGACCTTCACCTACATCTACCTCGACGGCGATACGCTGGAAGCTGCCGCCGCTATCGGTGCGAAAAAACCCGCCGCTCCCGCCGAACCCGTCGTAGAAGAGACCGTGACCGAAGAAGTCGTGACCGAGGAGACGACGGTAATGGGAGAGTCCGAAACCGAAGAAAACGCCGCTCCTGAAATATCCGATCCCGAACAACCCGACGAACCAACGCCCGAAGTCAAAAACGACCCCGTGGAATAGAGGGATTCCCATCGTATTGCAAAAACAAAACTCCTTCGAAAAACTACCGAAGGAGTTTTTTTGAACTTCGATAATCCCAAACCGACCTTACCGCAGGCGCAGGTCCTCCCCCTCGATCTCCACCACCATCGAGTGACGCTTGTCGGAGAGACGACTCATGATGCGTTGATTGTACTTTTCGGCGATCTTGTCCAAGGACAAATTGGTGGTGATTATCGTCTTTTTGTCCATACGCTCGACCAAAAGTTCGTACAGATACTGCTCGGTGACGTTTTTTAAGATCGATTCGGCGCCGAGGTCGTCTATCAAAAGGACGTCGGGCTCGACGAGTTGCTCCCACACGTCGCCCTTCTCATTCAGATAGGCGCAGTGATACTCCAAAAAAATCTTGTTCAGTTGGACCGCGTTGACCACGCGCACCATCTTTCCGTCAAGAAGAGACTCCTTGACCGCCGTCAAGGCAATGAAGGTCTTCCCCGTGCCCGCTCTGCCGATCAAAGTAAAGAAAGACGCGTCTCCTTTGACGAAGTTTTTCCGAATATTTTTGAGATACTTCAAATAGGCGTCTTGCTTGTCGCCGTAAAAGGAAACGTCTACATCCTTCAAGCCGTTCGGGACGGACCGCAAAGAGGGATTGTCCCGAAGGTCCACTTCCACCCGCGCCTTTTCCAGACACTTGCACCGTTTCCCGCCGACGTAGCCGGTGTCCCGACACTCCCGACAGGCGTATTTCGGCATATCCAGCCCCAAGGCTCCGCGCGACGCGATCGCCGACTCCACCGATCCGCGCAAAGCGTCTCGTTCGGTAATAAGTTCGGTCGCGTCCAGTCGGTAGACCTCCCGACGCGCGATCTCAAAATTCAGATAGGACAGCCGACGATAGTCGGTCTCGAATTTTTCTTCGGCAAGCAAGGTCGCCAAAAGGTCTTCGTATTCTCTCTCGGCGCGACTTTTTCTCTCCTCGATCACTCTCAACGCTTCGGTCACGTCTCTCATATCAGTCCCCCCAGTCGTCGTCCATGTCTTCCAGCCGTCTGACCACGCCGTCCAGTTGCTCTTTGGTATAGGCGTGCTTCAGATAGTCGTCCTGCCCGCCCTTGTTAGACGTTGTGAGCGCGCTCGGTCCGCGCTCGGACAGGTACTTGTTGACCCCGTCTATGTCGAACACGTTCTGCCGTCTGAGTTCGGCGAGTACCCTGTTGATCGCGCGGAAGGGGAAAGCCGTCTCGGCGCAACTTTTCGCCACGGCGACGATCGCGTCGTAGCCGTACCCCCAGGACAGCCACGTCCGATAAGATCTCCGATGGCTCTCGGTGATCATATCCATACGATCGGTCTCGGCAAATATTCTTTTGATCGCCTCGTCCAAAGCGTTCTCTCCGTCCACAAAAGCTTGGACGCCGTTGTTGGAGATGACGCCGTTTTTGTAGCACGCCTCCACATACGTCCCCAGCCCGTCGAAGCTCTTCACCCCGCGCAAAAAGCAGAGTTTTGCCAGCGACAAAAGCCCCTCGTTCTCGAATCCGAGATTGAGCCACGGTTGCAGATAGTTCTCAATAAGGGGTTCCGTACTGCCATAAAAGGCACCCAAAGTCTTGGTTATGGAAATAGCAAGGTCGCGCATGGCGTCCCGGGACGACAAGTACGCCGCCACCTCTTCGCCGGTCCGTGCGCCGGACCTATACACTTCGTCCATCAGTCCTTTCAGCCGCTCCATACCGCCGCGTTTTTTCAGCGACCGCGCCGCGGTCAGTATCGCGTCCAGACGATAGTTCTGTCGGTCGGTCCACAGTAGATACGCCCGTCTGTCGTCGATGTCGGCGGCGCGCTTTATGCCCAGCGCGGCAAAGATCTGTCGGATGTCCTCGGAGTTGTTTTCCAGTTCGCTGATCCTTTCGGAGACCTTTTTTACCGTGCGATACCCCTCCTTTGCCATGTCCGTGACCACGGCGAGGACGTAGGGCGTGGACGTCTTTCCGGCGTCCTTGCAGTACTGCAAGATAAGCAGAACCGCGTTGGGGTCCATCTTGCTCTCCTCGATGACGGAGTAGTACGCCTCGTACTCGTTGGGCGCGACGACGCGATCGGGAAAGATCCGCACGATCTCCTCGTTAAAGTCGGCGTACTTTGCCGGATTCCTGGTCGATCCCACCTTGATCGGCGCTTTGACCGAGAGGTATTTGACGGCAAAGGGTGCCGTCGCCGTCAGCCGGACCAGTCCCTTGGCCTCCCAATATCGGAACCCTTCTGTCACGCGCTCCTTGTCCAGTCTCAACAAGAGGCTCATCTTGTCCAGCGTGTTGGTCTCGTCGTCGTAGCCGGAAGAGGCGATCGCCAGTCCCAAGAGATATATTTTCACGTCTTCGGCGTCGGCGTAGGGCAAATAGTCGGTCAAAAACACGTTGTCCACCGAAGTGTAGCCCGCACGCAAATAATCGCCGCTCAAACTTACAAATCCCATAGCTCCTTCTTCAAAAGGTCTCTTGCGACCTTTCCACAATTTTTTCTCGTTTTGTATTGCAATATCTTGTTATTTTTTGTATAATCTATGTGTATATGCTCACCACGCGGGCGCGTAAGAATGCGCGACACGCTGTACGGAGTATTATAGCACACTCTCCGCCCCACCGAAAAGCGCTTTTGAAAATTATTTTTTCAGGCACAAGATGTTGTGGTCGGACGGCAATCAGACACTAACGACTTTACGGAGGCAATATGAAATTTCTTACCCTGACGCTCAAAGACGACGACGCCGTACGCGGATACGACTTTGCGACCGGCGAGGGCGACCTCACCCCGGAAGAGATCATTGAAGCGATCGAACACGTCCTGTTCGGCAACGACGCGCTCTTCGACGGGCAAATCCTACTCACCGCGAAATACGACGGGAATAACTTTGTCGTCAAAAGGGACTTTGCCGAAGACAAGGTCGAAGTGACTCACGCCGGCGAAGTCCTCTCCCGCTCCCAAGCGAGCGAAGTGCTGGACGGGCTTGCCGCCCTCGGCAAAAAGCAATGGAAGGAGTACCTCTCCCCCGTGGACGCGGACGCCTTTTTGCACGACTGCGCCGACTATGTGGAAAAACGCCTCGCCGCCATGGGATTCGATCGGGAAGAGCTGGAGCGTCGCAGTCTCTCCTATGCCACCGAACGAGATCGCGCTCTGTCTCAAGTGGAGATCTTGGACGAACTGGTCGCCGAGGACGACGTAAAGACCGAACTCCATCAGGCTAAAATGCGCGCGGAGGCTCTCCGTGCGGAGATAGCCGAGTCCGACGCGGCGGCGCAAGCCGACGCCGAGCGGACCGCCGCCGCCAACCGCGCCGACGAACTGAACGCCGAACTTCAATCGGAACTCGCCAAAGAGGAGGACATAAACCGCTTTGCCGAAAGACTGAAAAGCAACGAGTCCCTCAAAGCGGCTCTGCCCGTCTATGCGCGCGTGCTGGAACTGCAAAAGCTCGCCGCCGAGTCGAACGAAGAGCTCCGCACTCTGACCGCCGATCTCGAGTCCGCCGAGACCGACCTCAACAAAGACAAAGCCCTCGCCGAAGAGAAAAAGAAGAACTATACCTATTATTCCGACCGCGTCAACGCCCTTCGGGACGAATTTTACACCCTCCTGAACGAAAACGACGCCGACGGCGCAGTCACCTCCGCCATCCTCGAAAAGATGGGCGAAACCAACGGCGCCGACGCGCTGAACGCCTTCGTGGAATGGGACAAAAAGTTCTATTTCCTCGCCAAGGACCTCTCCGCCACGCGCCTCGACTACAAAAAGCGCCGTTCCATCCGAGAAGGGATCGCTTTCGAGACCACGATGGAGGATATGGAGACGCAGATCAAGACCATCGAGGACGCCATACGCGCCCGCAAAGATCTGACCGAAGCGCTCAAGTCCGACCGCAAAGAGGAGGGCGAAGAGGACTTCTTGACCCTGTATCGCGCCAAGATCCTGTGCGACGTGTACCGCGCCGAGATCGCCGCCGAGGAGAACAAGATCCGCGAAAACGAAACGGCTCAACGCAAGATAGACGAAGACATCCTCGCGTTGGAGAAAGCCAAGTCCGCACTGGAACTGTATATGGAGAGGTCGTCGAAGAAGAACGACGAACTCACCGACCGTCTGACCGGCGTCGCCGCAAGAAAGTCCTTCTGCACCGACGTGTCCGAAATGCAATACGGCGCCATCTGCCCCGTCTGCAACAACCGCATCACCGACAAGGCGGAACACCTCCGGGAGATCGAAAAGTTGGCGGCGACCGAAGCGCGTCTGACTTCCGACCTCACCGCCGGACGGGAAGCGCTGCAAAAGTACTCCGAAAAGGCTCTCTCCGTCAATATGCGCCTCGGACAACTGCGCGAAAAGAAGCGTCTGTCCGTCGTCTACGTAGACAGCCTCAACGCGTCCGTCGGCAGAAAACAGGACCTCGTCAAAGAGACTCTGGAAAAGACCGGCGCCAAGGACCTCGACGACCTCGCCAAAAAGTGCGCCGCAGGCGCCAAGGGCGACGGGGAAGCGCTCCTATCCCTCCTCGCCAAACGGATCGAAGGGCTCAACGGTGAGACCGAGCGACTGGAAAAACAGGCGGAGTCCCTCCGCGCCACCGTATCCGATATGCGGGACTCCTACGAGGACGAGATCCTGCCCTCTTTGGACGGCAAGCGCGCCTACGACTTTTTGGAGACCATCGTCGCCGACGAACAAACCGAAGACGAAAAGTTTGCCGAACTGATCAAAGCGGATGACGAGCGCAGCAAGTATCTGGACGAGATCATCACCGGAGGCGACCCCGCCCGCGTCGTGCGCGCCGCCAATCAAGTCTTCTCCGAAGTTGTGTCCGACATCCGCCGCAATGAAGAACTCTTGCAAAAATCCCTCGACGAATACACCGAGCTGAACGAGACCATTGCCGAAAAGACCGAGGACTTCAACAAACGCCTCGCCCGTGCGGACGAGATCTTGTCCCGTATCGAGATCGACCGCCAGCGCGCGGACGAACTGCTCGCTTTCGTACACGCCGACGCTATCGACGAGGACGCCTATGCCGCCTTGCAAAAGGACCTCTTGACCGACGACGAAGTCGCCGCCTACAAAAAAGCGATCGACGAATACGATTATCGCGTGACGTATCTTAAAAAATCCATCGAGGACCTCCCCTTCGGGGATGAAACGCCAGACGTCTCCGGAAGGCAAGAAAAGGTTGCCGAACTGAACGCTTTGGCGACCCGTATTGCCGAATTGGAAAAAGTCGTCGCTACGTCCGAAGCCGCCTTTTCGTTGGCTATGCGCAGGACGGAAGAGTGTGACAAACTGCTCGAAAAGTACGAGCTTACCAAAAAGCTCGCCGACGGAGAAGTCTCCGACGTGATCCTCCCCGTTATAAACGACGCCTTGACTGCCGCCGGGGAGACCGTGGTCGCCACGACCGACGGACTGGGGCTCTCCTTCGTCAAAAAAGGCAACAAGGGAGACAAGACGGTCTCCGCCGAC
>JAFVAC010000072.1 GCA_017476265.1 Clostridia bacterium
CGTCCACCCCCGGCGGCGCCGCCGAAATGGCAGCCCTCCTCGGCAAAGAGGAGACTCTCAAAAGACTCAAATTCAGTCGGTCTCTCTTCAACGCATAATCTATTCCTCTGCATTCAAAAACGCCCCGATCGGGGCGTTTTTACTTCTACCGGAAATCCTTCTAAAAGTCGGAACCGTTATTCCTCGGCGTTTTTCTCGCTGTTTGCGTTCTGTTCCGGCGGTTGTTCTTCTCCCGCTTGTTTCGGCTCTCCCCTGTCCGTTTGTTTCGCCGTCTTACGAGGGATCAGTTTGATGGCTTTGCAGATCGCCGGGTCGATAACGATGTTGCTGACGATCTCGATCAAAAAGTTGACCCCGATAAAAGCGGTGATCAAGAAGACGAACAAGTTTTGCCCTCCGATATCCCCGACGAGGACATTGGGGAAAAGCAACGCAAAAAGGATGAAAACGAAGGTGTTGACCACAGGCACGGTAATGGCGGCGACGAAGGCTGCGACAAGGCTGCTTTTTTTTGCGATCAATTTATGAAAAACGCCGGCAAGAAATCCCGCCAATGCAGTCTTGAGAATACAAACGACAATAACCAAAAAGACGTACGGCGCCGGCAAAACGCCCAAAACGGCAAACGTCGCCGGAGCAAAAATGGTAATGATCCCGTTAATTACACCTAAAGAAAGTCCGACCAAAGGTCCGTAAAAGCAAGCGCCGATCACGATGGGGAAAAGGGCGAGGTTGATGTTGACCGCGCCGAACTGAACGTAGTTGGTGACAAAGCACAAGGCGACTTCCAGCGCGACGAATACGGCGACGCCGGTGATCTTGTGGGCGTCCGTTTTTCTTCTGACAGATTTCATTATGACTCCTATTTTTCGTCTATATAGTCGGTAAAGCGCTCCACGCGCATTTTCAGTCCGTATTTCTTGCGAAGTTTGGCAATATCCTGCATCATATCGGACTTGTGATGGGCGTCGATGGCGGCTTGGTCGGTCCAGCGATCGATCAAAAGAACGGTCTCCGGGTCGTCTTTAGCAAAAAAGTACTCGTACTTGACGTTGCCCTCCTCGGCGCGGACGCGATCGACGACTCCGGACGAGGTCATCTCTTCGGCAAAGAGTCTTGCCGAGCCGTCCTTTCCGGTGTAATAGATGTTGACCGTGATCATATTCCCTCCATAGCAATAAGACTGTCGATGAATTGTCGGGCGAGTCTTGCGCTCCTGCCGCCGCGGGAAAGTGCGAACCGCTCCGCCCGGGCGAAGAGATCTTGCTCGTCGTATGTCAGACGAGCGTCGTCGGCGATTTTTTTGACGATGTTTAAGTAAGACGCCTTGTTCGGCTTGAAGAAAGACACTTGCAATCCGAAGCGATCGGAAAGCGAAAGTAGCTCTTGCATGGCGTCGTTTTTGTGTACCTCGTCTCCGTCGCGGTCGGAGAACTTCTCCTTGACGACGTGGCGGCGATTGCCGGTGGCGTAGATGACCACGTTTTTCGTGCGGGCGGAAACGGACCCTTCCAATACGGCTTTGAGGGCGTTGAAGTCGTCATCGTCGGAAGAAAAGGACAAGTCGTCCACGAACAATACGAACTTGAGCGGGTTGTTTGCCAACGTCTCCAACACTTTGGGCAAGACGTGCAGTTCGCTCTTTTTCAATTCGACCAATCGGAGTCCTTCGGAAAAGTACTCGTTGGCGACGGCTTTGATCGTACTGGACTTGCCCGTGCCGGCGTCCCCTGTCAAGAGCACGTTGGCGGCGGGGAGCCCACCAAGAAGCGCCAGCGTATTGTCCACGACCGCCTTCCGCTCCCTTTCATAGTCCACAAGGTCGGACAGGCGAACGCGATCGGGGGTGCGGACGGGCACGATCCTCTCTCCGTCCAGTCGGAAAAAGCCGAACTCGGCGAAGATCCCGTAGCCGTGCTTGCCGATATGGACGAGACGCTCCCGATAGTCCTTGGCAATGGCGGTGGGTTCGGTAAAAAAGCGCGCCGAAAAAGCCTCCTCGGGCGCGAGGTCCTCCGTCGTCAGATCGGCAAAAAGCTGTAGACTTTCCGCGTCCTTTTCAAAGGCGTCGAAGAGGCAGTCGGACGGGACCACTCCGCGGGAGACCGTCCTTACGAGTACGTTGTCGGAAAAGAAGCAGATCTTTTTCAGATACCGTGACCAATGTCCGCCGTTTTGTTCGTACAATCTTTCCACGAAGTCGGCGTAGCTGTCGGCTGTCGGCTCGGAAAGATAGCGATAAAACGCCGAAAAGACCTCGTCCTCGCGCAAAGGACGGAAGACGGTCAAAGCGTCCGCTCTTTTTTTCAGATAAGATATGTCTACCATAACTATTTGTTGATGATCGCGCCGTAGGCACCGCCGGAGACCTGCTCGGCGTACCGCTTGAGATAGCCGGACAGTTCCTTTTTAGGAAGGACGAAATCCTTCTTCCTCTCCTCGATCTCTTGTTCGGAGATCAGGAGGTCTATTCTGTGCCCGGGGATATCGATGCGGATACGGTCGCCGTCACGGACGAGGGCGATGAGCCCGCCGGAAGCCGCCTCGGGGGTGATATGCCCCACGCACGCCCCTCTCGTCGCGCCCGAAAATCTGCCGTCGGTGATGAGCGCGACCGAATTGCCCAGACCCATTCCCATAATGGAAGAGGTCGGATTGAGCATCTCGCGCATACCCGGACCGCCTTTGGGTCCCTCGTAGCGAATGACCACCACGTCGCCGGCGACGATCTTTCCCGCATTGATGGCGGCTTGGGCGTCCTCTTCGCAGTCGAAGACTTTGGCGGGTCCCTCGTGGACCAACATCTCCGGGGCGACTGCCGAGCGCTTGACGACGCTCCCCTCGGGTGCGAGGTTCCCCTTCAACACGGCGATACCGCCCGTGGTCGAATACGGCTCTTCGATCGGTCGGATGACCTCCCGGTCGAGGTTCGTTGCGTCTGCGATGTTTTCGCCGATGGTACGCCCCGTGACCGTCATACAGTCGAGGTGCAAAAGGTCCTTTTTCGTCAACTCTTTCATGACGGCGTACACGCCGCCCGCCTCGTTCAGGTCTTCCATATAAACCCGTCCTGCGGGTGCTAAATGACACAAATTGGGAGTTCTTTCGCTGATTTTGTTGGCGATATCCAAATCGATATCGAAGCCGCACTCGTGCGCGATCGCCGGCAAGTGCAGCATGGAATTGGTCGAGCAACCGAGCGCCATATCGACGACAAGCGCGTTTTCGATCGCGTCCTTTGTCATGATGTCCCGGGCGCGGATGTTTTTTCGCAAGAGTTCCATCACCGCCATGCCGGCGTGCTTTGCCAATTCTATTCGGGAGGAATAGACGGCGTGGATGGTGCCGTTGCCGCGGAGTCCCATGCCGATGGCTTCGGTGAGGCAGTTCATAGAGTTCGCGGTGTACATGCCGGAGCAGGAGCCGCAAGTCGGACAGGTCTTTTGTTCGTACTCGCAGAGTTTTTCCTCGGTGATCTTGCCGGCGTTGAACGCGCCCACCGCTTCGAAGATGGAGGAGAGCGAGGTCTTTTTTCCGTCGATCCGTCCGGCGAGCATCGGTCCGCCGCTGACAAAGACGGTCGGGAGGTTGAGCCTTGCCGCCGCCATCAACAGCCCGGGGACGTTCTTGTCGCAGTTGGGGACCATGACCAAAGCGTCGAAGCCGTGCGCCATGACCATCGCTTCGGTACTGTCGGCGATGAGGTCGCGCGTGACCAAAGAGTACTTCATCCCGACGTGTCCCATAGCGATGCCGTCGCAGACCGCGATCGCAGGAAAGACGATGGGGGTCCCGCCCGCCATCGCCACGCCCATCTTGACCGCTTCGACGATCTTGTCCACGTTGAGGTGTCCGGGGACGATCTCGTTGTAGGAGCTGACGATGCCGACAAGAGGACGGCGTATTTCCTCCTCCGTCAGACCGAGGGCGTGATACAGGGACTTGTGCGGGGCGTTGTTCGCACCCTGCTTTAATGAATCGGTATACATAGTTTTCTCCTTTCCGTCCAAACTAAACGGTCCGTTTTGCGGACGGTAAAACGTCTTCGATCGCGCGATATGTCGCCGAAAAAAACAACGGCGGACGGATAAAAGACTCTGTATCCACCCGCGCGTTGCGCCGCGCGTATCACGGCGAACCTTTCGTTTTTATCCGTTTTCGGACGTATCGTTCGCCCATCGGGCGAAAAATCAGTTGTTGATCAGTTTGTCTTCGTCGCTCCAGCTATACAGCTTTCTGATCTCCTCGCCCACGATCTCGGCGGGATGTTCGGCAGCCTTCTTTCTCATCGCGTTGAAGTGGACCTGCGCCCCGGCGTCGGACATTTCGAGCAAGAATTCTTTGGCAAACGTCCCGTCCTGAATGTCGGAGAGGACCTTTTTCATCGTCTTTTTGGTCTCTTCGGTGATGATCTTGGGTCCGGTCACGTAGTCGCCGTATTCGGCGGTGTTGCTGATCGAATAGCGCATTCCCTTAAAGCCGCTTTGATAGATGAGATCGACGATGAGCTTCACCTCGTGGATGCACTCAAAGTACGCGTTGCGCGGGTCGTACCCCGCCTCGACGAGGGTCTCGAATCCCGCCTGCATCAAAGCGCATACGCCGCCGCACAGGACGGCTTGCTCGCCAAAGAGGTCGGTCTCCGTCTCGGTACGGAAGGTGGTCTCCAGTACGCCCGCTCTCGCACCGCCGATACCGAGGGCATACGCAAGACCGATGTCCCACGCGTCTCCGGTGGCGTCCTGCTCTACCGCAATGAGGCAGGGCACGCCCTTGCCCGCCTGGTACTCGCTGCGGACGGTGTGTCCGGGGCCTTTGGGGGCGATCATAATGACGTTGACGTACTTGGGTGGCTTGATGCAACCGAAGTGGATATTGAAGCCGTGTGCAAAAGCGAGCGTCTTGCCTTCGGTCAGATTTGGCTCGATGCTTTCCTTGTAGAGTTTGGCTTGTTTTTCATCGTTGATGAGGATCATAATGAGATCGGCGCGCTTGGCTGCCTCGGCGGCGGTGTAGACCGCGAAGCCCTGCTCCTCCGCGCGTTTCCAACTCTTGCTGCCTTCATACAAACCGATGATGACGTTGACGCCGGATTCTTTCAAGTTGAGCGCGTGCGCGTGTCCTTGGCTTCCGTAGCCGATGATCGCGACGGTCTTATTTGCAAGTTTTTGCAAATTGCAGTCTTGTTGATAAAAGATTCTTGCCATAGTGTACCTCTTTGTTAATATGGATTTCGTGTTATTTATATCCGACTTTGGTCGCCCAAAGTTACAGATTCGTGATTTTGCGAATGGTGGAAGAGCCCTTTTCCAGCGAGACGACGCCCGTCCGGCAGATCTCCAGGATCTCGTTGTCGCGCATGACGTTGATGAAGTCGTCTATCCTGCGACTGGTGTCGGTCAGTTGCAAGACGATCGCCTCTTTGGAGTAGTCCACCGTGCGCGCACGGAAGGCTTCCGCCGCCGCCATGATGTCCACCCGCATATCGGGATGATTGGCGACTTTGATCAGCAATAACTCCAGATTGACGGAGTTTTCGTTGTCGAGCTCTTTGATCCCGACTACGTCGGGGAGTTTATAGAGTTGATTAATAAGTTGCTGTTTGGAGTTTTCGCTCCCCTCGAAAGTGACGGTGATACGGGAGTACTCGTGGGACTCCGTCTCGCTCACCGTCAGGGTACTGATATTGAACTGCCTCCGGCGGAACATACTCGTCACACGATTGAGCACGCCATAGCGGTTATAGACCAGTACTGCTACGATATATCTACCCATCATTCACCTACCTTGACGATGATCTCGTCCATCGATCCCCCGGGCGGGAGCATCGGGAGGACCAGCTCGTCCTTGTCCACCGCACACTCGATGACGTACGGTCCCTTATAATGTACCGCGTTTTTGAACGCTTTGTCAAGAGAATAGAGGCTTTCGACCTTTTCCCCCTTGCCTCCGAAGGCTTTTGTCAGCGCGACGAAGTCCGTCTTCCTGTCCAGTACGGTGCTGCTGTACCGCCTGCCGAAAAAGAGCGTCTGCCACTGACGGACCATACCGAGGACGCCGTTGTTTAAGATGAGCACTGTCACGGGGACCTTGTAAGTGACTGCGGTGGCGAGTTCGTTCAGACACATTCCGAATCCGCCGTCGCCGGTGACAAGGACCGCTCTCTCTCCCGTCCCGATGGCGGCTCCGATCGCCGCGCCGAGACCGAATCCCATCGTTCCCAGCCCGCCGCTGGACAAGAAAGTCCGCGGTAGACGCTGTTTGGCATATTGCGCCGTCCACATCTGATGCTGTCCTACGTCCGTCACAAGGGGCGTCTTGTCGGACAAGTTTTCGTTGACGACCGAGAGGATATTTTTCGGCGTGAGTCCCTCGCGCCTGTCGGCGTAGCTCTCCTCCTCCGCTTTCAGCTCCCGGATCGTCTTCTGCCAGTCGGGATGACGGACCTCTTTCAGCCTCGGCAAGAGTTCGTCCAGCGTCTTCTTGAGATCGGCGCGCAAACCGTGCGTATCCGCCGTCGTCTTGCGAAGTTCGGACCCGTCCACGTCGATATGGACGATCTTAGCGTTCGGGGCGAATTTGGACTTGTTCCCGGTCGAGCGGTCGTTGAAGCGGACGCCTAAAGATATGATGACGTCGGCTTTTTGCATCCCGACCGTACAGGCATAGTGCCCGTGCATCCCCTCCATCCCGAGATAGCGCGCTTGATCGCTCGGCACGGCGGACAGTCCCATCAGACTGCACCCTAACGGCGCGTCGATCTTGTCGGCGAGGGCGACGATCTCCTCCTCCGCGCCCGAGGACAAGACCCCGCCGCCGAAGTAGATAAAGGGTCGCTTGGCGCCATTGATACAGGCGGCGGCTTCCTCCAAACGAACTTCTTTGGGAGAAAAAGGCGGATCGCGCTCCACGGCGGGCTCGGGGACGTACTCGCACTTGGCGATCTGCACGTCCTTGGGGACGTCCACAAGGACAGGTCCCGGTCTGCCCGACTTGGCGAGGCGGAACGCCTCCCGCAAAGTATCGGCGAGCTCTTCCACCGCTCCGACAAAGTAATTGTGCTTGGTGATCGGCAGGGTCACGCCGGTGATGTCCAACTCCTGAAAACTGTCGAATCCGATCTGCGACGTAGCCACGTTGCCGCAGACGGCGACGAGCGGAATGCTATCCAAAAAGGCTGTCGCTATCCCCGTGACCAGATTGGTCGCGCCGGGACCGGACGTGGAAAGGACGACGCCCACCTTGCCGGTGGCGCGGGCATATCCGTCGGCGGCGTGTACCGCCCCCTGTTCGTGCGCGGACAGGACGTGCTTGATCTCCTTCCTGAACTTGTAGAGAGAGTCGTACACGTTGATGATGTTGCCGCCCGGGTACCCGAAGACGACGTCGGAGCCTTGCTCCAAGAGTACTTTGCAGATGATATCCGCACCGGATAGTATCATATCTTCTCCTCCAAAATGAGTCTCGCTATCGTTTTTCCGCACTCCGAACAGCCCAGGACCACGTCCTCGCTGTCCGTTGCGATATCGACGGTACGGTAGCCTTCGGACAAGAACGTCTCCACCGCCTTTTCCATACACGCCGCCTCTTTATTAAGATCAAGGTCCCGCAACATCATCGCCGCGGACAAGATCGTCCCGATCGGATCGGCGACGTCCCGTCCCGCTATGTCGGGCGCCGAGCCGTGAATGGGCTCGTACAGTCCCACGCCCGCCCCGTTAGACGCCGATGGAATGAGCCCTATGGACCCAGAGACCTGCGCCGCTTCGTCGGAGAGGATGTCGCCGAACATATTTTCGGTGACGATGACGTCGAATTGCGCCGGGTTCTTGACGATCTGCATCGCGCAGTTGTCCACCAGCATATCGGACAGATCTATATCAGGATAGTCGAGGGCGACCTCGTGGACGACCTTGCGCCAAAGTCTACTGGTGTCCAGCACGTTGCTTTTGTCCACCGAGCAGACTTTTTTGCGCCGTTTTGCCGCCGTCTCGAAGGCGACTATGGCTATGCGACGGATCTCCTCTTCGGAATAGGTCATCACGTCGGAAGCGACTAAGCCTTCCGCCGTCTTGTCCGTCCTGTGCTCGCCGAAGTATACCCCTCCGGTCAATTCTCTCACAATCACGAAGTCCACGCCCGAAGAGCGCCTGATCGGAGACAGGTGCCCCAACCCGCGCCAGATCTTGGTCGGGCGCACGTTGGCGAAAGTGCCGAGACTCTTTCTGAGCTTCAAAAGCCCCTTTTCCGGGCGAAGATCCGGCGCCACGTCGTCCCACTTTTTGCCGCCGACCGCCCCGAGCAGAACGGCGTCGGAAGAGAGGCATTTGTTCAGTTCGGTCTCGGGCAAAGGCTCGCCGTACTTGTCGATCGCCACCCCGCCCATATCAACGTCCACGTACAAAAACTCGTGTCCGAACCGCTCCGCGACGGCGTCAAGGCAACGCTTGGCTTGCTCGACGATCTCCGGTCCGATCCCGTCCCCTCTTATTAAAGCAAAAGTCTTGTTCATCTTGTCTCCCGTTTTGTTTATCCGCGCCGCCTCTGGTGGCATATTATCATCGCTTCAGAGATGCAAGCAGTCCTCCCGCGTCGATAATGTCCTGAATAAAGGGCGGGAAGGGCTTGACCGAAAATCGTTTTTTTACGGTCTTATCGACGACCGTCCCTTTGTCGAAGTCAATCTCCACCTCGTCCCCTTCGGCGATCTCTCCGCAGTCCGGGCACTCCACGATGGCGAGTCCGATGTTGATGGCGTTTCTGTAAAAGATCCGCGCGAAACTTTTTGCGATCACGCAGGAGACCCCGCTCGATTTCAGAGCGATCGGCGCGTGTTCCCGGGACGATCCGCACCCGAAGTTGTTGCCCGCGACGACGACGTCTCCCGGCGTCACGCGTTTGACGAAAGTGGGATCCAAGTCTTCCAGACAGTGTTCCGCCAAAGCCTTTTCGTCCGGGGTGTTGAGATATCTCGCCGGGATGATGACGTCGGTGTCCACGTTGTCGCCGTACACGAAGGCTCTTCCTTTGACTCTCATTCTTCCCCTCCGTACTCGCTGATATAGCCTTTGATCGCGCTCGCCGCCGCCGTATAGGGGGAAGCGAGAAAAACTTCGCTCTTGACGTGTCCCATTCTGCCGACGAAATTCCTATTGGTGGTGGAAACGCACCTTTCTCCCTCGGCAAGCACCCCCATATATCCGCCGAGACACGGACCGCAAGTGGGGGTGGAGACCACGCAGCCCGCGTCGATGAACGCTTCGGTATAGCCCTCCCGTAAGCACGCCTTGTAGACCTCCATCGTCGCCGGGATCACGATGCACCTGACCCCGTCCGCGACCTTTTTGCCCCGCAGGACGTCGTACGCCGCCTTCATATCCGACAATCTGCCGTTGGTACAACTGCCGATGACCACTTGGTCGATCCGGACGTCGGACAGTTCTTTCGCCGGGCGCGTGTTTTCGGGGAGGCTCGGACAGGCGACCGTCTGGACGATCTCGCTAAGGTCGATGACGATCGTCTCGTCGTACTCCGCGTCGGCGTCGGCGGAAAAGACCTTCCCCTGACGCTTTTGACGCCCCTCCACGTACGATAGAGTCAATTCGTCCACCGGGAAGATGCCGTTTTTCGCGCCCGCCTCGATCGCCATATTGCAGATACAAAAGCGGTCATCCATCGACAGCGCTTTTACGCCCTCTCCGCAAAACTCCAGACTCTTGTAGAGCGCACCGTCCACGCCGATCTTGCCGATCAGCGTCAAAATGACGTCCTTCCCCGAGCAATACGCAGGGAGGCTCCCCCTTAGTTCCACTTTGATCGCCGACGGCACGCGGAACCATGCCGTCCCCGCAGCCATAGCCGCCGCCATATCGGTACTGCCGATCCCGGTAGCGAAGGCGCCCAGCGCGCCGTAGGTGCAGGTGTGGCTGTCCGCCCCGATCACAAGGTCTCCGGTCGTCACCAACCCTTGCTCCGGCAAGAGCGCGTGCTCGATGCCCATACTGCCCACGTCGAAAAAGTTCTTGACCCCCTGCGCTCGACAGAAGTCCCTGCAAGTCTTGCTCTGCTCGGCGGCTTTTACGTCCTTGTTGGGGACGAAGTGGTCGAGGACGACGACGATCCGATCGGGATCGTCCACCGTCGAGAACCCCGCCTTGTTCCACTCCTTGACGGCGACCGGGGTGGTGATATCGTTGCCTAAGATCACATCCGGTCGGCAAGTGATAAGGTCCCCCGGACAGACCGACTCTTTGCCCGCGTAATACGCCAAGATCTTTTGCGTCAAAGTCATACCCATACGCTCACCGCCTTATTTCTCGAACGCTTTATCGTACGCCGACAAGAGCGCCTCTACGCCGGCGTGCACGATGTCGGTATCGGTCCCGACGCCCCAGAAAATTTTGCCGTCGTCCCGCCGTATCCCGATGTACGCCGCCGCCACGCTCCGAGAGCCCGACCCCGACATACTGTGCTCCGAATAGACTTCCAGCTTGTAGTTTTTGCCGGAATATTGTTTTAACGCGTTACTCACCGCGTCGAGAGAGCCGTTGCCTAAAGCGGTCGTTTCGGTGACCGAATCTCCCCTCTTGAAGAAGACGTCCGCCGTGAGTCCCTCCTCCGATCGGACGAATCTCGTCCGGGTGACGGAGACGATCGGATCCCGCAAAAAGAACCGTTCCTTAAAGACCGCCAACACCTCTTCCGGCTTGAGCTCCCGATGATCGCGGTCGGAGATGTCCTTGCAGGCGTAACTGAGCGCCTCGCGCATTCCGTCCGGCAAAACGTACCCGAACTTCCTTTCCATGACGTACCCGACGCCGCCCTTGCCGCTCTGCGAATTGAGTCGTATGACGTCGGCGTCGTAGGTCCGACTGACGTCGGTGGGGTCAATGGGGATATAGGGCACCGTCCAGCGATGGAGACCTCTCTCCTCCCGGTAGCGCAGACCTTTGGCGATGGCGTCCTGGTGACTGCCGGAAAAAGCCGCGTATACCAGCGCCCCCGCGTACGGCGCGCGTTCGTGCACGCGCATTCCGGTACACCGCTCGTACGTCTCCACCAGATTCGGGAGATCGGACAAGTCCAACTTCGGGTCGATCCCGTGCGAGTACAGATTGAGCGCGAGGGTGACTATGTCCACGTTGCCGGTGCGCTCGCCGTTGCCAAACAGCGTCCCCTCTATCCTGTCCGCCCCTGCAAGAAGCGCAAGCTCTGCGTCCGCTACGCCCGTCCCGCGATCGTTGTGCGGGTGGACGGAGATCGAGACGTACTCGCGGTACTTAATCGCCCCGCAGACGTACTCTACTTGGCTGGCGTAGACGTGCGGCAGGCTCATCTCCACCGTCACGGGGAGATTGACGACGACCACGTTGTCTTTATTCGGCTCCAGCACATCGAGGACGGCGTTTATGACCTCTACGGCGTACTCCGGCTCCGCCCCGGTAAAACTCTCGGGAGAATATTCGTAGCGCAAGTTCCCGTCAAAGGTCGAAGCGAGGGACTTGACTAGCTTCGCCCCGTCCACGGCGATCTTCTTGACCTCCGCCTTCGACTTCTTGAAGACTTGCTCCCGCTGCACCACGCTGACGGAATTATAAAAGTGCACGATGGCGTTTTTTGCGCCTTTGATCGCCTCGAAAGTCTTTTTTATAATGTGCTCCCGACACTGCGTCAGGACCTGTATGGTCACGTCATCGGGAATGAGCCCGCGCTCGATGATGGCGCGGACGAACTCGTACTCCGTCTCGCTCGCCGCCGGAAAGCCGACTTCTATCTCCTTAAACCCGACCTTGACGAGGGTCTTGAAAAACTCCAGTTTTTCTTCGAGGTCCATCGGGACGACCAGACTCTGATTGCCGTCGCGCATATCCACGCTGCACCACACGGGCGCATGATCCGGCTTGTCCTTCTTCGTCCAGGCAAGGCACTGCTTGGGCGGGAGATAATAGCCCGCCGCATACTTGGTCGCGTCCATTCTTTCCTCCGTCGCTTCGGGCGTTCGATTCGGCTCTTGTATTAAAAGCCCGTCCCAAAGCCGTTTTCTTTGAGACGGGCATATTTTTTACGCTCGCGGTACCACTCAAATTGCGGCTGACAGCCGCCACCTCACAGGATCCATCAATCCTTTCGCCAATAACGCTGCGACTGCGGGAGAGGTCTACGATCGAAAAAGTCCGACTTTCTTCTCTCCGGCTCAAAAGTGAGGGGTCCTTTCGTCCGTCCGTACCGACTCGCACCGCCCGTCGGCTCTCTGAAACGCTCCGCGCGAAGACCTTCTTTCTCAACGCCTTTGATTCAGTTAACTAAATTATAGCATCGCCGCTATATCGTGTCAAACATATTTTCAAAAAACTTGTTTTCCTCCGAAAAGCGAACGTACCTGTCGCCCCATCTTTCGTCCTCCCCTACAAAAACGTCAATTCGGCTCACGACGGAATATGTCAAAGTTGACATACCTCCTGTAGATTGATATAATTTATAGGTGTTCGGAGTGAAAATGAACTATAAAAAACAGCTGATAAAATTCGACGTGGGCAAGATATCCCTCTTGTCCGTCCTTCTATTCGTCGTGCCTTGCATCCCGGCGATGCTCATAAACGGGCTTTGGCTCAAGCGCCCGTTCCTTTTGACGTCGGCGTTTTACTGGGATCTCTTGATCATCCTCGGTGTGTTTTTGGTGGGCTTGATCGCGCACGAAGGGATCCACGCGCTGTGCGCGATGTGGTTCGGGAAAGTAAAAAAAGAGGACCTCGCCTTCGGCGCCAACATGAAGCAACTGATGCTCTACTGCCATGTGAAGACCCCTTTGCGCGTCGGAGCCTATCGTCTGATGCTCCTCCCGCCTATGATCGTGACCGGCGTGATCCCTCTGATCGTCTCCGCCTTTTTCGGCAATATGTTTTTGATCTTCGCTTTCGCCCTGCTCGTGAGCGGAGGCGCGGGAGACCTTATTATGTTTGTGAGTCTCCGAAAATACGACAAGGATCAACTGATCCTCGATCACCCGAGCGCACCCGCCTACTATCTCCTCTATCCCGAGGACGCACTGCCGGAAGGGTTCGTCGAGACGACGGAAGAGGAGGAGAACGCCCTGCTCACTATGATGGAGAACAAAGAAAACGGCTCCACGGGAGGAAAGAGCAACCTTGTGAAGATCCTCGCCGTGTTGCTCTTCTCTTTGCTGACGGTCGTGGGGGTCTTTTTGATCGCCTTGATTATGAAATTTTTCTGATCCTGTACCCAAACGGAGGAACGAATGCTCAAAGATAGCCTCTTATTCAAAAACAACGTCGCCTACGCCTATGCCGACCCGATCGCCAACGAAAAAAACGTCGTCCTCGGCAAGACCTATCGGCTGACGGCGATCACCGATCGTTTGATCCGGATAGAGACCTCTCCGGAAGGTATCTTCTGCGACGATATGACCCAGATGGTCATCAACCGCGCTTCGGAAGCGGTGGAGACGACGGTCGTCGAAGAGGGCGACCTCATACGTTTGTCCACTCCTCGATGCGAGGTCGTCTATTCCCAAAAGAAAGGGCGGCTCGTAGCCGCGTCCCTCGACGGCAAACCTTTGCCCGTCAAAAACAAACGAAACCTCGGCGGGACCTGTCGCACCCTCGACAATCGCGCCGGAAAGGTAAAGCTCGGACTCGGCGTCCTCAGCCGCGCGGGGAGCGCCTACATTGAAGACGACTCTCTGCCCCTCTGTCCCGACGGCACCGTCGGTAAAAAGCGCGCCGAAACGGACGTCTACGCCTTTTTATACGGACAGGAGTACCGGGACGCACTACAAGCGCTCTACTTTTTGACCGGACCGGTCCCGATGCTCCCCCGATACGTCTTAAGCAACTGGTGGAGTCGCTACCACGCCTATACGCAAAAAGAATACCTTGACCTTATGGACCGCTTCGAGAAAGAGGACTTGCCCTTTTCCGTCGCCACCGTCGATATGGACTGGCACTGGGTGGACGTGGACGAACGATTCGGGGAGAAAAAACGCCCCTTCCCCTTCTCGGCAGGTTGGACGGGGTACAGTTGGAACACCGACCTCTTCCCCGACTACAGGGACTTTTTGCAAAGTCTCCGCAAAAAGGGACTGCACGTCACCCTCAATCTGCACCCCGCCGACGGCGTGAGAAAATTCGAGACGCAATACAAGGAGATGGCGCAGGCGACGGGACGGACGCCCGACGGGTCGCCTATTCCCTTCGACTTAAGCGACGAAAAATTCATCGACGCCTACTTTGACGTCCTCCATCGCCCGTACGAAAGGGAGGGCGTGGACTTTTGGTGGATCGACTGGCAACAGGGCAAAAAGTCCACCGTGGAGGACCTCGACCCGCTGTGGGCGCTCAACCACTACCACTATCTCGACAACTGCGACGGGAAAAAACGCGGACTGATCTTGTCCCGCTACGCCGGCGTGGGATCGCATCGGTACCCGATTGGCTTTTCCGGGGACGCGATGACGTACTGGCGCAGTCTCAAGTTCCAGCCCTACATGACGGCAACCGCCGCCAACGTGGGATATACCTGGTGGAGCCACGATATCGGCGGGCACAACTTCGGGATCTGCTCGGACGAACTGTACTTACGGTGGCTCCAGTTCGGGTGCTTCTCCCCCATCAATCGTCTGCACTCCACCGCGCACGATCTACAGGGCAAAGAACCCTGGAAGCGCTCGGAGACGGTAAGACGGATCGCCGGAGACTATTTGCGACTGCGACACAGCCTCGTCCCGTATCTCTATACCGCGATGAAAGAGACCGCGATGTCGGGGACGCCTCTGTGCGAACCGGTCTATTACCGATACCCGCAAGAAAGCGACGCCTACGCCGTCAAAAACGAGTACTTCTTCGGCCCCAACCTTCTTGTCTGCCCGATCACCTCGCCTCGCGTCAAGTCTCTCCATATGGCGAAAACAGAAGTTTGGCTACCCGAAGGTCGATTTACGGATGTCTTTACCGGCAAAACATATATGGGAGGGAAAAGATTCTTCGTCTACAGAGACCTGGAATATATCCCCGTCTTTGCCCGAGCCGGCGCGATCGTCCCGCTGTCCTCCGACGAAGGGAACGCCTGTGAAAACCCGGTCGATATGGAAGTGCTCGTCTACCGCGGAAACAACTCTTATACCCTGTACGAAGACGACGGACTGACGACGGACTACGCCGCGGGCAAATATGCCGAGACCACCTTCGTCGTGTCGGAAGACGAAGACAGGCGCACGGTCAAGTTCTCGATCTCACAGCCCGCCGAACACGGCGGATTCCGTCCCCCGGAGGATCGGACCTATTTGGTTGACTTCCGCGATATAGCCAAGGGCAACGCAAAGCTCAACGGCGTCTTCACCACCTTCGACGGACCAATCAGAATGCGCCCGGGAGACGAAGTGGAACTCCTCGACGTAGCCTACCCCGATCCCGGCGACCCTTTGGAGAATATCCGCGACGTCCTGTCCCGCTATCAAGGTCGCACGCTCGGCAAGATCCTGCGCTACTGGGACGGAAAGTACATAAAAAGCGCGGACAAAATGCTTCGGTTCGTAAAACGACGCTTCCCCAAAGACGTCTATCGCGCTTGTCTTGAGACCACGCTTTGGGTCAAATAAATATGTTTTTTCAAAAGACGAAGTCCCCTTTTCGGGGACCTCGTTTTTTTACGTTTCGTTTGTCTGATCGACTCTACGTCCGTCGGGAATACCGGCAGCCGCAATAGTCCTGCCTATACAGGTGGTATTCCTTACTCATCTCGCAGCTCCTCAGATACCCGCCCCGTTTTTTGAAGTCGCTCGGCAGATAATTCACACCGTACTTTTCGGCGAGTTCGTACCCGATCGCGTTGATGACGTCGGCACTCTTTAAGGGGGACAGGGTGAGAGTCGTGGCAAAGAACCCGCCTTCGGGACAGTGCTTTGCCGCCTCCTCCAGTCGGAGTCGATAGCAAAGATGGCACCGCGCGCCCCGCTCGGGCAGATCTTCACGTCCCTTTGCGATCGCCGAAAAGTCCTCTTCCCGATGTCCGCAATCGACGAACTTGATCGCGCCTTCGCCGGCGTACTCCGTCAAAAACCGCTTTTCTTCCGCCGCCCTCTTTTCATACTCCTCGTCGGTGTCGATGTTGGGATTGTAGTACAAGACGGTCAGATCGAAAAAGGGAAAAAGTTCTTCCACGCAGCGCGTCGAACAGGGCGCGCAACAACTGTGCAAGACAAGAGGCGGCTTGCGCCCGCCCAATCCGTCGATGACGGCGAGCATTTCCCGATCGAAGTTCTTTTTTTGCACGTTATCTCCCGTAGATTCGTATCATCTCGCGGACGAACTCGCGGTCTACGTTGTCGATGGCGCCGTAGTTGGTGCGGTATCGCCAGCACCCTTCGGCGACTCCGGGGGTGTTCATTCTCGTATCCGACCCATACCCGCACAAGTCCTGCATCGGCACGACGGCAAGAGTCGCGCAAGACGCCATCAGCGACCGAACGAAGGCTTTGGTCGCGCGGCAATACCCTCCGCCGGAAGCCCATCCGTACCCACCGTCGCAGTTGACGTAGTCAAGAGCCGCTTTGCGCGTGTTCTCGTCCAGCGAAAGGAGCCAGCCGAGCGTCGTATCGTTGTCGTGGGTGCCGGTGTACGCCACGCAAGCGTGTTCGTACTCATGAGGCAGATGCTTGTTCCGGCAATCTCCGTCGAACCCGAACTGCATCACGCGCATACCGGGATAGCCCGTATCCGAAAGGAGTTTTTCCACCTTATCGTCGATGATGCCGAGGTCCTCGGCGACGATGAGATGCTCCGGGCGGACCTTTTTCAACGCGTCGAAGATCTCCGTCTTGGGTCCGTCGTACCACTTGCCCTCCTTGGCGGTCTTGGCGTCCGCCGGGACGCCCCAATACTGGCAAAGTCCGCGGAAGTGGTCGATCCGGACGATATCGTACAAGTCGAGCGCGTGCGTCAGTCGCTCCACCCACCACTTGTATCCGTCCTTTTTCATTGCGGCGTAGTCGTAGAGCGGGTTGCCCCACAGCTGTCCGTCCTCGGCAAAATAGTCGGGCGGCACTCCCGCGACCAGAGTCGGTCTGCCGTCGGCGTCAAGTAAAAACTGCTTCCTGTGCGCCCAGACGTCCGCGGAGTCCAGACAGACGTAGATGGGCAGATCGCCGAAGATCTTTACGCCGTACCCTTTTGCGCAGGCGCGGATCTTTTCCCACTGGTCGAAAAAGACGTACTGCTCAAAGCAATAGTACCCGACCCGGTCCGCCTTGTCGCGGATCACCTCGTCGCGCAACCGAAGCGTGTATTTCTTGTGCTTCTCGTCCCAGTCCAGCCAGCTCTTTTGCTCAAAACTCTCTTTCAGGGTCATATAAACGGCGTAATCGGGTAGCCAAAACGCGTTTTTCTCGACGAACTCATCTATCTTCTCTTTCAGTTCGTTCGTGATGCGGGAGTATGCCAGCTCCAGCACACGCCTCTTCTCCGTGCGAGCGAAATCGTAGTTGGTGAGATAGTAGTCTCCGCGATAGTACGTCCTTTCGATCTCCTCTCTGCCGACCAGCCCGTACAGACGTTCGGGATCTATATACAAATAATTCCCGGCGAAGCTGGACACGCTGCTGTAGGGGGAGTTACCCCAGCCCGACACCGTCAAAGGCAAGGTCTGCCAGACGGAAAAGCCCATCGAGGCGATCTCTTCCACGAATCGCTCCGCGTCGACGGAAAAGCTCCCTATGCCGTACGGTCCGGGCAAGGAAGACACGTTGAGGAGCACGCCCGCGCTCCGCTTCAGAACTTTTTCTTTCTCCATTTTTCTCTCCGTATTGTCGCCGAAATCACTCGGTCTATTCTCATTGTTCTTTCGTCGCAAGGGCGCCGAAGGCTATTGCGTGGTCGTACTCGTCGTGCGCCACGGTCAAGAGCTCGTTGATGCCGTACTTATCGACGAACCGTTCGTACTTCTTGCCGGCGGCTCTTTCTCCCCAAGAGATCACCCGAAAGGTCAGGTCCCGGCGTAAGAAAAAGTGCATAAATAATACCGCCCGTTTGGTCCCCTGCTTGCACTGCAAGGTCTCGCAAGTCAAGCCGCGCAAGACGGCGGCGTGCCGTCCCTCTTCGGCGGCGATCTTCTTCAAAAATATCGCGTCCCGCTCCTCCTTCATTCGATCGGCAAGCCCCCTGTACATCACCATCGCGTCCAGTTCTGCCTGCTGAAAACGGCGCAACTTTTTATCCACTTTATCCATCGATCCACCTCCTTCTTGAGCCTTTGATAACGTCGGTTTCTTCGGTGTACGAAGTCCTACCTTTTCGGATAGCCCGCAAAAAAGACGGGCGGTTTTGAGATAGCCGCCCCTCGTTTCCGTCTTTCTCCCGGACTGAAAACATCAATACTCGTCTTCGTCTTCCGTCTGTCTCGGGACGACGTCGTTGACGTACTGTCTCGCGATGTATTGCCGCTCCCGGAATTTGCGGTTTTTCCTATTGTCCTTTGCCCGGACGAGCAGCAAGATCACGACGATCACGATCAATAGGGCTACGACTACGACCGGCACGACCAGATCGTAGTACAGGACGAATACGCCCGTGGTGTCGGAGGAATAGGTCAGAGTGCCCTCTTCGTCCAACGAGAAGTTTTTGACCTCGTGACGGACGCCTTGATCGTCCACGATCGCCGCGCGCAAGAAGATATTGGGGTACTTTTGGACCGAATACACCTGCGTGGTATAGGTCCCGTCGGCGACCCCGCTCACGGTGAACGTGAACACCTTCAGAGACAGTCCTCCTACGGTCGCTTCTCCGCCCTCGGCTACTTCGACCGACTCCTCGGGCGAGAAAGCTCCGGTGACCGCGCCGTATTCTTCTTCCGCCCCGGCATAGTCCACTTGTACGGTGCCGGAGAGATACGTTATATCGTAGTTTTGCGCGGCGGCACCCGAAGGGGTGACCTCAAACACACCCACGCGAGAAGTGTTGACGTTGACGGACGGGAGTTCGGTCAGGACGCTCTCGTCGTCCTTGCCGATAAATCCGCGATACAGATACCGGGGCGTCAACTGTCCATATTGGACGACGATGGTCTTGTCAAGACCGATGACCAACGGCGCCTTTGCCACGCTGAAAGGATACTCGGTGATATAGGGGACGTAGTTCTGATCCGAAAAACGTATGTACGCGACGTAGTCTCCGGCGTTCTTGACCGCCTTATCGAAGGTGATCGTGGGATTCAGCGCGACGTTCTCGGGCGGAGCGATCAGTTCGCAAGTGATCTTCGGCGTGGTCCCGTCATAGACGAGATCGGAGCAACCGATCAGATTGACCTGTACTTGCTTAGGCAAGATCGTATAGACCGCCGGCAAAAAGGTCAGGTTGTAGTTGTCGTTGTCGTACGTTCCGGCAATGGCGTAGCGACCGGCGTCCTTGCCCGCTCTGCGGGACAGGGTGATCGCAAGGTCGGACTCTTCGTCGCCTGCGGCAAGGCTCCCTTCGACTCGATAGGAGAGAGACTTCTCTTCGTCGCCGTATCGCACCGTCTCCGGCATGATCCGAACGATAATTTCCCGCGCTTTGACGGTATACGTCCCATCGATGAAGTGCACGGCGTACACGTCGCTGTCGCACGTCCCCGTGATCCGATAGGTCCCGGCGTCCTTTCCCTCCTCTCTTGTGAGAGTCACCGCCTCTTCTATCTCCTCGTCGGTGTCCCCGCCGACCAAAGCGGTCAGTCTCGTATAGGTGAGAGGGAGGTCTTCATCGCCGTATTCGGCTGTCTTGTCGTCTATGGAGAGTTCCAAGCGGATCTTGTAGATCGTCACGGTCACCTCGTTGGTGTAGTCCGACCAAACGTACCCGTTGCTCAATTCGCAAAAGACGCGGCACTTGTACAAGCCGCTTTGCGACGGCTTGTCGATGAAAAGGGTCGCCCGATCCCCTACCGGTTCGTCCGTGCCGCTACGGTACCACGCATAAGAATAAGTATTCCCATCGGCAGGATCCATCGTCGCGTCCAGCGTCACCGAACCGCCGTAATCCACGCTCCCGCCCTCGATCCTCGTCGGGGTCGGAGTCGTCACGTTGACTTCCGGCGCGTTCAAGGTGGTGGACCAAGCGAGGACGCCGCCCAGATTGCCTGTGATGGTGCAGGCGTAGTCCGCGTTTTCATACACGGTATAGGTCGGACCGGTCCCGATCGGGTCCGTGCCTCCGTCTTTGTACCAAGTATACGATAACTCGGTGTCGTCGCCGGTCAGGGCGGTGGCGTTCAGCACGATATCGCCGGGATACGCTTCTCCCTCTGTCGGTCCTATGACCTTCATCCGCGTATTCGGATAAACCGTCACCTCGCAGTCTCGCGTATCTTCGTAATAATACTCGTCTTCCTCTTCGTCATAGACGCTCACACGGCAAAAATATGTGCCGGTATCGGAGACTTTGGTGAAGACGAATCTATCCCCCGTGCCGACTGCTTCCGGTTCGCCGTCCCCTCTCTTATACCAGGTATAGGCGACTTCGCCCTCGTCGGCTTCCGCGGTGATTTCCAATGCGCCGAACCCGCTCTCCGCTTGATACGTCGTCGTATAGGACAATGGCATTAGGGTATACGTTATTCTGATGTCCGCATACGCCGATTCCCGCGCGGCGAAGCACCCCGCTAACAGTCCAAGGAGTGCGAATGCGATCATCACGGCGATCAATGCGACTTTTTTTGCTCTACTCATACGCTATGCCCACCTCGCGTGACGTCTACGGGAGCGGCGTCTCTTCTTGGACAGCCCGGCAAAAGAACCGATGACCGCGCCTACCACCACCAATATCGCCGCGCCGATCAGGACGGCGACGACGATGTCGGATACGGACGTGTGAGTCACATGGACCCGCCTGGTGAACATAAACCCGTCAAAGTAGTCGGTGGTCACCACAAAGTAGCCGTTTTCATACTCGTAGTCCAACGTGATGACCTCTCCGTCGCGGTACTGCAAAAGGGTCACGCCCGACGCGCTCGACGGAACGGACGGACGGAGGTAGACCGTCTGCACCCCTCCGACATATTCGGAAAAAGTCAGACTGTACGCCGATATGACATTGGAGCTATAGCCGTTTTTCTCGGCGAGCGCACTCTTGATCGCCTCGTTATCTTCGTCGTAGGAATACGGCTCCAAAAGGACGCTCATGGACGGATCGTACCCGCCTTCGGCCCCCGTCACACGCGCGTAGTCCACGGTACTCGAAGTCTCTATCGAAGTGGATCGAATGGTCATCGTCGCCGTAAGGAGAAGATCTTCGTAGTACTCCTTTTTGACCGTGGCGGTCACGCGGTACTTCCCGGCGGCTTTCGCACCGTCCGGATCGTACGTTATCGTCACGTCGGTCCACGCGTCGCGGTCATACCGAACGGTGAGCGCGTGAGTCTTGCCATCGAACAAAAAGGTCTCGTCTTGGAGGGAGAATCCACTAAGGAGCGCGCCCGTCACCCGACAGACGGAATCGACCAAAACGACGTCGTAGTCCTCGGACGAGCCATTGAAAAGAAGGCTGATCGGGTACTCTCCCGGCACGCTGTCCGCCTGCACCGGGCAGGTCAGGACCACGTTGTCCAACACGTACGCCAGGTCCTCTTCCGATACGCGGGCGTCCACCGTCAGTTCGGTCGGTTGACCCGGGTCGAGATAACGACGCGTATAGGCGTCCGCCGTGACGGTCACCGTCGCCTTGTCAATGATATAGGGGACTTCTATCGGCTCTTCGTAAGCAAGCGTCAGACGATACTCCCCGGCGTGCAGGGCGACCGCAGGATCTTCTCCCTGCGTAAAAGTACCGATCTCGTACGCCGTCGTCGTCCCGTCGTACTGCCGTCTCTGTCCCAAGGGCAAAATGACGACGTCTCTATCGGTATTGACGTTCAGGACGATGGGGTCGCTGTAATAGGTCTCGTATCGGTCGTCCTCCGGTCGGACCACAAGAAGAGTTGCCGTCCCCGGAGCGCACGCGTCGCCGAACGCGTCGGTCAGACTCCTGGTCCCCTCGGAGTCGGTCAAAGAGAACAGCAGATCGGGGTCCAGCTCTCCGTCGTAATAAAAAGCCACGGAGTCCCCGTCCCTGCGATACGAGAGCGCGCTCAAATCAAAGACGTAGGTCTCCTTGTCCTCGGCGTATGCCGGAAAGGCGGAAGAAGAGAGGCACAAAAGCACGACGAAAAGCGCCGCCAAAACGACGAAAAGCGCTTTTTTCAGTCTGTCAACGTATAAAAAGGACATACCTCTCCCTACTATAAGTCAATAATTAAAATAATTATATCATTATACTCCGAAGATTTCAACACATATTTTGTTTTTTTACGCAACCAAAAAATGCCGTCTTTCCCGCCTCTCTTTCAAAAGCGGGCGGTGCATTTCGTTGCACCGCCCGGTCAATGTCCCATCTTTACGATCACGCTCTTGCAAAAAAAGGACGGATTGATTTTGTCCGTCCCGATAAAGAAACGCGGATCGCTCCGCGTCTCCTGTTTTCCAAATTGAACTTTGGGTCTCCGAAGTTGTGTTTTCGGGATCACTTTCCCTCGATGTCTCCGAGCGCTTCGGTACGCTTGACGAGGACCTTGTCTTCGAAACAGGCGAACATTTGTTCCGTCTTCTCCACGTTGAGCAAACCTTTCTTCTTCTCCAGTCGATAGGTGCAGAGGCTGACGATGGGCACGAGAATAAGTCCGGCGATCATCGCAATGGCGCCCGCTACGACGGCGTTGGCGAAGTCCAAGGTCTCCCCCGAGGAGAAGGTCGCTTTCATAAAAGTCCACCCGGCGAGTTTGTACACAAGCGAGAAGAGCATAATGACCAGCCCCACGACAAAGGACGTCCACACCGCGCTCTTTGTTATTTTCTTGCTGTACAGTCCGTACATAAAGGGCGCGAGGAAAGCGCCCGCAAGAGCCCCCCAGCTGATGCCCATCAGACTCGCTATCTCGGAGAAATTGTAAAGTTTTTGCACGATGGCGATGGTCGCCGACAGGACGATGAACCCTGCGAGGAAGGCGCGCATAATGATCATCTGCTTCTTTTCCGTCATCTTTTCCTCTTTGACGATGTTGCCCTTGATGAGGTCGAGGGTCAGCGTGGAAGAGGACGTCAACACAAGACTCGACAGAGTGGACATAGAGGCGCTGAGGACCAATATGACCACGATGCCCATCAAAAAGTCAGAGTGGACCGCCTGCTCGAGCATAGTCGGTACGATACTGTCAAAGTCGCTTGTCGCGGGTACGAACAGCCTGCCGAAACCGCCGAGGAAGTAGCAGCCGCCGGCGACGATGACGGCAAAGATCGTGGAGATGATCGTGCCTTTTTTGATATCGTTCTCACTCTTGATGGCATAGAACTTGCTCACCATCTGCGGGAGCCCCCAGGTCCCGAGCGAGGTCAGGATGATGACGAAGCCCAAAAAGACCGGCATCGCACCGAAGAAGGAAGTGTACTTCCACCCCGCCGACTCGGCGAGCGCGGTCATGGACCCGGTCAAGCCGCCATGGGACGCCAGCACCGCCGCAATGACGGCGACAATGCCGATCAGCATAATGATCCCTTGGATGAAGTCGTTAATGGCGGTCGCCATATATCCGCCGGCAAGAACGTACACCGCCGTCAGGATCGCCATAATGCAGACGATGATGACGTACGCAAGATTTTCGTCGGTGAATCCGAACGCCACCGTAAACAAACGCGAGAGCCCGTTAAAGAGCGACGCGGTATAAGGAATAAGGAAGATGAAGATGATGATCGCGCTGGCGATCTTGAGCGCCTTGCTGTCGTATCTCTTGCCGAAAAAGTCCGACATCGTCTTGGTGTCCAAATGTTGCGTCATGACGCGCGTGCGCCGTCCCAGAATGACCCACGCAAGCAAGGACCCAATGATGGCGTTCCCTATGCCGATCCAGGTGCTCGCCACACCGAACAGATATCCGAACTGCCCCGCATACCCGATGAAGATGACCGCCGAAAAGTAAGACGTCCCATAAGTAAACGCCGTCAGCCACGGTCCCACGCTCCGCCCTCCGAGGACGAACCCCGCCACGTCGCGCGCCTTCCTGCGACAGTAGATCCCGACAAAGATCATCGCCCCGAAAAACACGGCGATCATCACCGCCATCAGGACGATCCCGCCTGCACTCCTGTCCGCACTCAATACTTGTCCCATCATATTGTCCCGGTCCTCCTACGTCTCTATCCGAAGACTCTTCCGCCTCCGATTTATCGCACTAAAGCGATTTTACCGCACCGCCCGACAAATGTCAATACAATAGGTCAAAAACGAGTTAAAACCTTTTGGCTATCCCCTTGCGTTCTCGAAATTCGACGTTCTGAACATATCGGAATTGATACTGACGAAGATTCTTTCTTGCAGTTCGGCAATTTGTCGTTCCGAGTCAGTGCCAAAGACCCTCTCTGTGTTCAAGTGTGCAAAAAGACGCCCTTTGATCTCCTTTATCGCATTTTCATCGGCTTCCCCGATCGAGGGGTCATAATGAAAAATGATGACTCTGCAATTTCTGTCCTCTTTCATTCTTTTTACAATCCTGTTCCACCAACGACAATCCGTCTTCCCCATCGACGTCCCGAAAATACAGATCAGATCGGCTCTTCTTATCTTTTCCGCACATCGGGCGTCACGGGAATTGTGCAAATTGCCGTTTAGCGTTGACTTCACCATCCTGCACTCGATTAATCTGTTATTTTGGAACGCGGAATTCTCGATTTGCGTAACGTCGTTCACGCCGAAAATAATGTCTGACTCCAAAGTGCCATGCACATGTATGATGCTTTTTAAAACACTTTCGTGTTTTTTCCCTCCCGCCTTCCATCTGTTCAACACGATTGTTTGCCGATAGTTATACCAATTAAAAATATCTTCAAACGTTCTTGTATAGTTAAACGTGATGATATCGATATTGATATTTTGCTCACTATCAAAAAATGGCAGACCCTCTTGCTCATTGTCTCCATCTTTCGCAAGCTTTTCCCATGGCTTGCAGAGATCTTTTTTTATCGCTTCGCGGATAGCCTTCTTATTCTTGCTGTAAAAAATGCGTTTGTCTATTTCCAATAAGTACTCCGATAAGGCGTCCGAGATATCATCCAACAGATCTATAAAGACCTCTTCTTGTCCTTTCTGAAAATGATTGGTGTATTTCCCGAGCGCTTCCTCTAAATCCGCCCATTTCTCGGTGTCAAGGTCCTTCCTCTTAAACACTCTGATTGCCTTTCTGCTTTCCTCCTTTATGGTAGGACTGATATCACGCTTTAAATAATAATCGTAAAAGTGTCGATAGCTCGTTCTTAGTTCAAAATTCAAGTCGAACCCATTGCCCAATAAATATACTACTTTCATAAGTAAATCTCCTTTCTGCTTTTCGTTTCGTTCGTCAGATTCGTCAGGATAAGCGAATTTCACTCGCTTCGCTCGTCAGATTCGCCTAAAGTCGAATTTTCAAAGCGGGAACAACGCCGATATTTGAATAGTTCACGATGTTGGCATAGTTGGTGACGCCATCGCTGCCGACGGAACTCGCGTAGTTCGAATCGAAAAAATTCGGCGAACGCAGCCGCCAAGACCCGTTGCCCGCATAGGTACTATCCGTACTTGTCCACACTCCTTGACATTTGGCGTAGTCGGTGTTCTTCTTTTGTCTTGCCGTGTCGTATGTGGTATAACTACGGAATCCGTTCGCGCTATTCGTTACTTCATACGCACTCAGCAAGAAAACTTTGTCTTGCGTATTCGCACATACATACGACGTCGCTTTCATGATATTGTTTCCGGTATCCGTCGTACTCGCCGCGTCGTTTTTCACCGTATACGTTTGAATTAACGCTTTTTGCAGGTCGCTAAACGCCGTGGAATAGAACGTCTCATTTAACCATTTACGGATGGCGCTGTATTGATAGTTATTATCATACACGCTTCTGCTTACCGTGCTTGCGTTGCCGACATAATAGTCGTCGTTGTAATTGGCTACCGCCGTACGACTTCTCGTCGTACCGTTACCTCCTTGATAATAGTAGTAGTCTTGACTGTCTATGATCATTTCGCACAAAATAAGCGCTTCGCCGCCTTCTTCGCTCAAAATTCTCCACTTGATGGGTTCGTACTTGAACCAATACACGGAAGACGTGGTATATCCATTGTTGTCTTGATAACTATTATCCGCAGAACTGCTAGTTGTCGTAGTATACGGTCTGTAACTTGTGAAGTACACGCCGCGGTACTTTTCACCGTTATACGACAAGTCGATGTACCACATAAAATCAGTGCTGTTTACACCATTAATATAGTATCCGTAAGACGTCCAGTTCTGACTGTTCTCGCTTGTGGGCAATTCGCCCGCTTCGGCGGTCAGAATCGTGTTAAACGTGGCGTTTGTGACCAGCGTTTGCGGATAGGAGCCGAAGTAAATGTACTCGCCCGCTTCGTCCGCTTCATCGTTCGCGTTGACCCTGATATAAGTAAACTCCTCTCCGCAGACAGTACAAACATTATCAACAAAATGATGTGAAGCCATTGGTAGTGTTGTAAACGTACTGTAGTCGCAACGGGTACAGGTGTCGTATTCTTCCCACCCTGTCTCCGTACAAGTAGGAGCTTTGCCGTCGTGATGAACAAGGTCGTGACCCAAAGCGGGGAGCTCTTGATAGGTCGTATAATCGCAACGCGTGCAAGAATCGCACTCCGCCCATCCGTATATCGTGCAGGTCGGTTCTTTCCCTGCGTGATGGACTAAATAATGACCGAGGGCGGCGACCTCTTCTTGCGC
>JAFVAC010000008.1 GCA_017476265.1 Clostridia bacterium
AAACATATTATTTTCCCCAAAACTCTATTACACACTCAAAGGGGGAAAATTATGAGGAATGGGAGAGAGTTTGAGAGAGGGTTTGGAGCGATAGCCCTCGCTCAATTTTCTCCGTCCAATACCGGTATTGGACGACAAAATCCGCTAATAGGATTTTTAGGGCAGAGCCCTAAAACATGCCAGGGTGCAGGGGCAGGCTTTGTAACTTGTGCCCCTGCCGTTCTTTCGGTTCCTTTCTTGCGCTCAAGAAAGGAACGTAAAAACGTGAGATGTTTCCGCATACATTGCGCATTCCACATTCCGGATTACGCATTGTCTTTAAGTCTCTCCGACAGACGGACAAACTCTTCGGCGGAGAGCCGCTCCCCTCGGATCATCGGATCATAGCCGAGACCGATCAGGATCTCTTCCGCCTGCGATTTTGTGATGGAAAAAGCCGATTGCAGGTTGTTGGCGAGCGTCTTTCTTCTCCACAAGAATGCCGCTCTGACCGTCTTTTTGAAGAGTCGCATATCCTTGATGTCGAACTTTTCCCGGTCGATCCGCAAGTGATACAGGGCGCTGTCCACCTTGGGCACCGGAAAAAACATATTCTTGTTGACGACGCGCAAGATACTACCGTACCCCACCGCGTCCACGGCGACGGTCACCGCGCCGTAATCGGCTGTCCCCGCCTTGGCGGTCAATCGGTCGGCAACCTCTTTTTGTATCATACACGTCAGATCGGTCACATCAAGATCGCTCTCGACAAAGCGCATAAGTAGTTGCGTCGTGATGTAGTACGGAAGATTGGCGACGACCTTAAAGGGTCCCAAAACTTTGCTTTTGATATCCTCATCCGACATTTTCAGTACATCTGCAAAGACAACTTCCACATTCGGCAAGTCGGCGAGCGTCGTCGCTAAGACGGGGCGCAGATTGTCGTCCACTTCAAAGGACGCGACCCTTTTTGCCACCCGTCCGAGAGCGCGTGTAAGCGACCCCGCGCCGGTTCCTATTTCCACCACGACGTCCTCGCTCGTGACCCCGGCGTCCTTGACGATGGCATCCAAAAGATTGACGTCGGTGATGAAGTTCTGCCCCAGCGCCTTGTTGTAGTGAAAGTTGTTTGCGATCAGTACCGATTTGATATCCATAATTTACCTCGAACAAAACGCCCTTATTTGCGTTATACTATTCTCGTACAAAAGAGAAAGGTCAAAAGTACAAAAGACAAAGTGCGTTTTTTGCGTTAAAGTTGCTCCGCGACAATAGCGCGTGATATGGTCTTGCGACCGTGCACCACCCCGTCATCCTGACCGAGCGTAGCGAGTGGAAGCGTTTGATTGCCTTCGGCAATTTGCATTCCGCGTTGGCGATATCTCACTCTATCAATTCTCGTACCCGGAGTTCCGCGCCGATCTCGTCGGCGATTTTTTTTGCTGTGCGTTTTTTCTCCTCGCCGAGGATATCGACGATGCTCAGTTTGGTCCGGATTCCGGCTTTTACGCAGTCTTCGGCAAAGCGTAGCATAGAGCGATACCCTTCTTCGCCGAACTCGCACACGCAGATCTTTTGATACGCTTCGGGGGTGACCTCGTTTAAAGAGACGCTGACGATATCGACCGCCCCTACCAGTCTTTCAGCTACGTTCGGTCCCACGATAAGGTCGGCTTGACCGTTGGTGTTCAGTCGGACGGTCTTCCCTTTCGACTTGAGCCATCTGCCGATCTCGATGATGGCGTCGAGACGATATAAAGGCTCTCCGTAGCCGCAAAAGACGTATTCTTTCCCCTCGTCGTGCTTTTTTAGCTCGTCAAGGACCTCTTCTACGGTGGGCTCCTTTTTCAGCCACAGGTCGAATTGTTCATATTCGTCGCTGGTCGTGCGCACGCAAAAGACGCAGGCGTTGCTGCAGCGATTGGTGAGATTGATGTAGACGTTGTTGTCGATTTCGTAGACGATCATATGGGGTACTCCTGCATCCGAGCAAAAAAGCGTTTGGTATTATTATACGTCACGGTCTCCGTATGATGTCGGTCGAGACCGAGGATATCGGATATTCTGTCGGCGACGAGACCGATGCGGGCGGGCTCGTTGGTCGTGCAGCGGAACGGGACCGGAGTCATATAGGGACAATCGGTCTCGAGTAGGATCCTGTCGAGCGGACAGGCGCGGACGACGTCCGGCTTGTCTACGGCGTTTTTGAAAGTGATCGCCCCGCCGAAACTGTAGTACAGGTCGTATTTTTCATATTCTTTGACCAACTCTTTACTGCCGGAATAGCAGTGCAAAAGCACGCCGTACTCGAGGTACTTCTCGTTCTCTTTCAAGAGTCTGGTCATCACGCCGTACGCCTCCCGCAAATGGACGACGGTGGGCATATGCAAACTGTGCGCCAGTCGTAACTGATCTACAAAGACCCTCTCCTGGTCCTCTCTCGGGGACAGATCGTAGTGGAAGTCCAGTCCGATCTCGCCGATGGCGACGACTTTGTCGTTTTCTTTGACCAGTTTTTCAAAGAGCGCGTAGTCGGACTCCTTGGCGGTCTTGGCGTCGTGCGGGTGTATGCCGACCGTCGCAAAGTACTTGTCGAACCTTGCGGCGAGTTCTACCGCCACGAGCGAACTTTTTACGTCGTAGCCGACGTTGTTGATCGCGGCAAGTCCGTCGGACTCCATTCGGTCGTAAATCTCCTGTGCCCGAGGGAATAGTGCCTCGTCATTGAGATGGGCGTGGCTGTCTATGATCATATCGTCAGCAGACGGTGGCTCCTCCGCCGACGGGTTTGCCCGGTTCGACGGTGGCGAGTCCCTCTTCGTTCTCGGCGAACAGGATCATGCCTTCGCTCAGCACTCCGCCGAGGGTCGCCGGCTTCAGATTGGCGACGACGACGACCTCTTTATTGACCATTTCTTCGGGCGTGAAGTACTTGGCGACGCCGCTCACGATGCTGCGGACGCGGTCTCCCGTGTCCACCGTAAAGTGCAACAGCTTTTTGCTCTTCTCTACCTTTTCCGCGGTCAAAATCTTCCCGACGCGCAATTCGACCTTAGCAAAGTCGTCGATCAATATCTCGGGTTTGGGTCCCTCGTCGTGTGACTTCGGGGCATTGTTTTGCGGTTTTTGTTCCACTTTCGGCTCCTCCTTTTTCTCCTCTTTCGGCTCGGCGAGTTTTTCCATCTCGACCAGTTCCTTATTGATGTCGATGCGCTTTAAGAGCGCTTCTCCTTTGGTGATCTTGCCGTATTGGACCGCGCCGAAAGTCAGCCCGTCAAAGGTCCCGTCGTCGTGCAGTCCGAGGTCGGACAAGATCCTGTTCCCCGTGTCGGGCAGGAAGGGCAAGAGCAGTTTTCCGACCACTCGCAAGGCTTCCAGAAGGTGGTACAACACATTCGATAGACGCGCTTTTTTGTCCGGGTCTTTTGCAAGGAGCCAGGGCGTGGTCTCGTCGATGTACTTATTGGCGCGTTCCGCAACGTCCAGAATGGCGGCGAGTGCCTCCGGCGCTTGGAGTTCGTCCACGAATCCGCGGACCTTATCGGCGACGCCGTTTATCTTCTCTTCCAATTCCCGATCGAATTCCGTCCCCTCTCTCTCCGTCGGCAGCGTCCCGCCGAAATATTGATTGACCATAGCTGTGGTACGGGACAGGAGATTGCCTAATGTGTTGCAGAGGTCGCTGTTGATACGGGCTAGGAAGGAGTAATTGGTGTACGATCCGTCGGCGCCGAAGGGGATCTCGCGCAAGAGATAGTAGCGCAAAGAGTCCACGCCGTAGCGGTCGGACAGAATAAAGGGATCGACCACGTTACCTTTCGACTTGCTCATTTTGTCGTTGCCGAACATGAGCCACCCGTGTCCGTAGACCTTTTTCGGCAAAGGTAAACCCAGCGCCATCAGTATGGCGGGCCAAATGATACTGTGGAATCTGACGATCTCCTTGCCCATCATATGGACGTCGGCGGGCCAGTATTTTTTGAACAGCTCCTCATTGTCCGAGCCGTAGCCGAGGGCGGTGATATAGTTGCTTAACGCGTCGATCCAGACGTAAATGACGTGGTCGTCGTCGAAGGGCACCGGCACGCCCCACTTGAAGGAAGTCCGGCTGACCGCAAGGTCCTGCAAGCCGGGGCGGAGGAAGTTATTTAACATCTCGTTCCTTCTCGACTTCGGCTGCAAAAAGTCCGGGTCCTCCTCGATGAGTTTGATCAATCTGTCCTGATACTTGGACAGGCGGAAGAAGTAGCTGGACTCTTTGGTCAGTTGCACTTCCCGTCCGCAGTCGGGGCACTTGCCGTCCTTTAGCTGCGTCTTGGTCCAGAAGGACTCGCACGGCGTGCAGTACCACCCTTCGTACTCGCTCTTATAGATGTCTCCCTGATCGTACAATTTTTGGAAGATCTTCTGGACAGCCTTCTCGTGCTCTTCATCGGTGGTCCGTATAAACTTGTCGTATTTGACGTTGAGCTTGGACCAAAGTTTTTTCAGTTCTCCCACGACGCCGTCCACAAAAGTCTTCGGATCGGTCCCCGCTTGTGCGGCGTACTTTTCTATCTTCTGCCCGTGCTCGTCGGTCCCGGTCAAATAAAACACGTCGTAGCCGTCCATTCGCTTGAATCGCGCCAGTGCGTCGCATACAACGGTGGTATAGCAAGTGCCTATGTGCCACTTGCCGCTCGGATAGTAAATGGGCGTGGTGATATAGTACTTCGGTTTCATTTTTCACCTCAAAA
>JAFVAC010000073.1 GCA_017476265.1 Clostridia bacterium
AGTCTACTTCACCCTCAATTCACAGATAGAGACCATCGGTCCCGACGCTTTCAAAAACTGCACCGGACTGGAGAAGGTCGTCTTGCCCACAGGGATCAAGAGGATCTCGAGCGGTGCCTTTGCCGGTTGCTCGTCTTTGCGCGAAGTCGTCTTCCCCGAGGACGGATCGGATATCGTCATAGAGACGGACGCCTTTAAGGATTGCGTCAGCTTGCGTTCGATCACTCTGCCGGAGTCCGTCGTCGAGATCGCGGACGGTGCCTTCGCCGGATGTATCGGTATCACGGATATCTATTTGAAGAGCAGCGTCGCCATCGTCATCGGTGAGGCACTCCCGTTTGAAAAGAACGAGAATTTGGTCATTCATATCCCGTACGGCTCCTACAACAGCTACGCGTCCACTTGGTCAGAATACGCCGAGTATATGGAGACGATGTTGCCCGAGCAAGAGGACTGATAGGAGGGAGGACAGTATGAGATTGGTACCCAACGGTTTTGTCAGACGTGCTTTACAGGACTTAGCGTCCGAGCAGGTCCTCGCCGGATATTTTGCAAAAGCGGCGGAAAAGAGCGGCTATGCCCGGACCCTCGTGTCCGCGCTGTACCCCATAGGGGAGAGCTTCTTCGGCACCGAAAACAGGTATAAACTCATCGATCGGGAAGGGGACCTGCTGTGCGTGACGGAGGATGCGGTGACAGGCCTCTTGAACGCCTGCGAGGACGGGCTCAATCGGCTCTATACCCACACCGAAGTCTACCGCTATCGCGGCGAGGATAGGAACGTGCGCCAGTGCGCCGCCCTTCTTGCCGGAGTGGCGGGGCCGGAAGCGGAGGCGGAAGTCATTCTGCTCGGGCTGGAAGTCTTGAGGAGCCTCGGCGTCAATGGCAAGGTAAAAATAAGCTCCACCTACGTCTTGCAGGGGCTTGCCGAGGTTTACTTCGGGTATCGCCCGGACGCCGAAACGGTGATCGCTTGGATAAACGCAAAACCGCGCACCGACGCCGAAAGCGCAATGTTCACCGTCATCGACGCGGTCAAGAGGATGTGCGGCGGGGCGGAAGTCATCAAAGACGCGACCGAACTCTTGACCAATCGCGTAAGCGGAGTCGGCTTAAAGAACGTGCTTGACTTGTACGACGTACTCTGTGGACTGGGCAAGCAAGATCAAGTGGAGATCGATCTGTCTGTGATGGGCAGACCGTACGATTGCGGAAGCGTCTTTGAAATCGTCGACGAGGAGAACAACGTCCTCCTGCGCGGCGGCAGACACGACTTTTTGCGCGGGGCGGAGACGATCCGTGCGACCAGTATCGTCATGGTCCCGGCGGAGGTCATGACGTATTATCGCGTCAAAGAGACGACGAAAGCAAGCGTCGTTTTAGGCGTCGAGACGGGAATAATTGCATTGAGTGCCGCATATAAATTGAAAGAGGACTTGATCGAAGCCGGCGTCCCGTCCGTGAGTATGCTGTATGGAGTGGGAGCAGAGGATACCGCAAGGTATGCCGAAGCCTTCGGGATAGAGTCCGCCGTCTTTGTGGACGGAGAGGGAAAAGCCTCCGCCGTGAAGTGATATCGAGGAAAATTTTTTTCGGAAACTTGTGCAAAATCCCTTGCATTTTTCCGCTCGGTATTGTATTATAGTAGGGCAATGCGAAATAAGCATTGTGTTCGGTAAAAAAGTGCGGGAGTGGCTCAGTGGTAGAGCGTCGCCTTGCCAAGGCGAATGTCGCGGGTCCGAATCCCGTCTCCCGCTCCATTTTTTATCCGAATCGGAGTGAGGATATGGCGCCATAGCCAAGTGGTAAGGCAAAGGTCTGCAAAACCTCTATTCCCCAGTCCGAGTCTGGGTGGCGCCTCCATTCCTTTTGCCGTTGTGGCGGAACAGGCAGACGCAAGGGACTTAAAATCCCTCGGTGGAGACACCGTATCGGTTCGAGCCCGATCAACGGCACCAACTTAAAATCAAGAAATACATTTGACGGAGAGATTCGTCTTTTTTTATGTCGTTTTTCGACGAAAGAGAGGCTATCGAATGCAGGACCCCGGTTTTTTTCGACAAGTATATGAAGTGGTCAAGAAGATCCCCAAGGGCAGAGTGACCACTTACGGCGCGGTCGCCGCGATGACAGGATACCCCCGCAGAGCAAGATACGTCGGCTATGCCTTGCACGTCAATCCGCAGCCGGGCGTCATTCCTTGCCACAGAGTGGTCAATCGGTTCGGCGCGCTTTCCGGAGCTTTCGCTTTCGGCGGTCCCGACGTTCAAAAACGCCTTCTGGAAGCAGAAGGCGTCGTGGTCGGAGACGACGATATGGTCGATCTGGACCGCTATTTTTGGTCGGAATAGTCCTTTCGGAAAAGAAGTCGGGTGTTCCCGAGGCGGGGACTGTCGGCTGTTTATATCGTCAATCCATATAGATCGATGGCATTGTAGCCATAGTATTTACCGTCTACGGCGACGGTGAAGGTCCCGTTCACGTTCGGACAGAGTCGGGCGTTTTCCGTAGGGGGGAGATAAACCGATTTTGAGCCCGATTCGTCGATCTTGACAAGAGCCGACCTTTCCTCTCCCGATAGGAGGAGATAGAAGG
This sequence comes from Clostridia bacterium, assembly GCA_017476265.1. Lineage (GTDB taxonomy): Bacteria > Bacillota > Clostridia > Christensenellales > DTU072 > CAG-1782. The sequence continues at coordinate 2,596 of JAFVAC010000073.1, forward strand.
ACCCCTCGTCATAGTAGTAGTCTAAAAGACTCTTCGGCAAAAAGTTTCCGTCCGTCGCCGAGAAGGTCGTCGAGAGGTCCCCGTCGGCGACGACGATGCCGTTGACCGCGCCCTTTACCGCCATATAGATCTTTTCTCCATCGGTCCCCAGTCCCAGTACCGCGTAAGAGCCGATCTTGCGCTCAGCCGATTCGTTCATGCTTGTCGGGTCGTATTTTTTCAGGACCGTTCCACCGTCGTCCAATACGGCGATCAGTTTTTGACCGTCGCTCTCCACCGGCAAAATGTCCAAAAGGCGCCCTGTGGAGAAGTTCTGTTCCTTATGGATCACGAAGGTCTTTTTTCGCACCTCGCAATAACCGTACCCCGTCGGCGCGTTAAAGAAGATCGTATAGTGGTCGAGATACTCGAAAAATTTGACGATTTCGTTCGCCGGTAGCGTCAAAAAACGGTGACCGTTTTCTCCGTATTCGTACAGAACGCCCTCGGTCTCGTCTCCGGAAAAGAGCAAAAATCCATCGTCGGTCGCGTAGATCTCAACGTGTTCGGCATAGGATACAAGCGACGTTTTTACGTCCCCGGATCCGTAAGGGACCACGTTGACGTAGAGATAATTCCGGCTGCTGTTTTTCGTGACGACGACCAGACCGAGAGGGGATATCTGCGACGCGACGTAGTAGGTTGGTACTCCCGCGGGAAGAGAGACCGTTTCGACAAGGTTGCCGACGGCGTCCAGTTTCAGGATCCCTACCGTGGGTCTTTCTCCGTCGACGTCGCCTTCTTTACAGTCGGTATCGGCAAGTAGATACAATCCCATCGGCGTGACGTGCGATTGACGAAGGGTTACGTTCCCGACGCCGCAGATTTTTTGCGTAAAGAGATATTCGTCGGAGGGAGACGCGGATTTCGGCAGGACTTTTTTGTAGTCGGGCGAGGGAGCGACCGGCTCTTCAACTTTCGGTGCTTCGGGACCGACCGCGGAAGCCGGCGTCAGATCGTCTTCTCCTAAAGTCGAGGAGTATACGACGGTCCCGCGACTGACGGCGTACCCGAGGACGGCGATGACGGACAAGAGGAAGACGGCGAGGATCCCCGTCAGATGACGTTTAACGAAGTTTTTCATATTTCACCTCCGCCTACGATCATAGCACGATCGGGAAAAGGAGGTTCAACCCGCGCAAAACGGGACAAAAGTCGTATCTTATCGACAGTTTGTCGCTATCGGACGAGTGCGACGGAGGCGACGATATTGGCGATGCGCTCGTTGGCAGCGGTCAGTTCGGTCGCCTTCTGAGCGTTTGATTCCGCTTTTTTTATGCGGTCCAGAAGAGTCTCGACGTGCAGATCCTCTTGCTCGAGAACGGTAAAAAACCCTCTCCTTTCGTATGAACGCGCGTTCAGGACTTGGTCTCCGCGCGACTCGCCTTTCGGGAGGGGGACGACGACGGCTTTTTTCCCCAATGCGGCAAGTTCGTTCAGCGCGTTGGAGCCGCCTCTTGTCACGACCACTTCCGCCAGCGCGTACAGGTCGGCTACGTCCTCGGCATAACGGGTCTGCGCGTATCCGTCCCGACGGATCGAGAGATCTCCCGTTTTTCCGCAGATATGGACGACGTCGTAGTCGGCTAAAAACACATCCAGCCCCTTATAGATCGTCCTGTTCAGCGCTTCCGAGCCACTGCTCCCGCCGATGATAAGCAGGACCTTTTTCTTGCCGACGCCATAGTTCTTTTTCGCCCGTTCGGCGTCACCGAACATAATCTCCTTTCGGATCGGGTTCCCGACGTACGTTCCGCCTTTGGTCTCGATAAAAGAAGTCAGGACCGATTTGGCAAAACGGCTCTCCAATTTGTTCGCCAAGCCGAGCGTGTAGTCGGATTCGTGACAGACCACCGGGACACCGAGACTTTTTGCGGCAAGACAGGCGGGAAGAGAGGCGTATCCGCCCTTGGAAAAGACCGCGCAAGCGTCATTTTGCACAAGGATCTTTTTTGCGGCGCGTACTCCTCGTTGCAGGACGAAGGGGATCGCCGCGTTTTTGTAGATCTCTTTCCGGAAGAATTTGACGGTCGGGACCGAATAAAAGGGCATGACCTTCGGGACAAGGTCTTTTTCCATACCGTCTCCGCCGATGAAAATGACCCGATCGAATCGTTTTTTCATCTCTTCCAGCAATGCGATACAGGGCGTAACGTGCCCGGCGGTCCCACCGCCCGTCATAACCAGCGTCTTCAAAGTACCCTCCGTCTCTGTATTCATTGTATTGACATTTCTCTTTTTTTGATACCGTTTTACCGTTTGAAAAACCCTTTTTAGCGGAAAACGGTAGTCAAAGGTACCGTTCCGTTGCATTCAATGGACTATCTTTTGCAGTCGGAAGGATACGACGTATTTTAGAGGACCCGTTTTCAAAAAAAGTATTGATATTGCTCTTTAATAATGATATAATTAATTATAATTATCTAATAATATAGGAGATATCCATTATGAAACAGTTGACCCTGAAAGCTTTCGACGATACCGAAATAGGCATTGATTTGTGGGACGAGGTGGAGAACCCCATCGGCGTCATCCAGATCGCGCACGGCATGGCTGAGCATCCGGACCGTTACGACGACTTTGCCAAGTACCTCAACGCGAAAGGCTATATCGTCGCCGCCGACGACCACAGAGGACACCGCCGCGGCGCTATCAACGGGGAAAACGGCATGACGTACGGCGACAGTTGGAATCAGACGTTGGAAGATATGAATACCCTCCTCGACTATCTCAAAGAGACCTACAAGTTGGAGGTCGTCCTCGTCGGACACAGCTACGGCAGCTTCCTTTCGCAACGCTTTATCGAATTGCACAGCGACAAACTCGCAGGTTGCATCCTGAGCGGGACCGCCTATATGAAAGGGATCCTCATCCGTATGGGCAAGATGATCGCCTCGCTGCAAGCGCTGTTTTTGGGCGAGGAGAAGAAAGGTAAACTGATTGACAAGTTGTCCTTCGGCGCCTACAACAAGCCCTTCGTCGAGCAGGGACAACAGTTTGCTTGGCTCTCCCGCGACAAGGAGCAAGTCGCCAAGTACGAGGCGGACGAGAACTGCGGTTACGTCCTCTGCATCGGGTACTATCTCAGCTTTTTCAGGGGCGTACTCAAGACCTATGGCAAAGACGCGGAGACGATCAGGAAGGACTTCCCGCTTATGATCGCCGTCGGAAGCGACGATCCCGTCAGCAATAAGGCGGCCCTTGCGACCAAACTCAACGACTTCTATCTCGGACTCGGTCTCAAGCCCGAATACAAGGTCTATCCCGGCGCTCGCCACGAGATCCTCAACGAGACCAACAACGCCGAAGTATACGACGACTTCGGAAAATTCATCGACACTATTTTCGCGGAGAAATAATACATGAAAAAGATCCTTGCAGTGCTTCTCGTTCTCTTTACCGCTATGATGCTGTTTACTGCCTGCGGAGAGGAGAGCGATAGCCAACCGTTGCCCGCTAAAGTCGTCTCCGTCAACAACGTGGACGATCTTATCGGACTCAAGAATTATCTCGGACCGAAGTATAAAAACTACGTCTTCGAGTTGACCGCGGATATCGACCTATCCGGTATCGAAAGGTGGGAGCCCATCGGGTCCGACATCGAAAACGCTTTTATGGCTACGCTCAGCGGCAAGAGCAAAGGGCAGAGTCACACGATCAAAAATTTGACTGTAAAAGGCGTCGCGGAAGACGGACAACCGCTCTTTATCGCTCAGGACATGGGGAAGGATTTCGTGACTTCCTTCGCTTCCTACGGACTGTTCGGCTACACCAAGGACGCCAAATTGACCGATCTGACGCTGAAAGACGTTCATATCGAGTACTATGCCGATTACAACGGTTACAGCTATACGGCGGGTCTGGTCGGCTATGACTACGGTGCCAGCACGTTTGACAATATCTCCGTGGACGGCTCAATCGCCATCAGCAATCTCTACAAGAAGTACGTCAGCTACAACGTGGATGACCGCGAGGGCAATACCGATATCGACGATACTTGTACGACCACGCTCTTTATCGGCGGCGTTGTCGGTTGCAGCACCGGCGACCCGACGTTCAAAGACGTCCACAGTACCGTCAATATGACCAATAACTGCTACACCGGTTATTATCGCACCAGACAAAACGCCTCTTCCGATCTTTTGGAAGAGGGTGCCGAACCCTTCACCGAAGGATACGTCGTGGAGTACCAGAGCCAAAGCCCCACCTACAAGGTGGACAAAGTCCTTTCCGGCGGCGTCGTCGGCAAGGTGGACGGCGGCAAGATGACCGAAGTGTCTTATACCGGGTCGATGGACTACAACGCGCGTAGCGTCTATGCGGCGGGGATCGCAGGCGTAGCGACCGGCGTCGAGATATCCGGGGCGACTGCGACCGGGCTCAACGTCGTATCGCTGGTCTCGGGCAAAAATATGATCGCGGGGCTTGTGAGCGACATCGGCGACGGCGCAAAACTTTCCGGGTCCACCGTCACCGGCGCTACGATAAAAGCGTCCGGACAGGGCACCCCGCAGAAGATCACCGTCGGAGGCGTCTTCGGGTACGCCGTTAATTTGGCTACGATAGAGGACGTCACCGTCACCGGTTCTTCCTTCACCGTGGACAACGTCAAGAGCGTTACGGCGGGAGGACTCGGCGGGACCATGCGCGACGCGACCATCAAAAATTGCGTCTCCGTGGCGACGAACATCGTCGGCAACTCTAAAGATGAAAAGGACTACAATCGTATCGGCACCGTCTTAGGCGAAGCCGAAGGCAATACGACGGTCTCCGACATTCACGCCACCGCTACCGTTGTGTGCGGTCGTGGAGCGGCGCAAAAAGCGATCGAAACCGCCGTCGCGCACGTCGAGAACTTCGCCTTCTTCAACGAGGACGGCAAGCCTTGCATCAGACTCTATCGTAAAGGGACCAATTCCGTCTATCTCAACGTGGACGGCGAGATCGAAGGACAAGTCCTCACGATCAACATCTACAATGAAGAGTTGAGCGTATTGGTTACCGCTTCGTATACGCTGGAAGGCGAGGTACAAAATACCGATAATCCGGCTCTGACCTATCTGAACGACTACTTCACCGCCGGGGGCGGCTTTAAAAACGACAATTCCGGCGCCGTCACTTTGGAAGACAGAGATATGACCCAATACGAGTACCGCGCGGGTGTGGTCGTCGTGACCGACGTGGATGACGATCTCAGCGCATTGGAACCCAACGCTTAAAAAGAAAAGCAAGAAAAAATCGGACGGAAATTATTATTTTCGTCCGATTTTTTTATAAAACGGTTGACATTGCGCTTCGTCGTGGGTATAATAAAAAAGCAAAGTAGATATGGTCTCACCTCAGTCATCGGACAAAGGGTTTCTGAAATCAAGAGTAATTCTTATTTGGATCGGGATGCGTATGTACTTTGACGCATCTTTTTTATTAGGAGGACAGGACTTATTTTCAAGGAACTTTCGATCAACAACATGATCACCGACAAAGAGGTACGACTCATCGACGAAAACGGCGTTCAGCTCGGTATTATGAGCCGGTCCGAAGCGCAGCGCATTGCCGATTTCCGCAATCTCGACCTCGTTAACATTTCTCCCAACGCCAAGCCGCCGGTCTGCAAGATTATGGACTATGGCAAGTACCGTTTTGATATGATCAAAAAGGAAAAAGAGGCGAAGAAGTCGCAAAAAATCATCGAAACCAAGGAAATACGTCTGTCTCAGACCATTGATTCCGGAGACATCAACACCAAAGCCAAGCACGCGAGAGGATTCCTCGAAGAGGGCAACAAGGTCAAGGTGACGCTCCGTATGTACGGCAGACAGCTCTCCCACCCGGAGATCAGCGAAGAAGTCCTCAACGGGTTTTATGAGATCGTCAAGGACGTCGCCGTCATCGACAAAAAGCCTACTACGGAAGGCAGAGCTATGTACATCATGCTCAGCCCTCTGAAAAAATAAACGACAAGGAGAATTTGGATTATGCCCAAAATGAAAACGCACAGCGGTGCAAAAAAACGCTTCAGATTCACTGCAAGCGGCAAGCTCAAGAGAGCTAAGCAGAACAAGAACCACATCCTCAACAAAAAGCCCACCAAGCGCACGAGAATGCTTCGTCAGGGCGGCTATGTCGACGCTACGCAGGAGAAGACCATCTCCAATATGATGAGCGGACAGAAATAAGGAGGTAAACCATGAGAATCAAAAGAGCAGTCAATGCAGTCAAGAAAAGAAGAAAGATCATGCGCAAAGCCAAAGGTTACTTTGGTTCCAAGAGCAAACTGTACAGAATAGCGAGACAAGCGGTCATGAAGTCCGGACAGTACGCTTGGGTAGGCAGACGCCTCAAGAAGCGTGACTTCCGTCAGCTCTGGATCGCTCGTATCAACGCCGCCGCCAGACAAAACGACATCTCATATTCCCGTCTGATGCACGGTCTGAAAGTCGCCAACATCGACCTCAACAGGAAGGTGCTCGCCGACCTCGCTGTCAATGACCCTGCCGCTTTCACCGCCCTCTGCAATCAGGCGAAAGAAGCGCTCGCAAAATAAAGACGACCTTTATGCGCCTCTGCCTGAAGTTTGGGCGGAGGCGTTCTTTTTGTTGAAGCAAAAAGTCGTCCGATTTTTGGATCGAATATATGATAATAACAAGCAGCGCCAACGATCGCGTCAAGTCTCTCCGCAGACTCTACTGTGAAAAAAAAGAGCGGGACAATACCGGTCTCTATATCGCCGAGGGCGTCACGATCGTGAAAGACTTGCCGCGGGAGGATATCGAAGGCTTGTTCATCAAAGAAAGCAAGCTGGAAGAACTATCTTCCATGGTCAAAAATACCGAGTATTTTGTAGTCAAAGATACCGTTTTTGACGGAATAGCGGACACGAAGACTCCTTCGGGAGTCATAGCCGTCGTCAAAAAAAGGTCGGACTCCACCGTGGACGTCGGTCCGACGACGGTGGTCTTATGCGGTTTATCCGACTGTGGCAATACGGGCACGATCTTTCGCACGGCTTGCGCAAGAGGTATTACGACGGTCTTTGTCGTGGACGGAGCGGATCCATATGCGCCCAAGACTGTGCGCGCCGGCATGAGCGCCGTGTCCCGGCTGAATATCGTTCAGACCGATTATGACGACGTTTTCAGACGACTGAACGACTACGATAAGATCGCGTTAGACGCCGGAGGGGATAGTATATACGACTATCAGAGAAAGAAAAAAATCGCCTTCTTCGTCGGCAATGAAGCGCACGGCGTACCCGATACCGTGATGGACAGATGCGACCGGGTGTTGTCCCTGCCGATGGAAAAGGACAGCGTCGAGAGTCTGAACGCCGCCGTCGCTGCCGGCGTAGCGATGTACGTCGTTCGATAAAACGGACGCTTGAAAAAAATAAGAAAACAAGGAGATATATATGAGCGGACATAGCAAATGGGCAAATATTAAGATCAAGAAGGGCAAGGCGGACGCCGCGAGAGGCAGCGTCTTCACCAAACTGGGTAGAGAACTCGCCGTCGCCGTCAAGGCTGGCGGACCCGATCCCAACAACAACTCCCGCCTCCGCGACGTCATCAGCAAAGCGAAGGCAGCCAATATGCCCAACGATACCATTCAGCGTTCCATAAAGAAGGCGAGCGGCGAGCTCTCCAGCGTCAACTACGAAGATATGCAGTACGAAGGGTACGCGCCCGGCGGCGTCGCCATCATCGTCGAAGCGCTCACCGACAACAAGAATCGTACCGCCGGTGACGTTCGTCACGCTTTCGATAAATGCGGCGGGTCTATGGGTAGCACCGGTTGCGTCAGTTATCTCTTCAACAAGAAGGGACTCATCGTCCTGGACAAGGGTAACCTCTCCGAAGACGACGCAATGATGATGGTCCTGGAAGCCGGTGGCGACGACGTGATCGACGCCGGGGACTGCTACGAAGTGTATACTTTGCCGAATGATATGAGTACCGTCAAGGACGCTCTGGAAGCGGCAGGCGCCTCCGTCATCAGCGCCGAAGTGGGATTCTTCCCCGACGATTATATCACCCCGCCCGAAGACGCCATCGCCGGCATCGAAAAACTCATTGGCATGCTGGAAGAGAACGACGACGTGCAGAACGTCTACCACAATGCCGAGTTGCCCGAGGAGGACGAGGAGGACGACTGATGTTCGATGTAGAAGAACTTTGCAAGCGAGTCAAAAAGGCGAGTTTTGCCTTTACGAAAGCAACGACGGCGGACAAAAACGCCGTTTTGCTGAAAATAAAGGAAAAAATTGACAAGTCTCGTAAAAAAATAGCCGAGCAAAACGCGCTCGATCTCGTCGCCGCGGAGACGGCAGGTGTCAAAGGCGCCTTTTTGGATCGACTGACTCTGACGGACAAGCGGATCGACGTGATGCTGGCAGGGATCGATGACGTCGTCGCTTTGCCCGATTACGTCGGGATGGTGGAGGAGGAATACACCGTCAAAAGCGGACTTCGCATCAAAAAAGTCCACGCGCCTCTCGGCGTCGTCGGCATCATCTATGAGTCCAGACCCAACGTCACCGTGGACGCCGCCGCCCTCTGTATCAAGAGCGGCAACGGAGTCGTGCTGAAGGGCGGGAAAGAGGCGATCAACACCAATCGTATTCTGGTCCGCCTGATGCGAGAGGCTTTTTCGGAGTGCGGACTCGACGGCGACATCGTCGGATTCGTGGATGGGACCGAAAGAGAGCTGACGCTAAGGCTCCTGAAATGCGCCTCTTTTGTGGACGTCATCATACCGCGCGGTGGCGAAAAATTAAAAAAGTTTGTCCAAGAGGAAGCCGCAATGCCCGTGATAGCGAGCAGCGGAGGGAACTGCCACGTTTTCGTGGAAAAAACAGCCGATTTTACCAAGGCGAATCGGATCGTCCTCAATGCAAAACTCTCCCGCCCGTCGGTCTGCAACGCCGCGGAGACGCTCCTTGTGGACAGAGCCATCGCTAAGGAGTATTTGCCGCCCATTCTTGCCGAATTGGCAAAGAACGGAGTGGAGATACGCGGGACGGAAGAAGTAAAAAAGATTTTCCCGTCCACCAAAGTGATCGACGAAGACGAGTTTTTCGTCGAATACGAGGACCTTATCATCAAAGTTAAAGTCGTCGAGGACTACCGTGAGGCGATCGAGCACATCAACGAGTTCGGCACGCATCATTCCGACGCGGTGGTCACCGAAGACGATCGTGTGGCGGAAGACTTCACAAGAGAGGTCGATTCCGGCGCGGTCTACGTCAATGCAAGTACGCGCTTTACCGATGGATACGAGTTCGGACTCGGAGCCGAAATGGGGATTTCAACGCAAAAACTGCACGTCCGTGGACCGATCGGACTCAAAGAACTTACGTCCGTCAAGTACGTCGTTACGGGCGACGGTACTGTGAGGGAGTAGTCGCCCGCTTCCATCAAAAAAAAGACCTCGATGAGGTCTTTTTTTTGATGGAAAAGAGTTTTCTATTCGGTCCTGAGCGCAATGACAGGGTCTTTTTTTGTCGCCAGGACGGAAGGGATCAGTCCGCTGATTGCCGTAGTCACAAAGGAGAACAGGACGAGCAGAAGGCTTGGCCACCAGGACGGGCGCAAGAGAGTGGCAATGCCGAGGGTTGCGTTGACGATGGCGTTGACGGGGAAGAGAAGTACGAGTCCTATCAGTACGCCGATGATGCCGCTGACAAGCCCGATGATGAAGGTCTCCGCCAAAAACACGTTGCCGACGTTGAGGCGACTGGCGCCTATGGCGCGCAGGATACCGATCTCTTTTGTGCGGTCCTGGACCGAGATGTAGAGAATAATGGCGACCAGGAACATCGTCACGATGACGGCGACGACGGCTACCGCAATGAGGACGTAGGTGATGGTGTTGACGGTACTCTTCATGGATTCGGTGATCTCCGACAGGTCGTCGGTGTACGCCGCCGAGTAATCGACGGAACTGTGAACCAGTTCTTCGTCTTCAGACAAAGACTTGTTGTATTCGTTGATCATGGAAATGACCTTGTCTTTATTCTCCAACGAGGTGGGATAATAGTACATTGCCTTTGGATCGTCGAGGGGACGGACGCCGAGATCGACCAAAAGCTGAGAGTATTCCGACGGCGTGAGATATTCCTCTTCGCCTGAGCGCATATTCTTGATGCCGAGCGCCATTTGCGCAAGGATCAACGTCTCGTCGGTCGTCATCTCGTATTCCGGATCGGCTTCCATTTTGGCTTGAATGATTTCCGCTTGCGCCACCGTCTCTTGGTACTTGTCGTATTCGGCGCGTTGCGCTTGCAAAAATTCCGACTCCTCCATGCTCTCCAAAATATAATGCGCCAAAGCTTCGGTATATCCGATAGTCCCGGGAATGCACCCCGCGGAGAGCCCTTCTTTCAAACGGACGATGCCGGAGATGTAAAGAGATACGCTCTTGTTGCGGACTGTGTTTTGATTGTCTTGGTAGTCATACAGTTTCGTCCGCCGATTATAGGTATAATAATCCGTCGGGACGACCAATTCGTATTCGGTATCGAGGAATTCTTCAAAGGGATACTCGACGGGGAGTTTGTCCGTCGTACCGTTCATGACGGACAAGATGGCTTTTGCTATGGGGAGTTTGTTCAAAAAGACCAAAGTCACGTCGTCCAGTTGGTTATATTGATCTACGACAAGGACCACGTCGAATTTTCCGTCCTCATCCGTATAATCGGGCCAGTAACCGGCGAGCAGATCGTACTGACTCTGTAATACGTCTGCGTCGTCTACCATCATCGACCAGACTTTGATGGAGTCGATGGTCGCTTTTAATTGCGTCTTGACGTTATCGTTCAGCCCCTCCACATATTGCCCGACGAGAGCGACAAGGACGTCGTAGAGGGGATTGAGTCGGACAAAATTCGCTTGTACGTCGCCGTAGATGTTGGGACGGATGTCATAGTCCTTTCTCACGGTAGCCCATTTCGGATCCATATGGTCCTCTGCGTAGTGAAAGAATCGGGACAGATCGCTGCTGGTCTTCAGTTCGTCGAGAGACTTGTCTCCCTGGACGACGGAGAGGACGACTTTTGACATATAGACGATCTCTTCGTCCGTGAACTTTTGTCGGATGTCGGCGTCGCCGCGGAAGATGTCGAAGACCGTATTCATATCGATCTTGTCACCCGATTCCAGATGGTCGTCGTTCATCACTTTTTGTACGACGTCCATAATGGAGTTGGAGGGAGAGTAGACCTTGATGGGATACAGATTGAGAGAATGGGTTTCATAGTCCCGGATGTAGATGGAAAAGCCCATGTTCATCGCCAGGATCAAAAAGATACAGATGATCCCGATGCTCCCGGCTATCACAGTCATGACAGACCGTCCTTTTTTATTGATTAGATTGGACAGACTCAGCTTTACCGCGGTCAAAAAGCTCATACCTTTTCTATGTTTTTTTGTGGAATTCGCTCTTGTTTTTTTAGCGGTGCGTTTGGATGACGAAGAACTATTATTGTCGTTTTCTTCTCCCGCAATAGTAACTATGGGGTCCGAAATATCCTCTTTTGGATCTGTCTCCGCTTCTTTCTGTTCGTCGGACAATATCAGTCCGTCGCGCATGTTGATGATGCGATCGGAGTAGGATTTTGCCAAGTCGGGGTTGTGCGTCACCATGACGACCAAACAAGACCGAGAGATCTCTTTCAGTAGGTCCATGATGACTATACTGGTCTCGCTGTCGATAGCGCCGGTCGGCTCGTCCGCCAAAATGACCGTCGGATTGTTGACGATGGCTCTTGCGATGGCTACGCGTTGGCACTGGCCGCCGGAGAGCTGGTTGGGGCGTTTTTTCGCCTGACCTTTTAAGCCGACGCGATCGAGTATATCGAGCGCTCTTTTTTTTCTATCCTCGGCGTCTACTCCCGCTACCGTCATCGAAAGTTCCACGTTCTGCAAGACGTTCATATGGGGGATAAGGTTGTAGGACTGAAAGACGAAACCGACTTTTTCGTTCCGATAGGCGTTATAGTCCGCTTCGGAGAAGTCTTGCGTTGATATGCCGTCGATCACGATCTCACCCGAGGTCGCACGATCGAGACCGCCGACGATGTTCATGAGAGTCGTCTTTCCGCAGCCTGACTGCCCTAAAATGGAGATGAGACCGGTATCGGGGAAGTCGACCGTTATCCCATGCAGGACCGGGATGGTCTGATCGCCGATGACGTACTCTTTTTTTATATCGATAAGTGATAGCATACCTCTTGTACCTCGGAAAAAAATCGTCTTCACCATTATAGCATGTTATTCTGTTTTTTCCTTAAAAAAATCGCAATGTTTTCCTTTGGACCGTAAGAGTCGTCGAAGGGCGCCCACCTGCCCGCCCCGCCCTTCGATCGGGGAAAGTCTTTGCGCGTGTAATAAATATTTGTAAAAGCGAAAACAAAGTTTATATCAATATTTGCTTTTTTTCATTCCTTTTGCTATACTGTCATAGATATTAGAATTTACGCCTAATTTGGCGGAGGTGAATTGATGAGAAGAATAGGAGTTTTGACAAGCGGCGGCGACGCCCCGGGTATGAACGCGGCGATCAGAGCGACCGTACGGTATGCACTTTCTTGCGGGATCGAGGTTTACGGTATAGAATGCGGCTATGACGGAATGGTCAAAGGGAATGTCTTTCCCATGGATAGCAGATCGGTCTCGGACACCATTCAGAAGGGCGGGACGATCTTAAAGACCGCGCGTTGCCCAGAGTTTTTGCAGAAAGAGACGAGACGTCAGGCGTACGACGTTCTGCAAGCGTTCGGCATTGAGGGATTGGTCGTCATCGGCGGCGACGGATCTTTCCGTGGGATGAAGGATCTCTACGACGATTTTGGCGTACCTTGCGTAGGCATTCCCGGTACGATCGACAACGATCTTGCGTACACCGACTATACCCTTGGGTTCGATACCGCGGTCAATACCGTCCTCTCCGCCGTCAACAACGTGCGCGATACGATGACTGCCCACAACAGGGCTTGTATCATTGAGGTGATGGGCAGAAAATGCGGCGACATCGCCGTCTATGCCGGACTTGCCGGCGGCGCCGAGATCATCCTTGTCCCGGAGATCCCGATGGACCTCGACAAAGTGGTCAAGACCATCAAACAGGACCGCATCAAGGGGAAGAACTCCGTCATCATCATCCTCGCCGAGGGCGTTTGTCCTTGCGCCACGTTAAAAGAGCAGATATTAGAGAGAATAAGCGATCTCAGTATCCGCACGGTAAAACTGGGATATATTCAAAGGGGCGGCGCGCCCAGTATGGCGGACCGCATTTTGGCAGCGAAGTGCGCCGTCAAAGCCGTCGATCTATTGAAGAAAGAGGATTGCGGCGGAAAAGTTGTCGGCATCAAAAACAACGAGATCATCGACCTCACCATCGACGAGGCGCTCGCCGTGCCCAGACGCTTTGACAAAGACCTCTACAAGGTCGCTACCATTTTAGGAAAATAAAACAACAATAAACGAGATAATTTTCGGAGGTTTACTATGAAGAATTTAGTAGGTGCATGTATGTTCGGTCAGTCCGGCGGACCCACGTCGGTCATCAATGCCAGTGCTGCGGGCGTCTTTATCGAAGCCCTCAGACAAAAGAACATCACCAAGGTCTACGGCGCCGCCAACGGCATCAAAGGCGTGCTGGACGAAAAGTTTTATGAGATTGACAAAGAGGATGTGGACGAACTGTTACTTTTAAAGAACACCCCCAGCTCCGCCCTCGGCTCCGTCAGATACAAACTCAAAAGCGTGGAGGAGGACGAGACCGATTATAAGCGCATCCTCGAAGTATTCAAAAAATACAACATCCGCTACTTCTTCTACAACGGAGGGAACGACTCCATGGACACTTGCAACAAGGTCAGCAAGTATCTGTTAAAGAGCGGATACGAGTGCAACATCATCGGCGTGCCCAAGACGATCGACAACGACCTCTACGGGACCGACCACTGCCCCGGTTACGGTAGCGCCGCCAAGTACATCGCCACCACGATGATGGAGCTGTATCTGGACGCCACCGTCTACAATAAGGGACAGATCACCATCGTGGAGATCATGGGTAGAAATGCCGGTTGGTTGACCGCCGCCAGCACCCTCGCTTCTTACAAAGGGTACGGACCCGATCTCGTGTATCTGCCCGAAAAACCCTTCGATATCGAAAAATTCCTCGCCGACGTCAGAAAGGTCGCCGATAAAAACAGCGGCAAGTGCATCGTCGCGCTCAGCGAGGGCATCAAGACCGCGGACGGAAAATACGTCGTCGAAGCTCTCGCCGAAAACAACGCCGCAAAAGACAGCTTCGGTCATACCCAGCTCGGTGGGGTGGCGGCTACTCTTGCCAACCTCGTCAGCGAAAAGATCGGAGGCAAGGTCAGAGCCATCGAGTTCTCTCTTATGCAGCGTTGCGGCGCTCATCTTGCGAGCGCGACCGATATCAGAGAGGCGTATAACGCCGGCAAGTACGCCGTCCGTTACGCTTGCGAAGGCTACACCGACAAAATGGTCGTCTTCGAGAGACAACCCGGACCGGTCTACAAGATCAAGTACAAGTTGATGGATATCGATCTCGCCGCCAATACCGAAAAGAAGGTCCCGCTCTCTTGGATCAAGCCCGATGATACCGGTTTGACCGAAGACTTCATCGACTACGCTTTGCCGCTCATCCAGGGCGCGAGCAAGTCGCCCGTCGAGGACGGACTGCCCAGATTCGCCCATCTGAAGAAGATCAGAGTGTAGGAGATCCGTTTTGACCGGGACCGAAGGAAAAAAACGCTTCTCTTTGACGGCGTACTTTGGCGGACTGACTCCGGTGAAGAAGGCGCTCGTCATCGTCGCGATGGTTTTGATCGTATCCGGCATTGCGCTGGCGATCGTCCTCCCGCTTACGCTCGGGGGGACAAAGGTCGCCGAGCCGTACTTCGTTCGGTTCGATCAGGCTTTCGACAGCCGCGCCACGCTCGCGTGGGCTCCTGTGCGCGGCGCTTCCGCATATCTTGTGGAGTACTACTACGACGGTGAAGAGAGGCATACGGCTTATACGACTGCCACTCGATACGAGATCGACCGAAAAATCGGCGTTTTGTATGCCGGAGTCATGGCGATCGTCGGCGATAAGTCCGCTTTTTCCGAATATGCCCGTTTGGAGATACTTCCTCTTACGCTGTCCGCGCCTGTCGTCGATATCGGCGATCGCGGTACCGTGAGTTGGACCCCCGTCTATTACCGCTATCAAGGCGTCCGTTACGCCGTGGAAAACTACCGCGTGGACGTAAAGATCGGCGCAGGGGAGTACTCGTCCATCGGCGGAGGTCGGGTGGAAGGGTTTTCAAAAGATTTGTCCGATCTCCTCGTCGGCGCTATACCGTACGATGAGGACTTGGAAGAGTACGGCGTGACGTGGGAGGACGTCGAAGTATCCGTTCGAGTAAAAGCGCTCACGGAGATCGATCCCATTTTTACGCCCGACGAAAAAGAAATATTTCTCAAAGGCGCTTACGTCGAAGGGGACTTCGGCGTCAAGTCTTTGACGATTACCAAAGATATATATGAGGAAATGAAAAAATGATCCGAAACGATTTGCGTAACATCGCCATCATCGCTCACGTTGACCACGGCAAGACCACCCTTGTGGACGGTATGCTCAAGCAAGGGGGCGTGTTCAGAGACAATCAGTTCGTTCCGACTTGCGTTATGGATAACAACGATCTCGAACGCGAGCGTGGCATCACGATTTTGGCGAAGAACACTTCCGCCGTCTATAACGGCGTCAAAATCAACATCGTAGACACCCCGGGACACGCGGACTTCAGCGGTGAGGTCGAACGCGTACTCAAGATGATAAACGGCGTCGTCCTGCTCGTAGACGCCTACGAGGGACCCATGCCGCAGACCCGCTTCGTTCTGCAAAAGGCTTTGGAAATGGGTCATAAGATCATCATCTGTATCAACAAGGTAGACAAGCCCGACGCACGGTGTGCCGAGGTCCTCGACGAGGTGTACGAACTTTTGATCGAACTGAACGCCAGCGACGAACAGTTGGACAGCCCCATCGTCTATTGCAGCGGAAGACAGGGCGTGGCGAGCCTCGACCCCAACGTCCCCGGCACCGATCTTCGCCCGCTGTTCGATACCATTATCGCCCATATCGACCCGCCAGAAGGGGATGAGACGGGAGAGCTTCAGGCGCTCGTCTCCGCTATCGACTACAACGATTACGTCGGCAGAGTTGCGATCGGACGTATCGAACGTGGGGTGATGAAGCAGAATCAGGAAGTCATCGTCTGCAATGCGCATTCCTCCGAGGTCTATCGCGGCAAGATCACCAATATCTATCAGTTCTCGGGACTGAATAAGACGACCGTGGAGACGGCTAAAGTCGGCGATATCGTGAGTTTTTCCGGAATAGAAAAGATCACCATCGGCGAGACGGTCTGCTCGACGGTCGGCGCCGATCCTCTGCCCTTCGTCAAGATCAGCGAGCCGACGTTGCAGATGATCTTCTCCGTCAACGACAGCCCCTTTGCCGGCAAGGAAGGCAAATACGTCACCAGTAGAAATCTGCGCGCAAGACTGCAAAGAGAACTCTTAAAGGACGTCTCATTGCGAGTGGAAGACGGCGAAAGCACCGATGAGTTTATCGTCAGCGGACGCGGTGAGATCCACCTGTCCATCCTGATCGAGAATATGCGACGGGAGGGGTATGAATTTCAGGTGTCCACTCCGCGCGTCATCTATAAAAACATCGACGGCGTGCAGTGCGAGCCGATGGAAAAACTGTCTATCGACGTACCCAATTCCTGCGTCGGCACCGTCATGGAAAACATGGGTAAACGGCAGGGCGAGTTGTTGGATATGACTCCCACCGATACACGCACAAGACTTGAGTTTATTATCCCAAGTCGTGGACTTTTGGGATACCGAAGCGACTTTATGACGCAGACAAGAGGAGAGGGGATCATGAACAGTCTCTTCCACGGCTATGAGCCGGTCAAAGGCGTCATGCCTCGCCGTCCGTACGGCGCGTTGGTTGCTTGGGAGACGGGGGAAGCGGTCACTTACGGACTCTATAACGCGCAGGAAAGAGGCGTCCTGTTCGTCGATCCCGGAACGCCCGTGTATGCCGGTATGGTCGTCGGTTATTCCCCCAAAGCGGAGGACATCCCGGTCAACGTGTGCAAGAAAAAGCACGTCACCAATATGCGCGCCGCCGGCAGTGACGAAGCGCTCCGGCTGGAGACCCCGAGGAAGTTCAGTCTCGAAGAGTGCATCGAGTTTATTGCGCCCGACGAGATGTTGGAGGTCACGCCGAAAAATCTTCGCATCCGCAAGATCATCCTCGATCATGCCGAGCGTATGCGCCGACTGGTCAAGGAGCGCAGAG
>JAFVAC010000074.1 GCA_017476265.1 Clostridia bacterium
GCAGGGACGATCTTCGTAATTTAAGTCCCTGCCGTTCTTTCGGTTCCTTTCTTTGCGCCAAGAAAGGAACATACATGATGACGGCTTAAGCCGCGCGTTCACAAATACGCCTTCAGACTCTCGATGGCTCGCAGGGTCTCCCCTCTTGCCGGTCCGCCGTACGATCTTCGCCTTTGAACGCAGTTTTTGATATTCACTGCGTCGTAGATCCCATCGTCGAAGAGGTCGCAAAACTCCTTATATTCTTCAAGGCTCATCTCTTCCATCGTCTTATCTTTAGCTATGCAGTAGGCTACGATCCGACCCGTGATCTTGTACGCCGTGCGAAAAGGCACGCCCTTTTTCACAAGATAGTCGGCGCAATCGGTCGCATTGAGAAATCCGTCTTTGCACGCCTCTTCCATTCTTTCCGGGAAAAATTTCGTGCTGGCAAGCATCGGTGTAAAAATCTCCAAACAGGACTTCAGGGTATCCATACTGTCAAATATGGACTCCTTATCTTCCTGCATATCCTTATTGTAGGCGAGCGGAAGACCTTTTAGGACGGTGAGGAGCGCGACCAGGTTTCCGTTGACTCTGCCCGTCTTTCCGCGGACCAGTTCGGCGATATCGGAGTTCTTTTTTTGCGGCATAATGGAGCTGCCGGTAGAGTAGGCGTCGTCCAATTCGGCATAGCCGAACTCTCTGCTTGTCCACAGGACGATCTCTTCGGCAAAGCGTGACAAGTGGGTCATACAGAGGGCGCACGCCGCGGCAAGTTCCACGCAAAAATCCCGATCGGACACGCCGTCCAAAGAGTTTCTACAAGGTCCGTCGAACCCTAACAGGTCCGCCGTCCTGAATCGATCGATCGGATGGGTGGTCCCCGCCAGAGCGCAACTGCCCAAGGGGGACTCGTTCATTCTCTTCTTTGCGTCGAGAAAACGCCCGATATCGCGGGAGAACATCTCTCCGTACGCCACAAGGTGATGCGCCAAAGTGATCGGCTGAGCCCGTTGCAGATGGGTATGCCCCGGCATAATTACGTCCACGCTCCGCTCCGCGATCTCCACGATCGTGTGCAGAAGTCCGCGTATGTCCTCCACTACTCTCTCCGTCTCCGCGCGCAGATACAGTCGCACGTCCAGCGCCACTTGATCGTTCCGGCTACGGGCGGTATGCAGTTTTTTCCCAAGGTCGCCCAACCTGTCGGTCAGGACCGCTTCGACGAACATATGTACGTCTTCGGCTTTCGGGTCTATACTGAGCGCGCCGCTTTTGACGTCGGCAAGGATGTCCGAAAGTCCGGCGACGATCTTGTCCGATTCCTCTTTGGTCAGGACGCCGACCTCTCCGAGCATCGTCGCGTGCGCGATCGACCCCTGTACGTCGTACTCGATCATACGTCCGTCCACGCGAATAGAGGAGTTGAAGTCGTTGGTCTTTTCGTCGAGTTCTTTTTCAAATCGCCCCGCCCACATCACTTTGTCCATCTTTTTACCTCCGAAAAATCTCCCGCGCTTTTTAGTCGTCCGCCTTCATATCGTCGTTCCGCAAAGCGTAGGATAGATTGATCCTGCGTAGGCTCGCTATCACGCGTATGATCGCAATAAGCGCCGCCGTCAGGTACATCGCGCCGGTGGACGACATCTTGTCGTGGATAAAGTAAAACACCACCGTCCCCACGATCGAAGCAAGGGCATATATCTCCTTCCGGACCACGACGGGTTTTCTCCCGGCGAGCAAGTCGCGGACGATGCCTCCGCCGACGGCGGTGGTGAGCCCGACAAAGAGCATCAGAATGAAGTTATCGCCGAACCCGACGTTGACCGCGGCTTGACATCCGCTGACGGTGAAGACGCCAAGACCGATGGCGTCCACCAGGTCCACGATCTTTTTGATGACCCGAATGGTCGATTTCTTTAACTTCTTGTCCAGTATCTTGAAGACGATCAAAGATACTGCCACCGTCACGACGACGGTGATGACGTACTCGGAGTGAAGAAAGTTAAGGGGCGGCTCTATCCCGAGGACGACGTCACGAATGATCCCCCCGCCGAGCGACGTGCAGAGCGCAATAAAAAAGATCCCGAAAATGTCCAGTTCGTACTCGATCCCGACAAAGACGCTGCTGAGCGCAAAAGCCACCAGACCGATGATCTCCAAGACTTGCAGAACGCTCATATTCCTCCTCTTCCGTATGCTACTAATCATAGCCGAAAGTGAAGCTTTTTGCAACTGTTTTTACCGTTTCCGCGACTTGACTCGTCGTTTTTTTCCTCGTCTTTTTTCCAAAAGGAGATTTGTTCTTGCCTTTTTCGACAAGAAAGCGATATACTGAAAGTACTATGAAAGCCGACAACTACAACCCGAAAAAACTGACCGCGGAATTGGTCCTGGACGGAAAGATCGTCTTCCTCTCCCAAGAGGCGGCGATCACCATGGGGCTCGACCTTAAAAAGGATCTGCCGGACGAGGTCGTCCCGGCTCTTGTCGCCGAGTCGGAAAGACTCCTCTGCAAAAAATACCTCTACGACCAGATCGCCAAATACTACAAGACCAAGCGGGGCTACTATACCAAACTTTTGCAAAAAGGCTTTTCCAAAGCCGCCGCCGACTATGCGGTAAAGTGCGCCGAGGAGTCCGGCTATATTGACGACGAAAAGTTCTCCGCCTCTTACGTCGAGCAGAATGCGTCGAGAAAGGGCGCCTATCGCATCAAAAAAGAACTCTTGTCCAAAGGCGTCCCCTCCGACGTCGCCGATCGTGCGGTCGCCGAACTGGAGACCGATCCCGACGACCTGTACCGCGTGGCGAAAAAACTCGTCAAGGGGGACCTATCCACCCCGGAGGAGCGACAAAAACTATATCGGAAACTCGCTTCGCGCGGGTTTTCCTACGGCGAGATCTCCCAAGTCGTCTCCGTACTGAAAAGAGAATACGAATTCGACGACTTTGACGACTGAAAAACATAACCTTTACGAAAGAGTCCGTCGAGCGGAGAAAGACCGCTATCAAGTCTCTTGACGGCATTCCGATCTTTCATAGGAAAGGAAACGCATATGTCCGATCGCGGAAAAGCACGGAGCGCATATGTCCGCCGGGACCTATTCGCGTGAGTCCATATGCGCGGTCGTCAATATGTCCCATCGTTCGATTGTAGACTTTTTCATTAAAGCGCAATTCCGATTTTGTCTCCTGTATTGATATGAACGGGAACCCTAAACAGCGCTTTCGTTTTAGCCTTTTACATCACATTATCTCTCGACGAAAGCACGAAAAACAAGGTCTATTCGTTCGGTCCGCCGACGAAATGAACGTGCCTGACGCGGGATCATTTTCCATTTTTCTCTCGCGCTACAGAAATGAAAATTATATTGACAACCTATTTATTCCATTGTATAATATATAATATCAAGAATTGCGTAGGAGCGTTTTTTGTATGAAAAAGAACAAGAAATCCGTCGTGACCGAACCTGTCGTCGCCCCTGAAGCGCAGCCCGCGGCTACGCCCACGACGACCGCTTTTCCTCTGAGCGATCTGGCTCCGAGTGAAGAACTGCAGATCTACTACAACGACGCCTATATGCGTGAAAAACAGCGCTTTAACGATATGTTCGGCATCATCGAAACGTCCGAACCCGTCAAGACTTCGGTCCAACCCGACCCCACTCCGGTCGAGCAAGCGTCCGCATCCGAAGAAGAATACGTTCCTCTTGCCGAGTATGAAAAACTCCGTCGCAAAAAGAGTCGCATGAAGTTCGGTCTTGCCATTACGATCACCCTTGCCGTCATCTTCGCCATCGTGATCGTGACCAATACCTTGCTCTTCTGATCTTTTTCAAAATCGACTTTACGGCTCTCCTTTTCGGAGAGCTTTTTCTTTCTCTATCGTATTGTAAAAACTCCCCCGACTTAATATCGGAGGAGTTTTTTTATTTCTTTTTTTCAGCGTTTATTTATTGTCGCTCTTCGGCTCGGCGACGCGGATATTCGCCTCGCGGAGTTGCTTTTCGGTGACGGGACAGGGTGCGCCCATCAGTAGATCCTGCGCGTTCTTGTTCATCGGGAAGGCAATGATCTCGCGGATGTTGGGTTCATTTGCCAAAAGCATCACGATGCGGTCCACGCCGGGAGCGATGCCCGCATGAGGCGGCGCACCGAATTTGAACGCGTTGTAAAGGGCGGAGAACTTGCTTTCGATCACCTTTTCGTCATACCCGGCAATGGCAAAAGCCTTGACCATGATCTCCGGATCGTGATTTCTGACGGCGCCGGAGGACAGCTCGTAGCCGTTGCAGACGATGTCGTACTGATACGCCATGATCTCCAGCGGATCCTTGGTATTGAGGGCTTCCATACCGCCTTGCGGCATACTGAAAGGATTGTGGCAGAACTCGATCTCGCCGCTCTCCTCCCCTATCTCGTACATCGGGAAGTCCACGATCCAGCAGAACTTGTAGACGTCCTTTTCGATCAGATCCATCGCATTTCCCAGTTCGGTCCGCAAATAACCGGCGCATTTAGCGGTGTTCTTCTTGTCGGTCCCGACGACGAAAGCGATAAGAGCCTCCTCGGTCAAACCGAAGAAGTCGCATATTTCCTGTGCCTTTTTGGTCAAGAACTTGCTCACGCCCCCGCTCAGCGCGCCGTCTTTTGCGACTTTGACGTAATAGAAGGCGGAGTCGAGCTCCTTTTCTTTGACAAAATCGACCAAACTGTCGATGTATTTACGCGGCTTGTTGAATCCTTCGACCGCGATAGCCTTGACGGTCTTCCCCTCGAACAACGGGCAAGAAGAGCCGAGTAGCTCGGTCACATCCTTGATGATGAGCGGATTGCGCAAGTCGGGCTTGTCGGTGCCGTAGTCGGCGATCGCGTCGAGATACTTGATCCGACGGAAGGGACCTTCGTCCACTTTCCAGGTCGTGAAAGGCTTGAATATCTCCGGCAGGACCGCTTCCAATTCGGCAAAGACGTCCTCTTGGGTCGCAAAGCACATTTCGATATCGAGCTGATAGAATTCTCCGGGCGACCGATCGGCGCGAGCGTCCTCGTCACGGAAGCAGGGCGCGATCTGAAAATAGCGGTCGAATCCCGACGTCATCAACAGTTGCTTATATTGCTGAGGCGCTTGCGGCAGGGCATAAAACTTGCCCGGATACAAGCGGCTGGGGACGATAAAGTCACGGGCGCCCTCCGGAGAAGAGGAAGTCAGAATGGGGGTCGCTATCTCCAAAAATCCTCTCTCGGTCATCAGTTTTCTGATATGGCTGACGATCTTGCTCCTCAGGACGATCTTGTCCTTGACGGCGGGATTTCTGAGATCCAAAAAGCGGTACTTCAAACGCGTGTCTTCGCGGGAGGCGAGGCTGTTGGCGACCTCGAAGGGCAAGGCGGAGACGCACTTTCCCAGCACATCGATCTCGTCGGGCTCGATCTCGATGAGCCCGGTGGGGAGATTCTCGTTGGGGGAAGAGCGGAGGATCACTTTGCCGCTGACGCGCAGAGTGCTCTCACGCGGGATCGCCCGCACCTTTTCCTTCATCTCCTCGTCGGAGACGGTGACCTGCGTCACGCCGTAAAAGTCACGCAGGACGAAAAACAGCACCGCGCCGAGGTCTCTGACGCTGTGCAGCCACCCGCACAGAGCGACGGTCTTGCCGACGTCCTCTTTGCGAAGTTCGTTACAGTTGTGTGTTCTCATACTCATTTTCGTATACTCCAAAAATTAGTTTTGCTTCGTCTTTTTACATCAAGCCGCCGGCGGTACGCGGATACAGAATGACGTCTCTGATATTGTTCATGCCGGTGACATACATCAGGATCCGCTCGAATCCGAGACCGAATCCACTGTGCGGCACGCTCCCGAAGTGGCGAAGTGCGATATAGTAGTCGTACTGCTCCTCCGGCATATTGCGCTCCCGCATCGCTTGGAGAAGTTTTTCCTCGTCCCACTCACGCTCGGAGCATCCGATGATCTCCCCTACGCCGGGCACCAAAAGATCGGTCGCCGCGACGGTCTTTCCGTCCGGGTTCTGCTTCATATAGAAGGACTTGATCGCCTTGGGATAGTTGATGACGAAGATGGGCTTTTTGAAGACCTCTTCGGTCAAATACTTCTCGTGTTCGGTCTGGATGTCCTCTCCCCATTCCGGCTTGAACACAAAGTCCTTGTCCGCCTTTTTCAAGATCTCGATCGCCTCGGTGTAGTCCACGACGCCGAACTTGTGGCTGACGACATTCTTTAATTTTTCGATCAGACCGTGTTCCACAAACTTGTCAAAGAAAGCAAGTTCCGCCGGGCACTTGGTCAGGACGGTGTTGATGATATGCTTGATGAGGTCCTCCGCGATCTCGATGATGTCGGGCAGTTCGGCAAAAGCCACTTCCGGCTCGATGTGCCAGAACTCCGCCGCGTGGCGCGGGGTATTGCTGTTTTCGGCGCGGAAGGAGGGTCCGAAGGTGTATATCTTGCCGAAAGCCATCGCCGCGACCTCGCCTTCCAGCTGTCCGGACACGCTGAGTCCGGCGCTTTGCCCGAAGAAATCGTTTTTGTCGTACTCCTCTTGCGACTTATACTGCGGCGCATAGCCGAGCGTGGTCACCTTGAAGACTTCGCCCGCGCCCTCGCAGTCGCTCCCCGTGATGATGGGCGTGTTGACGTAGACGTAGTGCCGGGACTGGAAAAACTCGTGTATGCAGGCGCCGACGACGCTTCTTACGCGAAAAACCGCGTTAAAGGTGTTGGTACGGACGCGCAAGTGCGGGATCGTCCGCAAAAATTCCATCGTGCTGCGCTTTTTTTGCAAGGGATAGTCGGTCGGGCAGTCCCCTAAAAGGACCACCTCTTTCGCGTTGATCTCCACGCTGCCTTTCATGACCAGGCTCTCGACGAGAGTGCCTACGACTTTGACCGAACACCCAAGGCGCATAAATTCATCGTTTTTGATCTCGTTCTTATCGATGACGATCTGCAAGTGCTTTAAGGTCGTGCCGTCGTTGATCTCCAAAAATGCCATATTTTTGGAGTCGCGGAAGGTGCGGACCCAACCGCACACGGTCACTTCGCTCCCGATAGGCGTCACCCCGGAAAAAATATCTACGACGTCGGTATGTTTCATCCTTTTCTCCTTTGTCCGTAAAGGGACTCCCCCATTCGGACGAAAAACTGCGTATATTCGTAATCAATTATACCATCACGCATTTCAAAACGCAATCTTTTCGCCATCGTTACCCTCCCAAACCGAACGGCAAAACGGAAAAGAGAGGTCGGACTTGCCCGACCTCTCCGAAAAACCGTTTTTCTCCCGCTAATTCAGTGCGGAAGCGGACTGTCCGCGCACAAGATAGCTTGAGAGATTCGACGCGCTGAAGTTGACGTAGCCGACGGCGTCTTCGCCCTGGTTGAGGCAGATGACCGGTTGACCGTTCTGTCCGCCGTACATCCAGAAGTAGGGCTGCTTTGCGTCAAGGTTGCCGTCCAGCGTGTCCGAAGCCGTCGCAAGATACGGGTGCGCGATGTAGGGCAAGCCCGTATCGGGATTGGTCTTGAACACTCTGCCGTCTTCTTTGCCGTAATAGCCGAGTACGCCTCCGTAGATGACGCGCATCGACGAGCTGGCGATCTCGTACCCACAGACAAAGACCGTTGGTCCGATCAGGTCTTCGTGCGAAGTGACGCAGAGCCCGTCCACGATAGGATCTCCGCTCGGCGACGTGTACGGCGCCCTGAAGCATGCGTAGTTCTCCTTTCCGGTCGCCGGGTCATATCCGACGGACGAAGTGAAGCCGAGTCCGCGAGTGGTGGTCGTACTCAACCGTTTGTTGTATCCGATATCCATACTGGTCCAGCTGTTAGTCGTAGAGGTATTGTCGCAGCACCAGCAGTAGTTGCAGGCGTTGCCGTACTTGGTGCCGTCGTCCGTCAGACCGGACACGATCCCGAAGATACCGCCATCCACCCACACGCCGGCACGGTTGGGCAAGTACTTCGGTTCGCCCAAGTCCACCATACCGACGATATCGTCTTTTTCGGTGAATTTCACCCAGCCTGCGTCGGCGGAACCCTGCTTGCCGTCGTCGGTCAAGTTCTCGTCGCTGCTCAAGCCATAGGCGCCCATATTGCGAATGAAGTTACAGCCCTTGGTGTAGCAACTGTTGATGGCGTAACTGCCGTACTTGGTCCCGATGGACGTGGAGCCGACTATACCGCCGAGGGTGGCGCCGACGCGCCCCAGTTCTACGCTGTACGAGTCGGTCTTGAAGCCGTCGCACCAGATATACCCGGCAAAGGACAAGCTGCTCCCGACCGCATAGCAACTCTGGACCCTGCTCATCGGCTGTCCCTTGTATTTATCCCACGGCATCTGCGCTTCCGCATAGGTCGCCACGGTATCCCACCCGAAGAAGGTACTCCCCTGTTGCGTCACGTTGAGATAGCCGATCAGTCCGCCCAAAGAGACCGCCCAGGCGACCTCGTTATTGTTGCTTTGCGGTGCGCCGTTCTTGTACTTGGCGGTGACGCGGGCATACTGGGTATAGCTGTTGTAGAGCGCGCCGGACAGGTATCCGACCAAGCCGCCGGCATAGGTATTGTTGCCCTGAATGGTCTCGCCCGCGACGTAGCTCCTCGACTGTTCGTATTGACTGCTGTTGTCGAGGATGGTCTGATAATTGGTATCGGCGGTGTTCTTCTTCTGATAAGCGTACAGGACGGTGTCCTCCATGCCGCCCAGACCCGAGTTCGTATTGCCCGATCCGCCCACGACGGAGCACTCGTCGATGACGGTCCCCGAGGTCGCCGCGCCGACGATCGTGCCGTATGCCGCCATCGGAGTCATCGTTATCCACGCCATCATATAGAACTGATAGCTGCCGTAGCTTGGCGCATACAGGGAGAAGCCGTGTATTATGCTGTTCTTGGCGACGCCGACCACACCGCCTGCCACGGGTCCGCTGACGTTGAGGACGCCGGTGATGGTTGCCCCGGTTATGTTGCCGTACAGGTAGCTGTCCACGGCTTAAGCGACCAAACCGCCTATCTTGCCGTACTGCGTAGCGTTCGCCACACCGTCGCCCTTGACGGAATCGCTCGAAGCCATCATATTCAGACCGCTGGTGATATTATAGCGGTCGGTATTTCTGGACTCGATGAAGCAGTTCTCCATATACGACTTGGACATCGTGCCGATCAAACCGCCCACGTTGACGGTGGTGCGATTGATATTGCCGAGGAACATATTGATGTTGTCGGAGGCGCGCAGTGCGGTGATCTTGGTGCCGTTGTTGGCGGCGCCGATCATGCCCGCCGCGGTCAGAGAGTCGGTCTTGTAGTTGACGTACAATCCCGCGGACGCGTCGTCGGAGGACATAACGCAGTTGGTGATGAACGAACTCCAGTTGTCCCTGGTGCCGTTGCCGTCGGACACGCCGATAAGCGCCCCCACGCTACCGGTACTGCCTTTGATGGTGATGTCCGTCTTTCTGTTGCTTTCGGATATCTTGATCGTGCAGTTGTCCGCATTGCTGTTGTAGAAGTACCCGGCAAGGAGCCCCACGCCGAGCGCGTTGTTGGCTGTGACGAAGACTCTGGAGCCGTTGCCGTTGCCGTCGGTGTTGGTCGTGACGCCCACTCTATATGTATCTTCTCCTTCCACAAAGTGGATCTGGTCGAAGTGCGCGTTGTACGCCCGCGCCGTCAGGACTCCGACGTATTGCGGCGAGCCGGTATCCACCGTCCCGAAGGAATCGAGGACGAGGTATGCGTTGCCGATGTTCACGTTCTTGATCGTACCGCCGTTGATACAGCCGAAGATCCCGTAGCCGGACAGACCGTAGTAGTCGAAGTCGGCGAGCGGATTGGTCGTCGTTGCGTTTTTGCTCAAGAGGTTCGTTTGGTCGGCAGCAAGACCGTAAATCGTGTAGCGGTTGGAACCGTTGGAACCATCCAGCGTACCGTCGAATCCCAAGTACTCTCCGTTCTCTTTTGCAAAGGTCAGCGGGACCCAAGCCTTCGAGTTGCCGTACGGAAGCGAGGAGGCACTCGAGTTGACGTCCTGCAACTTGATATCGGCGTTGAGTTTGAAGAATACGCCCTCGCAAGTGTGTTCGTTGTAGTTGAAGTACAATCCGAGATTGCGGAACTGCGTCACGTTGGTGATGGAGTAGGGTGACGACTCGGTCCCGTTGCCGGTGTTGATGGGAGCGAACCTGCCGCCCTCGCCAGTATAATTCAACAGACCGAACAGCTGACTGCCGCCGGAGATATACCCGCCGCCGTCGTAGTCGATGGTGACGTAGCGACGGAAGCTCGGATCGTTGGCGTAGAATAAGTATTCGCCGTTGGTCGCGCCGGCAGAGTTGACGGCGTATGTGATATCCTTGAGCGCCTTGATTCCGTTGCCGGAGCGGAAGCCGTTGAGGGAATAGTCGAACCTGCCGAAGAGGTTGGGCACGTTGACCAAAGTCGTCTTGATGTAGACCTGCCCGTCGGGTCTGAGACTTGCCGCCGTCCCCTCTCCGTACGTCTCGTCCACGTCCCAGACCGTCATCTTGGAGACGGTATTGTCGGTGAGATAGTTGGCGAAAGCGCTCGGCAATGTCACACCGGACTCAAACATCATATTCCTGAAGATCAACACGGCGTCGGAGATGTACTGCAGGTCGTAGTTGTAGGTGCCTTCGACCCTGATCTGCTCGCCGTCAAAAGTGCCGTCGGGCTCGATGCGCTTTTCTTTGCCGGTGTTCTTGAACTCGTACCGATAGTACTCGTGATCGTAGGACGGATCGTATCCGTGTGCGCCGAGGGAGGTGGAGTTGGTCATGTCGGTGGCGTTGCCGTACTGTGTATTCACCGCGACGTTCAGTCGATAGGTCGCGCCCACGTCTACCAGGCACTGCAAGAACTTGCTCCCGCTCTCGTAGACGTCGAGATCGTTTTTGATCGTGACGGTCTCGTTGCTGCACTCGACGGACTCCGTCGCTCTGCGGAAGTACTCGGAGTTGTACCCGCCGGACGTGAGTGCGACGGACACGTCGGGGGCGTTCTCGTACGCGTATGCGCCGAGGTCCTTCGCCTGATTGTAGCTCTCTTCGCTGCCGGCGACGTTGTAAGAATAGATGGAGTGACGATACTGCACCACGAAGACCGCTTGCAGTTCGTACGCCTCGGCGGGTGGCTCGTCCCCGTACAGGTTGAACAGGTCGAGATCGATCCCGTTGTAGCCGATCGGATCGGTGGGATCCTGCCCGGCGTAGTAAATGTAGCGGAAAGCCGCTCTGCGCTCGGTGGGCGAGTAGTCGTAGTTCCAGTTCAGTCTCCAGCCGACGAAGCGGTAGCGCAATTCCATAATGGCGGCGCCGTCTACGTAGGTGTAATTCAAGGGCACCAACTTGCCGGCGTCCTTGCCCCCTGTCGCTTCCACGGTCGCATTGTAGTAATCGACGTGGACGGTGCTGCCGTAGTCGAACTCTCCGTTCATTCCCGTCCCGTCGATAGAGAGGAAGAACTCGGTGTTTTGGACGTTATCGCTGATGACCGGGTGGATGACGTTCGAGAAATTGTCCACATAGTCTCCGCTCCCCAACTGCTGGGTATAGGCGATCTCGCTGACTTCCAGTCGGGTGACTTTGACGAACTTGGGTCGGATGATCAGCGGGCGGTCGTTGTCGTAGTTGTTTTCCGTGGTCGTACTCACGGCGTACGGCATAGCGGGCGTCCCGTCGATCAGGCGGGCGTACAGATACGACAAGTCGAAGTCGTACAGCGTGAAGCTGTTGTCCACGGTGGTATAGTTGCCGTCGGCGTCCTGACCGTAGCTCCTGTCCTCATATCGATACGTCACGTCCTCGTACGTGCCCGTGTTCCAATTATAGTACTGCCAGCCGATGAGCTTGACGGTGGAAGGCGTGGAGGTCAATTCCAGCGACAGTATGGCGTCCGACCAGTAGTCGTAGTCGTACACGTCCGCGTTCATATAGCGGTAGAACATGCGGAAGTTCTTCATAGCCGAGTAGACCATATTCGAGGCGGAGGCGGCGCCGGAAGTCCGACTCAACTCCGCATAGGACAGATTCCAACCGTATTGCGTGTCGTATCCGGTGGCGCTTCTTCTCTCCGTGACGACGTCGGAGCGGTCCGTCGCATAGGATAGCAAGGTGTTGTAGTCCAGATCGGCAAGCATCGTGGGATCGTTGGTCATCGGGAAGGTACTCACCGTCGTATCCATCGGCACGCCGCCTTCGCTCTCATTGTAGACGTAGGTCTCGGTGCGGACGGCGCCGGAGGACCAGCTGTTCCAGTGCGATCCGTTATAGTAATACAACTCGTTGATGACCATGACGTCGATGAGCGGGACGTAAAGGGCGCGGACGATGAGATCCACCGCTTCGGTACGCTCGTTGCTCAAGTCAGAGACCTTGGGCAAGAGTCCTTCGGTGTCCGCCTCGTTGACGTAGAAGGTCGCTTCCGACACGGCGCTCGGGTCGGGCAGAGCCACGTCGAGGTCGGCGAACGTGTTGTACTTGTTGACGTACCATCCGACGAATCTGTACCCTGCAGGAGCGGCCGGCGCGGTCAACGTAAAGGCACTGTCGTACTGGACGTACAAGAAGTTGTCTCCCACCGGATCTTCGGACGTAGCGGGCGCATAATTGTTGCTGTCCACCGAGTCAAGGGATATCGTTTGGGTACTCTGATCGGCGACGTTGGGATAACAATACTCGACGGAATACTCTCCCGACTTGTCGATCTCGCCGTTGTCTACGACGTACTCGTTCCTGTTGGCGAATTGCACGCCGTATTGGAGTTTGTAATAGCGATAGAACTCGAACTCCAATTCCATATCGCCGCGCATAATGATCGTAAAGATCGTATTGCCCTTGCCGTCAAAACTGCGCTTGACGGAAAAACCGTTGGTGTCGTCATAGATGAAGTTGTCGGGGTCGTACTCCAACCACTCATAGGTCCCGGTCATGAAGACGACGTACCCGAGAGCGCGTGATCTGTCATAGTCGATCTGACGGACCAAAAGTCTGCTGAGGACGAAGTTCTCTCTCGGCTTGACGGTGATCTTGAGTTCTTTCCCGACCGTGGTCGTGCTGTTGTAGACGTAGCCGCCGGAGGGCTCTACGGTGCCGTTGTTGAAGAGGATGTCGCCTCCGTTGGCTCCGCTGACTGCGCTGAAGGTCGATTTGGTAAAGGTCACACGCCCGTAGACGTTGTTGACGATATACAACTCGGTGTCGGAGTCGATGATCTTGCCCTTTCCTTTGTCGATAGGTCTGCCGCGGTCGTCCACGGAGTCGTAGCTGTCGTCCGCGTACATCGGGACTTCGGTGTATTTTTCCCTGACGGGATCATAGGTACAGAGGATCGCCCCGGTCTGCCCCGCCATCGCGTTGGAGTCGGTGTACTTGAAGCTGACGAAGTTGCCGACCAGTACGGTGTAGGTATAGGTATCGGCGACTTTGCCGTCGTCGCTCTCGTTGGCGAGCAAGACGCCGTTCTCGTAAGCGTCGAGCGTAGCGTAGCTACGGTACTCGTTGCCGTTTTTGGTGGACGTGGCGAACTTGAAGGGGTTGGGCAAATGCACGACGACTTTGGTCTCCTGTTTGAAGACCAGACGGAAAGAGCGGTCGCCGATGGCGTTGATCGAATAGGTAAAGATATAGTCCGTCCCGCCGGAAGCGTTGACCGAACTCTCTACCGTGACGCCGTTGACTCCGCTGACCAATCCGAGATAGCTCGCCTCCCGCAGCTCTTCCATCGCGTAGAGCTGATAGCCCTCTTTGGCGTGGAAGTCCACGCGGACGGTGGAGAAGTAGTCGTACCGATTGCCGCTGACGAATTCTTGTCTGACGCCTTCGGTGACGACGCTGACTTCCACGTTGCCGGCGAGACTGTCCAGCGGTACGAAGCCGTTCGTCCCCTCGCCGAATCCGGGATAGAGGGTACGGAAGCTCTCGTCCAGCGTGTAGGCGTAAGACCGAACGTCTACGGCGTAACTTATAATATGAGTCGTGAAGAAGAAGTACACGGTCCGCTCGTTGGTGAGGACGTTGACGCCCGGGAGCGTGGCGTGATTGAAGCGGTACCCTCCGCGCGCGGAGAGATTGCTCGGGATCGAGAAGTTGGTCCCGCTGAGTCTAACGTCGTCGGGACCGGTCACGTCGTCGTAATCCCCGCCCGAACGGATCACAAGCCCGGTGACCTCGTACCCCTCGAACAGGGCGGGCTCCACCGAAATAGACCCGTAGTGCGACTCCGACTGCGGTGAATACACCGACAAAGTCGTGCCGTCGGTGGCGCCGCTACGCGTGTTGCCCGACTCGTCGATGAGCGTGGTCCAGTCGCGGTACTCGTTTCCTATATAGATCTTGACCGAGTACGGTATGGGCGCTATACGCATGCTGACGACGATGCGGGACAGATCCACGTTGTTTCTCCCTTCGATCAAGGGATCCTGCACGTTGAAGCGGATGACGTAGGAATAGTTCCGGGCGCCGGATCCGCTGATGAGCGTGACCGTCATATTCATCCTCTCGTCGATCACCGAGGCGGTATTGAGATCGTTCCACTCGTATCCGTTGGCACTGATGGTGCTGAGCATAAAGCCTTCGGGCGCGATAAACGTATACAGGATATAACCGTGATGCTCCACGACCATACGGACGTCGGGACCGTCGCGCTCCAGCAGTTGCGCATACTGGGCGTCGCCGTTGACGAGAACGTCGTTGGCGTTCTTGTCCTTGACGTCGAGATTGACAGCGGTGTCGTTCGTCACGCCGAACGCGTCTACGCGATTGATCGAAGAATACAAGGTGTAAGTCTTGATGACCACGTTGAGCTCCACTTCGAGGTCGTAGCGGACGTACAACGCCGGGAGCTGACTGGTCTCGTTGTGGAAAGTGAAGCGCTTTTTATCGTTCCCTAAATTGACAAGATCGATGGTCGTGACGATCTCATCGCCGGCATTGTCCACCACGGGGACGTACTCTCCGGTCGTCTCGTCGTACTTGATCGCGCGGATCACGGCGGTCGTATCGGTGATGCGATAGCCGTTGTTGGGCGTGAGAATGCCGAGGAGCTCGTCGTAATAAGCCGTCCTGAGGACCAGCGTATTGCTGTCCGCCCAATAGCCCTTGGCGTCGCCGTCCACGTCGGTCGCCCGCGGGAATCCGGTGGTGTTTTGCGGATTGTACTGCGTGGTCACGCTAAGCAGGGACGCGTCGTTGAACTTATAGCGGAAGACGTGCGTCTCTCGCTCGAAGACCGCGCGTACATAGACGTCTCCGGTCACGTTTTTGATCACGAGGACGTCGCGGATCTCGTTGGTGGAGTCGTTGCGCAATGCGTAGAATATCTGCTCGTCAAAAGCGTCGTCGTCCTCCGTTTCGGTCAGATCGACGAGGTGCTCGACCGCGTCGCCCGCCCTGCGGACGTACAAAGCGTTCAGACTGTAGCCCTGTCCGACGGTGACCTTGACGTAAGCGCGCTCGTTCCAGGGGATGGTGCTGCCGGACTCTTCGGTGAGCCCGTTGACCGTCTCGCCGACGATGTCTTCGGTATAGCCGATCTCGGTGTTGATGGCGTAGCGCATGATCCTGAACGAGCATCTTGCCGTCACGTCTCCGACGACGACGTAGCCCGAACCGTTGGGTCCGGCATAACTCGCCTCGACCTGTCTGTCGCCGATGAGGACGGGGATCTCGTTGCTACCGAGGAAGAAGTTATAGAGATAATAGCCCGTCGTGCTGAATTTGGGCGTCATAACGAAGGATATCTTGCTCCCGTACGCCAGCTTTATGCCGTAGTCGAAGAACAGGGATATCTTCGAGGTGTAGAAGTTAATGATCGGATACGATTCCTCTAAGATCACCTGTTGATACTCGGCGTCGTACACCGCGCCTTACAATACGACGATGGAGACGGTCATATAGTTGGCGATGAGTTCGGGATCGATGGTGGAGGTCAGGTTCTTGTCCACGACGCTGACCGAGAAGTCCACGTCGTAGACGAGGATCCGGAAAGACGCGACTACCTTGACCGCGCCGACCACGTTGGTGCTGTAGCGGTTCTCGGAGACGAAGCCGTTCGACTCGCTGCCGTTGAGCAAGAGCGAAGTGC
This sequence comes from Clostridia bacterium, assembly GCA_017476265.1. Lineage (GTDB taxonomy): Bacteria > Bacillota > Clostridia > Christensenellales > DTU072 > CAG-1782. Next base: position 16,109 of record JAFVAC010000074.1, read on the forward strand.
GTTCGTACCCGAGCGTCGGCGCCACGGTCAACGTGTACCGGAGACCGTGCTCGACCACCATATTATAGGTGACGACCTCGTCGTTTAGGACCTGTCTGTACTCGTACGTCCCGTTATTGTTTACAAAGGCAATGTCCGTCTTGTAGTAGGGCACGCCGGACACGACGACGACGTCCAGACTGCGGATCAGTTCCACCCCCAACACAATGTCGGTCAGATCGTACCGATATCCGCCCTCCACCGCGACGAGGTTGGGGTCGGCAAAGGTCGTCCTCTTATAAAAGACGCCGTTTCTGTAATAGTACGCCTTGTCGGGCGTCTGCGCTCCGTCAAAGAGATATACGCCGGAGACGTTGGCGTTGGGATGGGCGAAGTTGACTTCCACCGATCCTGTGTCCGCCTCCCCGATCTGCTCCGCCTCGAACGCATACAGGTTGCGACGGAAGACGGCGGTAATTCCGGCGATATTGGCTACGACGCCGGAGTCTCCGGAGTCGTCCGCAACGAAGCGGTTGAACCAGATCGTGCCGCCGTTCTTATCAAAGTACCCGTCGGTGTAGTAGCGGGTGACCACGTTGTCCCCCACGCTGGAAGTATAGTCTATGGTCAGAGAATAGAGATAGTAGCCGTTGCTGATCGTCGGGGTGACGTCGAAGGAGAAGTTGCTGCCGTGTTCTATTCCATAGTATCTGTTGCCCGTCAATACGAAGCCGGACGTGAGCGTACCCATACCGGCGTCGGAACTGAAGTTTGCCGAGTCGTTGACGAGATTATAGACGAAGTAATAGCGGTTGATCTCATAGACAACGCGCACGTTGGTTCTGCCGGTCACGCCGGAATAGACGCCGGCGGAATATGCGCCGCGATAGGTATAGACGGCGGTGGTGCGCTCGTTTTCGTCGTCGGTCTCAAAGGTCAGATCGGTCACGCGGGTGCCGTTGATGTACAGTTCGCTGACGTGATACCCGTGATCGGCGGTCATACTGATATAGATATACGCGCCGTGGGGGGCGTAGTCGGTGACCGAATCCCCTACGCTGAGAATGGTGGTGCCGTTGACACTCGCTCCGTCTACGGATATCTTGTAGGTATTGACGCGGAACTCCGCCCTCAGATCCATATCGCCCGTAGCGACGTAACTGTACAGTCCGTACGTATAGTGCCCGGTGTTGGGATCCGCGACCAGACCGCTCCAGTTGGACGCCTCGAAGGAGATCCGCTCGCCGTTGATGTAGACGGCGTAGATATAGCAATGGTCGGAGGCGGTGACGTCCACCGATACGAGGTCGCCGTACGAGGGACGGGACCCGGTGCTGACGGCGCCGTTTTCTCCTGCGGAGGTCGTCAGGACGTACTGTTTGGGGGTGGCGGAAGCGACGACTTCCACCTGCGCCCCGGCGGTAAAGGACCCGCCGTCGATCGTAAAGGCGTACTTCTCTTTCCCTCTTGGGTCGGAATCAAGGGCGTACTCGGTGCCGTTTTCTTTATCCCTGACAAGCACGGTCGAGATGGTATAGCCATAGCGGGCGGTCAAAAGCACTTCGTTGTCCGCAGTGGGATCCGCCACGATATAGCGAGCCGATCCGACGATCTCATCTCCCGTGGCAAAGGCGAGCGAATATCCGCCCTCGTACACGTCCGCGAGTCTCGCTTCGGCGCGCAGTCGCACCGTCACGTCGCCCTTGACGTCGGGCAGGAAGAAGTCGTACTCGCTCTGATTGTAGTGGACGTCTTCTATCGTCCCGTCTACCGAAATCGAAGCGATACGGACGCCCTCTCCGGCGGTCACTTTGACGCTCGCCGCGTCGTGATAGTAGTAGTCGAAGGAGACGGAGGCGTTGAGTTTTCTTCCGTCGGCGAATAGGTTCCCGCCGGCGAGGTTTTCATTGACGAAGACGACTTTGTAGCCGATCCGCAAGAAGGTGAACACGACGTCCTTGTCCTCGTCGATATCGCTGATCGTCAGGCGGTAGTTCTCCCCTTTGACGGCGGTGCTGACGGGTACGTACTCGCCCTCGCCGATCCTGTATCCGTCGACGTAATACCCCGCGTCGGGGGCGGCGACGAGGACCGAAGTCCCACCGTAGGCGGGATTCGTCTCGGACACGGTCACATTGCCGTACCCGATCGACTCCGCGGTGACGGAATAGGAAATATCGCGGAATCCGAAGATGATGTTGTAGTGGTCGGCGACGGAGACGCGAAAATCCACTTCGGTCACTCTGCCGTCCCGGACGACGGAGGTGTCGTAGACGTCTTTGCCCGCCACCCCGAGGGTCTCGTACAGGAAGTCCAAGACCTCTTCATACGCCTCGGCGTCGGTGTTGAAGACGGTGTACACGTCGTCTCCGAACTCTTGGGTCTTGACAAAGATCACGTCCTCGTCCCCGTCTATCCGCTGGCAGAAGACGTAGGTCGTACCGTCTTGCGTCCCCTCTCCGTACAAGAAGTAATATTCGCCGTTAATGAAGGCGAGGTCCACGCCGTACTCTACGCCGTTTATCTTATAGGAGTAGAGGGTGACGTCGGGATGCGAATTGGTGAACAGGTCGTACAACACGCCGTTGATACGCATCGACGCGAGGACCTTTCGGATCGAACCGTCGAAGTCTCCCTTGACGCGGAGGTATACTTCGTCGCCGAAGGCGTATGTGCCCTCCCCGGCAAACGGCGTCTCCGTCGCGCGGTCGTAGAGGTCGGTCTCCCAAACGGTCCCGCCCTCTCCTACGGATACGTTGAGCATATATTCCGCAGTGGCGTACTCCACGGTAACGATAACGTCGGACTTGACGTTCTCCAACACGAAGGAATAACTCTTGGTCGTATCGCCGAAGACGTCACCTAAGGACGCGCCGTCCACGCGGACGTCCTTGATGTAGAAGACGGGATTCCTACTGTCGACGCGTATGGACGCGCTATCGTTGTAGTTGACGTACAAAAGAGTCTCCGCGTCGGTATACAGTCCGCCGTCATAGCCGATGACGCCGACGTACTCGGAGGAGCCGTTGTTGACGGTGATCGTAAGTCGTATGGGCGTAAAGCGCGCATAGAGGGTGTTGTCCGAAGTCTCCTGCACGATATAAGAAGTACCGCCCACCCCTACGCCGTAGTCGTACGGAGTGCCGGTGGTGCCGTAGTACCAGAGCGCGGAGGACAGGCGGTTTCCTTCCATCGCCTCCACGACCAGTTCGTAAGAGTGATCTTCCGTGATCGTATACTCGCCGAGGACGGACACGGTCCTGGAAAGATCCTTGCCTTCGGCGTCCACCTTGTTTTTGTCGATGATAAGTTGTGCCGTGCCGGAGCCGTCGAAATCCAACTTAAGGACGTGGCTCTTCGGTGCCCAGATCGGTATGATGTAGAGTCTGTGACGGGAAATGAAGTCCTCGTTTTCGATGTGCGCCTGCTCGGCGTAGAGCTTGGTCCTGTCGTCCACGGACGTCAGAGTCAAAGCGTCCTGCCAGCCGAGGAAGACGTATTTCGACTTGGTCGGATTGGTGAGCGGCAAGCCGCCGTTGGTCCCGCTGGCAAAGGCGTCCTGATAGGTCACGACGGTAGTGTGCCACTCGACGCTCTCGTCTCTGTCGTCCACATAGGAGAAGATCAGAGTGTACTGGATGCGCTTCCACTTGGCGACCAAAGTCGTCGGCTGTTCAAAGGTCTCCGCGCCGGTGATGAGCGTGCGGGACTCGTCCCCCAGCTCATACCACCCCTCAAACTGCATCCCGACCGGTTCCGCCGGGACGGGAAGTCCGCTCGTGAGATCGACATCGCCCACCTTGTAGCTGTTGAGGCTGGTGTTGAAGGGCAAGCCGGTGACCTTGAGTTCTACGTTGTCGTTTTCGGGGTTTTCATAGTTGACGAAAGTGATGTCGCTGTTGCTGTAAGCGAAGATCGCACGGATCTTGACCTGCGCGACGTTTTCATCGGGCGTGAAGCTCAGTACATAGTCCTGCACGCTGCTGCCCTCTCGGGTGGAGGAGAAAGCGACTTGCTTTCCGTTGACGCCCACGGTGACGTTGGCGCTGCCGTCCTTGTCTACGCGGGTCAGATTGCCGTCTAAGTCCTCGATGAGCCAGTAAGCGAATTCACGCGAGTTATAGGGGGTGGCGGTGATGGTCGCCCTCTGATCGTGCGCGAAATACCCTTCGACGTTGACGCTCTCGTAGTCCACGCTGCGGATGATCAGTTTGCCCATAGCCTGCCCGTACTTGTCGAGAGGCACGGTGACTTGATAGTCGGTCGCCCGCTTGACGTACTCGGGCGTGAAGTTCATGTTGCGGTCGATGGTGACAAGGGAGTTTTCCCCGTCCACGTCCACGTAGAGATTGGGCGTCCAGCCGGTGAAGACGTAGCCGTACTTCTCCATCTTGGGGTCGTCGCCGTAGCTCGGGATCTTGGTCGGGACCTCGCCGTAGGTGACCTTCTCTTCCGAGGCGACGGTTCCGTCGTCGTAGTAGAAGCGGACGTAGTAGGACGCCTTTTCGAAGATGGCAAGATTGAGCAATCCGTCCTTGGTGACGCGGAGGTCCTTGCGCTGAGCAAGCGGATAGCCGTCGTTCCACTTGACGAAGACGTACCCGGTTTCCGGCACCGCGATGACGGTGGCGGCGTCCTCGCCGCTTTGGACCACTTGGTCCATCTCCCCTTGTATCTTGCCGCCGACGGAGGCGCGATAGCTGATATGGCAGGCGATATCGACGACGTTAAACTCCACCGTCTGCTCGAACCCGCCGTAGCTTAACACGACCTTTTGCGAACCGGTGGACGTGACGTCCAATCCGGTGAATGTGGTATTGCCCAAGACGATCTCGTCGACAAAACCGTCGGAATACGTCACGCGCACGGGGATCTGAGAGGCATTGCTCCCCACGCCGATGTTGTTTCCGGAGACGGGCTCTATGCTGACGATCGTCCTCTCGGGCGTAATGGTCGCGTCCAACGCGGGTAAGACCGCAAGCAGAGTCACAGCAAGCGCCGCCGCGACCAAAACGATCACACCGATGATGATCTTGTATGCCGACCCCGATAGGATCCTTCTTTGTCCGGATTTGTAACTGCCTCTCATAGCGCACACTCCAAAGATTAATTTACTTTCCATGCGCATTACGCACGCGCGTAAAGCGAAAGAGTATAGTACTCCATTTGCTATTATATAATATTGCGCGCGACATTTCAAGAGGAAAATCTCATTTTTTTCACGAACCTCTTCCGAACGGTTTTTTCTGCCGAAAGAATATGCGCTCGCAAAAGCGCCTTCCCTCTCCAGTTCCCATTGACCCATCGGAAATTATATTTTCTGTTTTAGGATTCTATTTTGATGCTTTAGGGTGCCTTTATATTGCATTTCATCACATATGATTCTCTAAAGGATAACATAAAAACCCGCATCTTTTCTATTTCGGAACGCTCTAATGTCGAAACCCGTCAAGCGTCCGTCCCAAATAATAAGTAGGTAATATTAGGTAAGAGAAAAGCGAGTATATCTTGCTACAAATATTTTTACTTACGGAACATTGTCGATCAGCATTCAGTAGACCGTGCGCGCAGGCGCAATTAAGCGGTTCTATCAAAACTCTTTCAACAATATAAATTAACTGTGTTTTCTTAGTGTCGATTACATATCCAGACAATCCTGAATGCATTTTATCCCTTTTTTACATTCTTTTTTGCTCAGTGTCTTACAAATATTTACTATTTGCAAATAAAAAAATTAACCAAAAATTTGTTAAGAAAGTTATTGACAAATCAGGCAACATGTGTTAATCTATTGATAACGCAAAGGAGGCATTGAAAATGACATATACAAGATATGGTGAATTTTTGCGCATTCTTCGTGTGAAATATCACGAAGTTATGGGTGACACGGCAAAAGTACTAAATGTAAAAGTCCCTTTTGTTTCTGCGGTAGAAAGCGGAAAGAAGAATGTCCCGGAAGAATGGGTTCCGAAGCTCATTGAGCATTATAAATTAAACGCGCAAGAACAGAATGAATTAAGAGAAGCCATAGAAGAATCTAAAACACAAATGAAGATTAATCTATTCTCTGCTACCGAACCTAAACGCCGTCTCGCTATTCAATTTCAACGGTCGTTCGAAGACCTTGACGATGAAACAGCAAAAGCCATAATTAAGCTTTTGAATAAGGAGGAAGATTAGTGGATTATTTGACCAAACCGGCAAGCAGAAACGATTTGCGTTACTGCGCAAAATTCTTTCGCTCCATATGTCATTTCACAGCAGACGAGCCGATTGACCCCGTGGTGCTTTTGGATCAATTACGGGATTTGGATGGGTTTTCCGACGTTAACTATGAAATAGTCGAGGATTCCATCCTGCCCGGCAATGTCCCCGCTCAATGCATTATGTCGGAAGAGAACTACTTGATTCAAATAAAAGAATCTGTTTATATTGGGGCGTATGAGAAAAAAATCGGTGGGCACAGAATGCATATTATGCATGAAATAATGCATGTATTTGCTGACAAATTGGGCTTTTCGCCCATCCTGACTCGACAATTAACGGACGAAACACCTTGTTTTAGACGATTGGAATGGATTGTTAAAGTGCTTGCCGGCGAAGTGATGATGCCCTATGAAGCGACCCAAAATATGTCAGTTTCGGATATCATGAATGTATATGGCGTTTCTAAATCGGCAGCGGAAACACGCTTGAAGTATTAATAAGGAGAACAGAATACAAAAAACCATTGAATACTACATAAAAGAAAAACCTCGACAAAATTGCGGCAACAATTAAGTCGAAGTTATTCGGTTGATGCTAAACTAAGTAACACCTACGAAAGCTATTTTAGCAAAAACCTCCTTTTATGTCAAGATATTTGCTTTTGTCTTTCAAGAAAAGGCGAAAAACATTCTAGGAGGTGTGAAATGCACACTATTGAAGCGAGGTCAAAGCAGACCTTTTTACGCAATGAGTTTGATGCGCTCGGAAAATGGAATATTCCAATTGTCCGTAAAAACAAACTCGATGTAAGTAAAGTCGATTTAATTTGTTTTTCTGATATAAAGACAAATGATATTGACGAAAACAGGGCAAAAGGCGTCCATTTCTTTATTGACGACTATCGTATGGAGGGGGTTTATTATAACTTTGATAAATCACTTAATCGATTAAGTCAATACAAATTCTTGTTGACGCCGGACTATAGTCTCTACGCCGAAATGCCAAAGGCTATACAACTTTTTAATGTGTTTCGCAACCGTTGGTGCGGAGCATATTGGCAAAGCAACGGTTTAACCGTTATCCCAACGGTCAGTTGGAGCGATACCGCAAGTTTTGACTTTTGCTTTGATGGCATAGAGGAAGGCTCCGTTGTCGCCGTTGGGATGATTGGGTGTAAGCGCAATAAGCTAGCTTTTATGCGAGGATACAGCGCAATGTTGGAAAAAATCAACCCCGCCGCAATTATCTGTCTTGGAGAACCTTTCCCTGAGATGAAAGGTGATATCGTGACGATTGACTATCTGACAACAAGGAGGGTCAATCGAAATGGGCGGTAGAGGAACTTTTGCAAGCGGAAATAGCGTGGCGTATACTTATAAAATTGTCGGCAAAATAAACGGCGTGAAAATATTGGAAGGATTAGCAGGAAAGCACTCATTACCTGAAGAAGCACATTCGAGTAATGCATATATCAAACTTAGACCCGATGGAACATTTCACGAAATGCGTATTTACGGGAATGATCATTACTTAAAGTATGAAATCGCATATCATCCGGAACAAAGCATAACAGGTAATCGATATGAAAAAGTACTGCATATCCATGAATATGACAGGAGTTTTGGCAGAACTAGAGCTAGGACGTTGACTGATGAGGAATATAAAAAATACAAAAAATTTTTTAAAGGAGTACCTAAAAAATGATCAATGGAAATGTAAATGAGTTCGTTGATGGTCTTTATTATGGCGATGAAAGATGGTTCTTGTTCAGAAATAGAAAGTATTTTATTCAAGGGTGGATAGAGAATAATAATTTTTCTTTGGCTTTAGATCAAGTAGAGCCGGATACAAAAAAAGCCGGTTATCTATGGATTTATACCAACCACAAAGATAAAAAAGACCAGGTAGTAGAATGCTTTTTGACGGCTAATCTATTTGACGGCAAAACTTTTTGGGAAATTGAAAATGAAATCATATGGGTTGACGAATAAAATAATATTTCCAAAAGTAAGCTATCATGATTATGTATCTCTTTTATCAACCCTGAAAATTTGAAACAGGAGATTCCCTATATTCGGCTCAGCCGTGTTAATAGCCCCACCCCCGACAACGCTTTTGCCACAAAAAAAATATCTCGTCTATCGGACGAGATATTTTTGGTGCCGGTGATCGGGGTCGAACCGATACGGTATCGCTACCACGGGATTTTGAGTCCCGCGCGTCTGCCAATTCCACCACACCGGCTTGTTCGCTTCGGTTTTGTATTGTAGCATATAATTTTTGTTCTTGCAAGTGAATTTCCGAAAAATTACTCGTTTTTTTGAAAAAAGAAGGAGAAGCGATTTTGCCTCCCCTTTTACTTTCTCATTCCGCTTGCGTTTTCAGCGGGATCATCGTAAAGGTCAACGTATGCTCGGCGCTCTTAACCAGATATTTCGGCAAAGGCTCGCCGAATCCTCCGCCGTAGCCGCTGACCAGCGCAGCAACGTCAACGTAGACGCCGCTCATTTTTGCCTCCGAGCCGATGAGATACGCCTTGGCGAGTTCTTCGTCGGAGGAAGTAGAGACTCGGAGTTGATACGGGGCGCGGTCCGCAGACAGGAGCAGTCCCAGTCCTTCGGCGTTGCGCAACACGGTATAGTGGACGTCGGTACGATTCCCTCTCTCTTGCCCTATATCGGTACCGGAGGACATTTTGGCAGCGGTCGTCTCATAGACGCCGTAGATCGCGTGCGCGTTGAGATCGACGTAGTTGTCTCCGGCTCCTCTGCCGTAATAAGTGACGCGGTCGAAAGAGCCGTTAAAGCGAAAGGCTTTGGCAAAGCAGTCGATATTGGGCGGGCACTTTTTGTTCGGGCGCAGGACGGACGTGACTTCGATCGCTCCCGAAGCGTACACGAGGTACTTATCCGCGACCGTAAAACACTGCTTTCCGTCCACAAAGAGGCGCGTGTCTATGGAGATCTCCGCCTTGTTGTCGGAGGTCGTATAGGAAAACTTGTCCGGCACGAAGTCGGTACGGGCATAGTCCCCGCTCAAAATGTTGCGGACGAAAGGTCGATCTATCTTGATCCCCGCGCAACCGCCGGTCTTCTTGCCCGGAGCGGCGCTGAGGACTTCAACGCCCAGAAGAGAATACCGCACGAGCGCCCCGGTCGAACGGGAGAAGGTCGCCCTCCCGCTCTCGAACGCGATCTCCAAAAAATCGCCCTTTTCCCAAACTTTCAGTTTTTGTCCCGTCCGCACGTCGAAGAAGGGGGACGCGGTATGCAAAACGAGCTGTTCGCAAGAGACTTCGCCGCCCCGATCATAACAAGTTACCGTCAGATGTTTGTCCCCCGTATCTTGCCCGAACAGGAGGTCGATCTCTCGCGCCGTCCGGGGCGGGATCGCCACGTTCATACGGTATTTTTGCTCGACTTTGCCGTCGCAAAGGATGGTAAAGAGCAGGGTCTTGTCCTTGACGTCGGTCCGATAGGACGTGTTGATGATCTCGATCTTGTCCTCCGCCGCCACGCGGACCTTGATGGGACGGGCAAGGTAGCGGTGCAGTTCCGCCGCGGGATAAGCCTTCCGATCCCCCGAAAAGAGCCCTTCGTCGCGTAGGCACAGTCCGTCGGGACCGTCGTCGACGAATCGGGTCACGCACCCGCCCAGACAGCAGGGTGTATTGTCTATTATTTCATCGAAATCCGTCAGATACCCCGAGCCCAGTCCAGATGACAGTGCGTAGGAGCGCAAAAAGACGGGTTTTTGCGCGCTGACCCGGTTGATCTCGTCGATCAATCCGTCCACCGTGGGGGCGTCCAAAGAGACGATGTCCGCATAGTCGCGCGCGAGGACGAGCTTTTGCCCTTTGTCCGCGACGTAGGATAGAGCGCGGGATACGTTGAAAGCGGTCGCGCTCTCCTGCCCGAAGTCGTAAAAAAGCACGGCGGGATTGTTCCCGGTCCGAGCATACAGATAAGCGGTCTTTTCCAAATATGCCTTGGAAAAACGCTTGTCGTCGGACACAAGGTCGCGGTGCTTCGTTCCGAAGACGTTCTCACCGTCGGTATTCAGCCCCACGGACAAAATGAGATACAGTCCGGCTCTGCACGCCGCTTCCAAGACGGAAGGATCGAGCGGAAAGACCGTCTTGATCGCATTAAAACCGTACTTTTTGAGAAGAGCAAAGTCCCTGACGTAGTCCGAAAAGGTCATCGCTTCGCCGAACCCGTTGCGGACGGCGTTGTATTCCGCCGCGCGGATTTTCAACGGCAACGAGGACAATGTGATCGTGCCCGATTGCTCGCCGAGCGCGCAGAATCCCACTTCGGTGCGCACGTACTCGGTGACCTTCCCCTTTTCGATGATACGCACGCAAAGGTCGTACAAAGCGGGATCATCCGAACTGTACGGCAAAAACGGGCGCGAAAACTCATATTCGACAGGAGAACTCGTCACGTCCGAACGGATGGAGAACTCCTCCACACCGTTGCGGGAAAGATTGATCTCCGCTCTTGCTCCGGTGTTGTCGGACGAGAAAACGAAAGTAAACTTGCCGTTATAGACGCCGTTATCCTCCGTGCAATAGAGGTTATAGTCAAAGAGGGCGTTCTGCCCGCGCCAAGTGAGATACACGTCGCCGAGGACGCCGAGGTCCCTTCTCGCGCTCCCGCGCGCAATAAAAAGTCTCGGACTCCAGCGCTTGATGACGACCAGAAGTTCGTTTTCTCCTTCCACCAGATACGGCAGGGAGAACTCCCCCTCGCCGAGCGCGGAAAAACCGCAATAGACCCCATTGAGGTAGACGTCGAATCTGCCGCCTACGTCCGTGAATACGACGGTGTACTTCATTGACAGATCATTGACGAAAAATGACTTTTTGTAGATAAAAAGAAAGTTTTCAGACTTTTTTCCATCGGGTATTTTCTTCTTCGGATGGGACAAATCGGGTCCCTCGCCTTTGAGAGAGACGCCGATGGGCGGACAAAAGCCGAGGTCGATCAAAGAGGACGGTACGGCGATCTTGTCTACGCACAAAGAGGAGTCGAACGTCTCCCCCGTCAAGCCGTCCGGCAGAACGGCAAAGTCCCACTCGCCGGATAAAGAACGCCGTCTGTCAGAGAGATCCCGACGACTCTGTCCCGGTCTCTCCCGGAAAGCCGCCCGGGAGGAAAAGGACGTGAAATAGGCATGGGGCGGGACCAGGTTCTCCGAAAAGGTAAAGTCCCCCGCGACGCCTTTTTTGAACGAATATATCATAAGAGCATAACTCCGAATAATTGTAGTAAACGCGACGAATATTTATATAATATTATCACTTTTATCAGTATATCACAGCGCGCGTCAAGAAAACAAGGCATAATTAACAAAAATTTTACCTTTTTCGGCACTTCTTGCGCACTTTCGACAAAGAACAAAAAAAACGCCCGAATTAAGCCGCTTCTTTGCGACTTCGGTAGGTAGAGGTGCTTGTCATAATTTGTCGTTATTTGTAGCCGTGGCTACATATAAACGTCAATTATCTATCTTCAGTATTTTTCTCATCGGGATATACAACAACACGCACAAAAAGGCGTTAATTGCCCAGACCACCGTCTGCCAGGGGGTCCGATAGACGTACCAGGCGAGCATCGTGCCGTACTTGTTGCTGATATAGGACGTCATCACGAAGATCCCTATGGTATTCAGATTGGTACAGACGCCATAGACGGCGATCATACTGACAATGGCGGCGACCACAGGGTACTTGACTTCCTTTTTCTTTCCCCTGAACAGCCAAAAGACCACTCCGGGGATCAGCCCCAACATTCCGCTGGAGACCAAAATAAAGGGATTGATCGCGCCCTTCGGGGCGATCCAACAGCCGATCAGATCGCCGAGCAATCCGCAAATAAACCCGGGAATGGGACCTAAAAACGCTCCCGCCAAAAAATCGGGTAAATAGGTCAACGAGATCGCGTTGCTGTTGCCGGTGCCGAAATTCCAGGTGAAGATATTGCACAACGCGGACAGCGCGGTCAGGACGGCGGTGTATGCGATCGCTTTGGTGGAAAAGACGGGTCTCTTCCTTTGATTGACCCGAACTTCACTTTCCTCTTGCATAAAAAAAGACCTCCCTTATGGAGAGCCTCCGTAGACGCAATCAGTCGGAGCAAGAATGCTCCAAAAAACCGGCAACGGACGCGACAAGCAACCGCGACCGAAAGGGTCTTCGTGTGCGGACAACATCCCATTCCGCACCACTTGACGCAGCTTGTCTACTCTGCACGACTCTATTGTACGGTCGATTGTCCGCCCTTGTCAAGCATACAAAGCCCCCTTTGGCAATATAATTTTTCTATGAAAAGAAAAAAAGTCCTCGCATCCGTCGCAACCGTGACCGTGTTCGGCGTGTTTACGCGAGTCATCAGCTTCGTCTTCAAGATCTACCTCTCCCGCGCTTTGGGAGCGGAAGCGATCGGCTTGTATCAGATCGCGGTGAGCGTGTTTTATCTCTTCGCCTCGTTGTCCTCCGGGGGCGTCCCCCTGGTCCTGAGCCGAAAAGCCGCCGAGTCCGAGGCTCTGTACGGCAGAGCGGACCACTCCTACTTTTCCTCCGCTCTTGTACTCGGCGTCCTCATTTCCGCCACGACGACCGGTGCGCTTGCGCTTCTCAACACGAATCTCTCCTTTCTGTTCGCCGACGAAGGGGCTCTTCCGCTCTTCCTTGTCACGCTGCCAGCGCTTATGTCCACGACGATTTACTCCGTCGTCCGGGGGTGGATGTGGGGCAAGAGAGATTTCACCTCCTTTTCCGCGACGGAAACGGTGGAAGAAGTCCTGCGCATTCTCTTTTCCGCGCTCTTCATCAGTGGCGTCGTAGGGGGCGTCTCCGGCGTCTACGGCGTGGCGCTCGCCTTTGCGGTAAGCGACGTCATCGTCGCCGTTTTGCTCCTTGTGCTTTTCTTCGTGAAAGGCGGCAAATTAACTCGCCCGTCCAAAATAAAAGAGATCCTGTTCCCCTCGCTGCCCGTGACGGCGATGCGAGTCTTTTCCGGGTTGATCTCTACTTTGATCGCCTTCCTTTTGCCACTACGATTGATGCAGTTCGGGATGACGGGCGCGGAAGCCACCGCGTCCTACGGGAGAGTCGCCGGCATGGCGAATCCTCTGCTTTTAGCGCCCAACGCTCTTATAAGCAGTCTCGCCATCGTCCTCATCCCCGAGATGAGCGCAAGCGGCGCCAAAAAGCGATACGACGTCCTCAACAGGCAGTTGAACGCCGGGCTCAACTTCGCTTTCGTCATCGGCGGTCTGTTTTTGACGGCGTATATCGCCCTCGGTCGGGAGATCACCGAACTGCTTTACGACGACGCAATAAGCGGAGAATACTTGCAATACGCCGCCTACGTCATGCTCCCGATGAGCTTGTCTCAACTGACTCAATCGGCTCTCAACTCCATCGGCAAGGAGGGCGTCGCCTTCCGGAACTATTTCATCGGCAACGTCGCTCTCATCCTCTCCGTCGTCTTTTTGCCGAAGTACATCGGGATCTATTCCGTCGCCGCCGCTACCCTCGTCAGTCTCCTCTGCACCGCCGTTCTGAACGTCTACTCGTTGCGAAAATACGTTGAGTTCGAATTTCACTTTGTCAAACGCCTCGTCGCGGTCTTCCTATTCGTCTTTCCGTCGGCGTTTTTGTCCGACGGAGTCCAGTCGCTCCTTGCGGACGGGCTCGGACTCTATGCGATCTTTCCGTCCGCTTTGGTTGGCGTCGCGTCCTATATCGCCCTGTGTCTATGCACCGATCTTGTGGACGTAAAGGGCTTTTTCCATCTGCGACGACAAGCAAAGTCCCGAGTCTGAACAAAAATATCCGCCGATCACTCGGCGGATATTGTTCTTTTTATCGAAGAAAAGTCAGATCTTTATTTCTTTTTTTTCTTCTTGTCCTTGCGAACCACCCTCTGCACATAGACGGGCTTTTCCACGACGTCGGAGTACTCTTCGGTGTCTTCGTCAACGGGTTCCGCGACGACGGGCGCAGCGGGCTTTTCGGGCTCGGGGGTCTTCGCCGCTTTTGTAGTGGACACGTTGTTTTCCACGACGACCTCTCTCGGGTGCTTCTTCTTCCAACGTCTGATGACGACTACGACCACGACGATGACGATGACCACCGCGATCACGATACTGGAGATCAAGAGCCATGCGTCTCCTCTGTCCCAAATGCTGGTGCTGCCACCGTTGTTGTCGTCGGAATCCGAAGGCTCCTCTTTCTGTTCGCTCTCCTTATCTTCAGGATAGGCGTACACTTTAGCGGTGGCTTTTGCCTTCGCTCCGTCGTCGAGGGCATCAAAGGACGTCTTGGCGGCGGTATAGACGTCTTCGTCGATCGTCTCGATGGAGACTTGGTCGATGACCATCATACCGAGCAGAAGTTGTTTCGATCCGATCTCATCCTTCTCGTCGGCGTTGTCCCCGAGGAAGAACGCCCATTTTGCGGAAGAGGACGTAGCGGACGGATTGTAGATATACATCGTATACTCGACCGCGTCGCTCGCCCCGTTCGTGTTGACGTAGACGGACTCATAAGAAGAGGTAGATCCGTTGGGCATATAACGGAACTCGCCGTACACACCCTCTGTGGAGTAAGTCGTCTCGTCGTCTTGCTTGACCTCTTTTGCAATCAAAGTCTTCGCCTTGAAGGTGACCTTGTAGTAGGACTTGGCGGCGATGGAGACGGTGTTGCTGACGGTGTAGTTCTGTCCGAAGGGGACCTTGTTGCTCATGAGCAAGCTGTTGTAGCCGTCGATATGCAAGAAGTCTCTGATCGAGAATCCGTCGGGCATGAAGGACTCGAAGACGTTGGTCTCGGTCGCCGTGTTCTCATCGGTGACGGTGTAAGCGACCTTCAGTTTGTCCATAGCGTCGGTAGCGTAATTGTAGACGCCGTAGACTCTCTCGTCCTCGTCGGACCCGGTCGCGTCGGAAGCCTTCGCCCAGGAGTAGTTGTTGGGGGTGTTGCCCAAGTTATACCCGTCGGTGCCTTCGGCGGTGGTGTTTTCGGTGAAGGAGTCGAAGGAGTCGGTGGTGTAGACGAGGTTCTTGAAGATGTATTGGTTCTTGTCCGCACCATACAGATAGTCGAAAGCAAGGAGGGTGTTCTCGCCCTTTTCAAGGGCGGCGTTGTACTCCGCTTCGTCCACCGTCAGGACCTTGACTGCGTCAAAGTACACCGTGCCGGAGGAGAGATCCGCTTGGTCGTAGACAGCCACGGAAGTGGTCGCCGTACCGATCTTTTTGCTCGCCTTGACGGCGTACGGATTGCCTAAGCTCAACTCCAATCCGAAGGAGGAGGACGTCGTGCCGGTCTTGATGTAGAAGCCGTACTGGGTCCACTTGTCGCCGGTAGAGATACCGACGAATCCGATATAGTTCTCTTCGACGTCGGCGGTGAGTACGTTGCTGACGTTGCCGACGGTGACGGACGCCTTCGCGTCGCCGACGGTCTTGACCCACACCGAGACGTAATAGTACCCGGAGGAGGACAGGCTCTTGTCGGAAGCGGTCATGCTCTGCGCCACGCTGTAGTTGGAGGAGATCATGAGAGCGGACTTGTACGGGCTGACGTAATCGGACCCGGCAAAGAGTCCGTCGTTATTGACCGAGCCGGCTTTGATCTCCTTCTTTCCGTCGGGCTCGGAGCCTTTGGCGACGAGGACGTTGCCGCTGGCGGTAGCCGAACCGGGCGTGATATATTCACTGAAGGAGGACACGGCGGCGTCGCTGACCGCGCGGACGCGGAAGGAGGTCGCCTTGACGCCCGTCAGATCAACGTCTACCGAGGTCTCCGACGCCGGTACGATCTTGTACAGACGCTCGACCACTTCGCCGTCTTCGGTGAACTTGGCGTACACTTCATAAGCCGTCGGCTGGGTCTCGTTGCCGGCGTAGTCGATACCGACGACCGAATTCCAGCTCAATGTATATTGATCGCCCGTCACGCGCGCGGACTTGAGTTTAATCGTGTTATAGGTGTTGTTTTTGGCGGTGCCTTGCGTCCAGCTCGACAGGATCCCCACACCGTCGTCCTTGAGTCCGCCCTGTGCGTCGAACTCGTCCGCAGAGGTCTTGCTGTAGTCGATGGAGGAGAAGTTGCCGTTGGTGACGCTGTCGCTTGCCGAAGCGGTATTGGCAAAGGCGTAGGACTTCACCTGGTCGCCGCTCTTGGAGGTCGCGCTGTACTCGCTGTACTTGATCTCGGAGCAGTTGAGGACGGCAAGATGCACTTCTCCTTTGACGTAGTCGTCGGTGGAGTAGCGGGTCCCGCTGCCCACGGTGACGCGCAGAGCGACGTAATTGACGACCTGCGAGTCGCCCATAATATAGAAGGCGATCTCTTTCCAGTCTTCACTGTCAAACCCGGTCACACTGGAAAGGACGGCCATCTTTTCGACGTCGTTTTCGGTGCCGCCGATCAGCGCGATGGTGATATCCTTGTCGTTTTCGATAGCGGTCTTCGCCCAGACGGCGATACGATAGGCGGTACTCTTCTTGATCGTCAACGTATCCTTACCCGTGAGGACGGAAGCGGTGGGCACGCCGTGGGTGAGCACCAGCTCTTGCAGCGTGACGGTGTTGCCGCCGACTTCGATGGAGCCGATGGACTCGTTGGGGACGTATTCAAGCATGATGCTGTCCGCGTCCTCTTTGGCGACGCCGGTGGCGAGTTCGTCCGTCCAGTGGTCGGAGACGACTTCGTTGTTGATCAACCCGCCGAAATCAAGTTCGCTCTCGTCGGTGATCGGGGACAGGATCTGCCAGTCGGCGGAGGCGTAGGTATTCGCCTTGACCTCGTCGGTGACTTCGACGATGGAGATATTGTCGAAGAAGACGCCGCCGAACATTAGGTTCTCATACTCGGTCGCGGTCCCCTCGCCGAACCAGAATTCAAGCGTCAGTTTGCGATCGCCGAGCTGATTGCCGGTGACGTAGAAGTCGATCTTTTCCCAACCGGCATTGAACGTATCGGTGGTCTTGACAAGATCGTCGCCCGCGCCGGTCAATTTGATCTTGGCGTAAGGCCGATCGTTGTTGTTGCTCCAAACGGTGTACTTGGACAAATACGTGAGATTGTCATCGTCGTATTGGTCCCATTTTTCCATCAGAGTCTTGATGGCGGGCCAGGTGTTTTTCAAGAAGTTGCTACGCTCTTTGAGGTAGGAATAGTTGACGTAGGTCTCGTCGCCCGCTTTGAGCGTGCCGGCGTCGACATAGGAAGCAAAGTGCTCTTTGAGGTACTTATACTTGAAGTTCGAGGCGACCTGCGCGTTGTATTGCGCTTTGAGAGCGGTGGTATAATCGGTGGACTCGACGAGCGCGTTGATGGTGTTGACGTCGGTCTCGGGAGTGGGCGCGGCGCCGTCGGCGATCGCTTGATCCGCAGCCGTCAGACTCTCAAAGTAGCCGTAGAAGAGTTCTCCCTCGTCGGTCTCGTTGCGATAGTAGTCAACAATGGCTTGTTGCGTCGCGGTGTAATTCGCGGGAGCCTTGGGCGCGTTAGCGGTCGGGTAGACGAACGTGCCGGTCGCTTCGTCATACGGAGCCCAGACGTAAGCCCAAACGCTTACGATATAGTTCTTATCTTTTTCCACGGTCAGGGTGGACTTGTTGGTCAAGCCGGCGCCGGAGAGATCGTTGTGGTACAACATAAGAGCTTTGGTTTCGGCGAGCCCGTTCAGATCTCCGCGATTGCCGTCCATGATCTTGGTGCTCCAGTCTTCGTACGAGGGAGCGCCGAAAGAGTAGGTCGAATCAAGCAGGGCGGAATAGGTATTCTTATCGTGATCCTCTCCGTAGAGTTTCGCCAGATCGACCACGCCGGTGAAAGCGTTGGTGACCGAGGGACGATCGCTTGAAGAAATTCCGCTCTTTCCGATGACCAAAGTATAGTTTTTGGCGTTGGCGGAAGAGTAGGAACCCTCGCGGAAGCTATAGAAGAACTTCATCGCGTTGGTGGTGGTGGGGGTGTTGTAGCTCTCGTTGATCTGCGTCAGACCGAGGTCGGGCAGATAGTAGTCGGAGACGTACGCGATCCGGCTCTCGGTCGCGGCGGACAGAGAGGCGAAGTTCTCATGGTTGAGCGTGACGACTTCTCCCTCGTTGTAGGCGGGGTCGCTCGCGGTGGAGACTTCGGTGCAGATGAAGTTGTCGAAAAGGACGGCGCCGCGGGTGGCGTACGCGTTGTCCACACCGTTGATCTTCTCCGGTCCGTTGCCGAGCCAGAGTCTGAGGTCGATGCTCGCGGTCGCGTTTTTGTTGGACTCGATCAGGATCGAATAGGTCTTCCACTGTCCTTCGGTGTTGATGCACGGATTGAGATACTCGACGGCGCCGGTCAGATGGACCCACGCGCCCTTTTTGTCCTTGTCCGCGTCAGCCACGTCGGTCAGATCGACGACGGAGCAGACCGAATACTGCAAGAGATAGTACTTGCCCGCTTCCAGACTGAAGGAAGAGGTGTTTTTGTAATACAGACTGCCGGCGGTCTCGTTGCTGGCGATGAGCAGCGCGTTGGTGTCCTGCAGGTCTTCGATCTCCTCCCCTTCTTCGTCGGTCTCATGCGGTGTGCGAGGATCGACGCCGGGATTGTTGAAGACGGTCTTGTCGGCGACGACGAGTTTGTCTTTGTTGAGGTCGTAGCCCTTTTCGTCCTTCAGGTCGATGACGCCCATCGTGACGCCGTTGGCGGAAGTGCCGAGGCTGCCTTTGGTCGCCGTCCAACCGTTCACGTTGACTTTGACGTAGGCGTCGGAAGAGGCGCCGGGCGCGTTGTAGAACGTGCCGTTGGTGATGGTCTGCGTACGGGTGACGGTGTCCGTCTCCTCGCTCTTATCTTCGGGCGAAGTATAGTCGGTACACGCCACGGCGGTCAGTCCCATCAAAACGACGATGAGGACGGTCAAAATGAGTAAAAGTTTTTTCTTCATAATACCACCTATAAATAATGAATGCTTATACTACTTCAGTATTTTTGAGCATATACTATAATACCACACCTTTGCCGTAAACACAACTTAATAAACCCAAAAAAATAATTCCGACGGGAAATACCGTAAATTTTCTCCGTAGGAGAGGCGTCGGACGCGACTTTTTCCGCCGAAAACGTCCTTACGGATCCTGCCGCCCGACCGTTAGCTTAGCAAGACCGTTTTTTCCTTCCGACGGACGAGGAAAAAACACCCTCCGTTTTTCCCGTTTTCGCCGATTTTTCGCACGCAAAAAAACCTTGCGAAAAAGAGACCGTTTGCGAAAAAAACGACAAAAAATTCCCGACATTTTTCGTCGGGAAACAGCGGTGTTCTTAAAGGTTATCAGTCGATCCGCGCCAGGAACTCTTCGTAGTCGATCAGCCCTTTTGCGAGCCCGAAGAAGGTCTCGATATTGTCGTCCACCGTGTGGACCGCCAGACGGAACGCTCTCTCCAACACCTCTTTGGAAAGAATGGTGTCCCCGTACACGAGCGCGTCCTCGAAGAGCAATCCGCCCTTCTCGTAGGTATAGTGGAAGGTGCCGACGATCAGTCGATTGTTGATGTCGGCGGCGGCTTTGGCGCCGAGGATCCTCCTCTCTTCCGGAAAGTCGAAAGGCGGTCTGACGAAAAACCGCACCAATTCCCGGTCCTCGTCCATGACGATAAAGACGTTGAGCGTGAAGTCGTCCCCCGTCATTTTGAGATGGACGCTCAGGTCCTCTTCCTCCGCGGTGTAGTGTAATTGGATCCCGTCCAACATCGCAAGGACGCTCTCGAAGGTCTTTTTTGCGTGCTTTTTACGGTCGATGGCATTCATAAGGGCACCTCTCAGGAAAACAATGCGACGATCTGCTCGTACTTTTCGTCGCAGGAAGGGACTTTTGTGAACTTGTCATAACAGCCGGACGCCTCAAAAAGCATCCCGCTGACGACGTTGCCGACGGCTTTCTTCGCAAGAAGGCTCCCGCTGAACGGGAGGACGTACCTAAGACAGATCCTGCCACCGTCGTCTTTCTCGAATCCGCCCAAAGCGATGCGATCGTTGGCGCAGGAAAACGCGATCGCATACTTGTCCGCGTCCTCCTTTTTGACGACGATATCGGTCCGGAAGCGGAAGTACAGCAGCTCTCTCTCCTCGTCCGCGACGATCATACACTCCAGATTGTCGATAAAGGAGAGGTCGAACCTCCTGTCCTCCTCGTCCACGGCGTAGTGCAATTCCTGCTCGTCCAGGAACGCTTTCACCGTGCGGAACGCTCTTATGGCGTCCTCTTTTGCCTCGATGAGCTTTTTGTCGGTCATTTTGCCCTCCTCTTACCGGAACCCGATCGGGGTCTTCTTGTCCGCGGGCTTGAACGCGAACTCCTTGTCTGCGATGGCGAGATCGAAGTCGTTTTTGGTCAGAGTGACTTCCTTTTTGCGGGCGATCTGACAGCGCATAGCCGCCTTTGCCACCGCCCTTTCATAGAGGTTACGCACGAAGCGCGCATTGGAAAACTCTTTGGCGTTGATGACCTCGTCGCTCAGACCGTCGAAGTACGCTTTGGCGGCGACGA
>JAFVAC010000075.1 GCA_017476265.1 Clostridia bacterium
ACGATTGACGACAAGGGACAGCCCTACGCCTACGACGACGCCGGCAAGGGAAAGAATGACGCTCTCGAACAAGGCGAGTCGGACATAGCCGTCCTTCCCGAGTCCGACCGCAAAGAAGACGTTAAGCTCGCGCCTCCGTTCATAGAGCGTCACGACGGTCAGATTGACTACGCCGATCAGCGCCACCGCGCTCACGACGAACTGTAAGAACCTGAGTAAATGTACGACCCCGCGGATCCCGACGCTGGTTGCGTATGCCCAGTCGTCGAAGCGGGGGATGTAGCAAGAGTGCCTTTCCGCGGAGAGGCGAAGCTCCCGGTACAGGTCGGCGTTGGGGACCGACTCATCGGCGTCGATAAAAAGCACGCCGCTCGTCGGACGATAGTCCCTACCGTCGATCCTGAGAGAGTCCTCCCTGACGATGACGAGGCGGTCGTTCGCCGTCTGACCGTAATCGATCCCCACTACGGTAAAGACGTCGGACAAAAGACCTTTTTCGACGCTCATCCGGATCTCGTCGCCCACCTTGATCCCGTATCTGCCCACAAGATCATACGACACGATGACCGGGTGCAATACGGAGTCAAACCGCGCCTTAGCCTCCTCGGTCACATACTGCGACAAAAAGTCGATAGCCGATCCATAGGGCACGGAATACAATGCCACTCCCCTCTCATCGACGCCTTTGGAATGCCCCGTTTGGGGCTCCGTAATCGATAGTACGATGTCTCTGAATATCACTTCCGCACGATCTACGCCATAGATGGATACGATATCGTCGCGCATAGCCGATAGGTCTCCTTGCACGCTCTCCACCGCAAAGTCCGCTAAAAATCGCGCGTTGTCGGGGGTGATGGCGGAGATGATCACATTGACGATGGATACGACCAAAAAGGTAAACACGATCACGAATCCGACCAGCCCGGACAAAAGATGCCCTTGGGGATTCCTTTTGACGCTCATACCGGCGAGACGGGAGGATCTGAAGCGGGACAGCAAGGCGGAAAACAGTGCGATCGCGTAGGGAATGGCGGAGTAGACGAATACCGCCGAAGCCACCACGAGGAGTATCGTAAAGGGCAACGACAGGTCGGGCAAGACGATCAACAAGACGACGGATACCGCCATAAGGACCGCCGACAAGACGAGCAAAGACAAGCGGATCTTTTTCCGCCCGACCGAGCGGACCTCAACCGAGGATCCGCGGACCGAAGTCCTGACGACGCGCAAGATCGGAAAGAGTGCCGAAAGAGCCGACACCAACCCGCCGAAGAGAATGCTCAGAATATAGTCCTTCGCCGTATATCGGACGGCGTCGGGGAAGTTCGGGATCACGCGTTCTACCGCAATCCCCATTCCTATTCGCCCGACCATCGCGCCGACGACTGCGCCGACCAGTCCGTAGAAGAGCCCCTCAGCGACCATCGCGCCGACGATCGTAGCGTTGTCCGCGCCGACGGCACGGAAGACGGCGAACTCTCTCGCGCGTTTTTTTGCGACGACGAGATAGGCGGAAAAGAGAATGAAGATCATCATCGCCGTCACAAAGACCAAGGCGACGTTCAGAAGATTCTGATTGTTGCCGACAACGCGCTCCACTTCGGCGATAGGTACGCTGTCGGAGACGACGTTTTCGGGGAAGACCTCCGACAGTTCGGCTTTTACTTTCTCCTTGTCCGCTCCCTCGACGAGTTTTATGTTGGCGACGTTGACGACGCCGTAGTTGTCGACCGCGCGATAGTCGACGATGACGTTGTTGACGACGTTGTTGGCAAAGACGCCGTAATTTTTGAAGACGTACGAGACGGTCAAAGTCAAGTATCGATCAAAGGTCCCGACGTAGATACTGACGCGGTCCCCCGCTTTGACGCCGTTTTCTTCGGCAAAGGACTCGCCGATGAAGACCTCCGGCGTGCCGTAGCTGTATTCATAGGAGTCGGAGACGATGAGTTCTTGCCCGTGACGGGTCAGAAAAGCGTTGACGTCCGTCGCTTCGACGAGGACAACTTTGCTTTCGCTCCTTTCGGTCGAACGAAAAAGACCGGCGAGTTGCAAGTACGTCTCATAGTACTCGATATCCGTCGCGCTATCGGCGTATTGCTTGAGTTTTCTCTCCGAAAAAGCCTCCCCCGTGACGGAGACGTCGGCGCCGTGTCCGAGGCGGGCTTTGAGCGAGGTCTGGAGATTGGTGAACAGTCCCCCGATCGTCAGCGTGACAAAAAAGACGGCGGACACCAAAGTGACCGTCAACAAAATGACGACCAACTGTCCGAGATTGTCCTTTATGCTCCTCGCCGTATGGCGGACCAGTATGCCCAATTATGCCTCCTCTCCGTCGGACGATTGAGATCCTTCGACTTCGCTCAGGATGACGGAAGGGTCGTCGCTCGGGATGACGGGGGCGCGGGCGACACGGACGTCCTCGGTGATGAGTCCGTCGGATATCCTGACGATCCGATTGCCGAAAGAGGCGTTCTGCTCGCTGTGCGTGACCTGCACGATCGTGGTGGACAAGCGGACGTTGAGATCGGCAAGAAGGCGCATGATCTCGTCCGCCGCCGTGGAGTCCAGATTGCCGGTCGGCTCATCCAAAAAAATGATCTTCGGCTCGTAGATGAGGGCGCGGGCGATGGCGGTACGCTGTTGTTCTCCCCCGGACAGTTCGGCGGGCATTTTATCCACGACGTGCCCCAAGCGGAGATAGTCCATCAAAAAATCGAATTTTTCCCGATGCGCCTTAGGATTCTTCCCGTCCAGGACGAGCGGCAAATAGACGTTTTCTCTCGCGGTCAGATAGGGCGCGAGGTTAAAGAACTGGAAGACAAATCCCGCCGTCCTTCTGCGCAAAGCGGCGAGTTCTTTTTCCTTCATGCCGTTGAGTTCCCTGCCGTCCATTATGACGGAGCCCTCCGTCGGATAGTCCATACCGCCCAAGATCGTCAAAAGTGTACTCTTGCCGCTTCCCGACGCACCGAGAATGGATAAAAAATCCCCCTCGTACACGGTCAGATCCACGCCCCGCAGGACCTCTGTCCTGCCGTCAAAACTCTTTTTGATACCCTTTGCCTGTACCAGCGTCATTGTGCCTCCTCGTCGAGTTCGCCCGCTCGCTCTGCAAACCACAGATAGATAAAAGCCTCGCCCAATTCGTTCAGTTCTTCCGAAAAAGCCGAAAAGTCCGCTACTTGCGCCGCTCTCTCCTCCTCGGTATAGTCCCCCTCCGTCCCCAACGCACGAAGCGCGGAGAAGAACTTGGTCGTGCCCGCCCGTCTTTCCTCAAGGTACTCCCGCATCTGATCGGCGCTCAGATCGACCGATAGGGAGAGATACCGGGCGCGGTTCAGTCGGTCATAGTACTCGATTATGACGGCGGCGAGCTCGTCGTAATCGCCCGCGCCCATGCGCTCGCCGTAATCGGACAAAAAGGCGTCCGCTCCGCGCAAGATATCCTTGGCAAGCGCGACGTACGCCGACACATTGTCGGACGAAAAATTCTTTTCGGCGAGGTTTTCGGCGGTAGAAAAGCTTATTTCGGAAAACAAATACCCCATCAGACAGAAAAGGGGTCCTGTCTTTTCGTTCATAAACGCAACGGAATCCTCCGATCCTTCCATCCGATTAAAGCGAAGACCGAAGGCTTCGGAAAAAACGTCGTCCCCGACGGCATATGCGTCCTTTACGATCGAACCGTACTCATACGCGGCGGCTTGTATCGCTTGTCCGTGCGAGACGATGCCCGTACCCATCTTGCCCGTCTCGGTAACGACGAAAAGCGTCGCCCCGACAAAGTCCACAAAGGTCTCTTTGCCAAGGACCGCCAACGTCGCCTTATAAGTCTCCGTGCCGTAAAGAGCGAGGTATTCGTACAAGAACGCGGCGAACTCGCCCGTAGACAGTCCGCTGTAAGAAAAGAGGTCACTCACCGCCCCTTGCATGACCGACAGGGTACTCCGCTCGGCAAATCTGCGGATCTTTTCCTCGTCGATATTGACCAGATCGCTCCCGATGGACGCGAGGTCTACCTTTTTGATCGCCGTGGCGACGCCGTCCAACTTTTCGGCGGGGATCCTGGCAAGAGACGCCGCGTTCAGAACGCGATCGGCGAACGTCTTCAACTTTAACTCTTCGGAGAGGAAGGAAAAAAGATTCTCGACCGTGTCGCGGAAGCGTTTTACATAGACGACGTTTTCGTCGGCGGTATAGTCCGTCGGCGCCACGTCCACGAAGTACTCGACCTCGGTCTTTTTTTTGTTGTTGTCCAACACGGCGACGGTCACCCCGGCGACGACAGCCGCCACGACGACGATAATAAGCAAGACGCCTACCGCGTTTTTCCATTTCCTACTCATAAAAGTATTGTACTATATTTATATGTTTTTTTCAAGTACACATAAAAGAAAAGCGCGGAACGGTGTCCGCGCGATCCACTTTTGACAAAAACCGACTCAGTCCTCGTATAGGGGATATTTTTTGAGGAGGGCGGCGACGGTGACGTTGGCTTTTTCTTTGGCTAACTCTTTCCGTCTGATGATATCGGTGATGACGTCGGCGATGACGACCATGTCCTCTTCCACCATACCTCTCGCGGTGACGGCGGGCGTTCCCACGCGGAGTCCGCTGGTGACAAAGGGACTGAGCGTCTCTTTCGGAATGGTGTTTTTATTTGCGGTGACGTGTACTTCGTCCAAAAGGATCTGGAGTTCTTTCCCCGTGACTCCCGTGCCGGTGAGGTCGAGGAGCATCAAGTGATTGTCAGTGCCGCCGGACACTAAACGGACACCGTTTTCGATAAAGCGCGACGCCATAGCTTGCGCGTTTTTGACGATCTGCGCCTGATACGCGGAAAACTCCGGCTTGAGCGCCTCGCCGAACGCAACGGCTTTGCCCGCGATGACGTGCATGAGCGGTCCGCCTTGCGTACCGGGGAAGACCGAACGGTCGATGACTTTGGCGAATTTCTCTTTGCACATGATCACCCCGCCGCGAGGACCGCGAAGGGTCTTGTGGGTGGTTGTCGTGACAAAGTCGGCGTAAGGAATGGGGCTCTCGTGCAGACCGGTGGCGACCAATCCGGCGATATGGGCGATGTCCGCCATCAGATACGCCCCGCAAGAATCCGCTATCTCTCGGAACGCGGCAAAGTCGATCTTACGCGGATATGCGCTGGCTCCGCAGATGATGAGCTTGGGCTTGCACTCCGACGCGATCTTTTTGACCGCGTCATAGTCGATGACCTCGGTATCTTGGTCCACGCCGTAAGGGACGACCTTGTAATACTTGCCGGAGACGTTAATGGGGTGTCCGTGGGTCAAATGCCCGCCGTGGCTCAAGTCCATCCCCATGATGGTATCTCCCGGCTCCAGCACGGCAAACTCCACCGCCCAGTTGGCGTTGGCTCCGCTATGCGGCTGGACATTGGCGTGGTCGCACCCGAACAGTTCTTTCAGTCTGTCGATGGCTATCTGTTCCACCTCGTCGACGTATTGGCACCCGCCGTAGTATCTCTTCTCGGGGTAGCCCTCGGCGTACTTGTTGGTCAAGACGCTGCCTACGGCGGCAAGCACCGCGGGGGAGACCAAATTTTCACTGGCGATCAGTTCTATATTCTCACGCTGACGACCGAGTTCTCTTTCCATTGCTCCGAAGACTTGCGGGTCGTACGCTTTCCATGATTCG
Source organism: Clostridia bacterium (assembly GCA_017476265.1). Classification (GTDB taxonomy): domain Bacteria; phylum Bacillota; class Clostridia; order Christensenellales; family DTU072; genus CAG-1782. The sequence continues at coordinate 5,677 of JAFVAC010000075.1, forward strand.
TAGTCCATATGATTCTCCAAACAGAAAAAATTGATATTGGATTTATCATACCATATCGTATAGGAAAAAGCAAGTTATTCCTCGACACTTCATCAGAATAAAGTGAAGGTAGATCGCGTTTGCGCCGTGGGATCCCTCGACTACGCTCGGGATGACGTGCCGGGGGGAGCCTTCCGCTTCGGCATCAAACCGCCTTCGGTCAGGTCATGATGCCCGTCCCCGTGCAACAAAAAAATACGGCTTTGGGTAGCCGTATTTTTCATTTTTTGTTTCCCTTACAAGATCTTTCGCAAAAATTCTTTCAAGCGCTCGTTCTTGGGGGCGTTGAAGAGCTCTTCCGGCGGGGCGTCTTCGGCGATCTTGCCTTCGGAGACAAACAGCACTCTTGAAGCGACTTCTTTGGCAAATCCCATCTCGTGCGTGACGATGACCATCGTCATCCCCTCCGACGCAATCTGCTTGATGAGATCGAGGACCTCTCCCACCATCTCGGGGTCGAGCGCGCTGGTCGGCTCGTCAAAGAGCATCACTTTCGGCTTCATCGCAAGGGCTCTTACGATGGCGATGCGCTGTTTTTGTCCGCCGGACAAGGTGGACGGATAGACGTTCGCTTTGTCCTTTAGTCCGATGCGCTCCAATAATTCGTAAGCGTCCTTGACCGCCGCTGCCTTGATTTCCTTCTTGTTCTTAAATTCCGGTTCGATCGGCGTCTTAGGTTTCGGATATTCGGTACGGTCGATGACTCGTTCGGCATTTTCGATCTTCGTCACGAGTTTTAGCTTCTTTTTTGTCAACTTGCCGTCATAAGTGACAAGGGTCTTGCCTTTCTGCTCCACTGTCTTTTTGGTCTTTTCCCATTCGACCTCCAGCGGAGCGAGAAGAGCATTGTTGTCCTCGATGATCTTTTTGTTTTTTTCTATTCTCTTATCTATTCGGTCGCGTATCTTTTTCTCGTTTTTCGCCAAATACTTATTGTAATAAGGCAAAATGAAGTTATTCCACTTGGCTTTTCTGAGTTTTTGTTTGCCCACTATGATAGGCGCGAGCGTGATATTTTTTATGACGGTCAGATTGTCAAACAGATTGAACTGCTGAAACACCATACCCATCTTCTGTCGGCATACGTTGATATCGACTTTCAGGTCGGTCAGGTCGTCTCCGTCGAAGAAAATTTCTCCTGCGGTCGGGTCTTCCAAAACGTTCAGGCAACGCAAAAACGTACTTTTGCCCCCTCCCGACGGTCCGATGATGACAACGCGCTCCCCTTCGTATATCTTAGTGGATATTTCGTCCAGAACAAGGAGATCTCCGAATTTTTTGGTGAGATAGCGGACGTCTATCAAAGGCTGTTTTTCCGGCTCCGATTCGACGTTATGTAAAGATGTATCAATGGTGTCGTTCATTTATCTTCATCCTCTTTTCTATCCTCTTTTGCACGAACGTCAGCAACAGCACCACGATCAGATAAAGTGCCGCCGCCGTGTACAAAAAGGCGTTGTAGGTAGCGGGTTTGGCGACCGCCATCTTGCTGGTGAGTCCGAGTAGATCCCATTTCTGGAAGCCGCCTATTCGCAATGCGATCACACTGACGACCGAAGTCTCTTTGACCAAAATGATGATCTCATTAAAAATGGTCGGGACGACTACCTTGATCGCCTGCGGAATGACGATCTTGAACATCGTGGTCACCCAGCTGAGCCCTACGCTTCGTCCCGCCTCCATCTGACCGACGTCCACCGAGTTGATGCCCGATCGAATGATCTCCGCCATATAAGCGCCACTGTTGATCCCGAACGCCATGATCGGCACGAGAACATTGGTCTCCAAATACTTGAATCCGACCATGATCGAACTGTACATAATCAACAGTTGGACCATCGTAGGCGTCCCGCGAATGACGGTGATATACAGTTGGGCAATCTTGTCAAGGACTATGATAAAGACGTTGGTCTTCGGCGCAATGCGGATGACCGCCAAAATCACACCGATAACAAAGCCTATGAGAAGCGCGCCGAAAGCGATGAGAATGGAAATGCCGAGGCTTTCCATAATCAAGCCTCGGACACTCCAAATGTATTCTATTGTTTCGCTAAATGACATTGTTTTTCTCTAAACCTACTCTTAGTTACCGTTGCTGTGGTTGATGATGTACTGATTGATGGTACCGTCTTTGATCATCTTTTCCAAAACGGCGTTGACTTTTTTGACGAGGTCGCCTGCGTCCTTGTTGAAGTACAGAACGTAACTTTCGGGTTCGGCGTCGATCTTCCAGCAAGAGAGGTTGCTGTTGGCTCCGGCTATGGACTTAGCGGGCAATTCATCGATGACGACAGCCTGAAGAGTGGAGCCGATATCGGTGCTGGCAACGATGGCATTGGTATATTCAACGGTGGTGTTTTTCCCCTCGACCTCTTCGATGTAGTCCTCGATAAGGTACTGTCCGGTGGTACCGGCTTGAACGCCGATCTTGTCCGCTGCCGCCAGTATCGCGTCAAGCGTCACCACCGCGTCGGCGTCAAAAGTGCCGTTGGGGGCGATCACATATTGGACGGAAGTAGCGTACACGATGGAAGCAGTCGCCACTTTGTCACGCTCGTCGTTTTTGGACATACCCGCCGCTCCGACGGCAAGCTTGCTGCCCTGCACTTGGTTGAGGATGTCCTTGAACTCGATGTCATTGATGATGACTTTATATCCGAGTTCTTTGCCGATATAGTTCATGATGTCGATATCGACGCCGACGACTTTACCGGCGGAGTTGACGTATTCGAACGGCGCGAACCCGGCGTTGGTGTAGACTTGCAACGTATCTTCCGGGGCGCCGCAAGCGAACAGGGCTACCATACAGGTCGCCACAAGTGCGATCACCATTACGATAGAAAGTACTTTTTTCATTGTTTTGATCTCCTTTCAATTTGTATTTTTTGTTTGTGCCCTTATCATAGCAAACGAGAAAAAATAAAGCAAGCGTTTGAAAACACTTTTTTAATTTTTATGCAAAAAGTTTTTATTTTATTTTAGTTTTATACAAATATACGCATATATTACTGTATAAATGCATAATTGTTGCATATTGTATTTCGTGCATAAAAAAGCGTCCGGGGTCGGACGCGTAAAACGGTCTTTTTTCGGGGTGAAGTCATCTGACGACGAGGTATTTACAGACGGGACTTGTCTCGCTGGGCAGCTCTCCGTACACCTTGTCGATGGCGTCATAGATCATCCGCTCCATTCGCTTCATACACTCGTCCTGGTCGTAAGCTACGGCGCTGTTCAGGTACTTGTCGGCGTACTCGGCGCGGCGCTCGGGATTCTCGATCCAGTAGTCGAGGACGCGGGCGAGGTCCTTTTCGTCGCGGTTTTTGAAGATACAACTATCGTCGACGGCAAAATATCTGGTCGCGGACAGTTTGCTGTCGGAGACGATGGTCAGTTTTCCCACGGCGATGGCTTCCAGACAGGAGATGCCCTCCAGTTCTATCTGCGCCGGATGGACGTAGATGTCGCAGTAATTCAGGACGTCGATGATCTCGGTCCGGGAGAAGAACTTGAAGATCGGCTGAATGGGGAGGTCTTTTGCAAGCTGGCGATACAGCCCTTCTTTGGCTCCTTCTCCGCCCAGGATCAGTTGTATCTTATCCTTATATTTAGAGAGGGCGACGGCTTTGATCAAAGTGTCCTGGCTCTTTTCGGTGGCGTAGCGACCGGTGGTCAGGACGACGATCTTGTCTTGCAGTTCGGGCGGTTTTGGCTCCGGTCTCCGCTTGACGTAGCTGTGGATGCCGTTGCTGATGACGTACCCGGGGGTCTCCAAACCGATACTCCCCTCGAACTCGTCGCGTATGAACTGCGTAGGGTAGTGGATCCCGGTGCAGTAGCGATAAAAGTGCTGCCACATATAGGAATAGGCGATCTTATTGGCGGCTTTGGACCAGTTGAGTTTGAAGTAGGCGGTGAAATTTTGCGCCTGCATATGAAACCCCGACGTGATGGGCAATCCCATTTCGTGCGCGATCTTGACGGTGGCGAGCCCCAACGTAAGCGGCATCATGATATGGACGGCGTCCACGCCGTACAGGGCGGCTTTTATGATCCGATTGTGCGGTTTTGCCAGTGTGACGCCCACCTTGTTGACATACGCGTTAAGGAGTTTGCCGAAGTTGAGATTGGGGACGACCCAATAACCGGGCTTGCCCTTTTGATTCTGATCGGCGCACAAAATACGCACGTCGTGCCCTTGCGCTTTCAAAAAGCGAATGAGATTGTAGGCGACGATGGCACTGCCGTTGTTCTCTCTACCGTATATATCGCATACTACCGTAATGATCATCTCTACCCTCCTAATGAGCCTCGTTCAGGCAAAACAGCGCATGGAGGACGAACAGGTCCCCTTCCCTCGAAAAGGTCGCCGTGCCACCGTACTTTTGCGCGACCGACTTGATGCTCTGCGTACCGTAGCCGTAAGAGTCTCCCTTTTTGGTCGAGCGGGGTCTTCCGTCCAGCGTGAAAGACAACTCGGCGTCGCAATAGTTTTCCATACGGACGAAGACGAGAGAGTGGTTTCGCGTCACGGAGATCCGCAAGAATCTCTTCTCCTCCTCCGCGTTTTCAAGATACTCGACGGCATTGTCGATGGCGTTGCCGAAAAAGGCGTTGATATCGGACGCCTCCATTGCGTCCAGCGCTTTGCTATCCACCATAGCGGTGGTATCGACGTGCGCGGCGTTGAGTGCGAGAGACTTTTGCGTCAAGAGGACGTCGAGAGCGTCGCAACCCGTCCGGGCGTCGGAAGCAAAGACCGTGATGGCTTTTTGCAGTTCTTCCAAGACTCCTTCGTCCAGATGCTGATCGGCAAGAACAGTGGATAATTGCTCCTTTAATTCTTTTAATTTTTCGTTGACGAGCGTGACGCTATGTTGCTGTTTATCGGCGCGCTCCTTGTAGTGCTGATGAAAGTTTTTCGCCGCCTCCTGCTCCTGGATATCCTTGCTCCAAACGAGATTGAAGCGCTGGACGAAGAGGACGAACACGGCGAAGAACACCGAGAACCCGTTGAAGATCAGCGGGATCGCCGGAGAGTCCACGCCGATGAGAGTCATATTGAAGAACTGCGAACCGTAGATCGCCGCCGTAAAGAAGGCGTACATCACGTACAATCCGAGGACGAACTTGTTGATGGATTTTCCGAACTCTTTGTGCGAACGGGCAAAGTAGCGCGCGAAGAAGAAATACACCGCTACGATAACGACGATATGGGTGACGTAGAAGGCGACGAAACTCCACGCGTCGTAGCCGTTGTACATCGAGAAATAGATGGAATTGAGATGGAATACGTCCAACCAGATGGCGTAAATAGAGTTGGCGGCGCTCATAGAGGCGTTGGCGGCGACGAGGGCGAACAGCGTAAGGAGCGCTTTTTCGTCAAAACAGACGCTGATCGCGATCGCACCGAGGACGACGTACAAGACGTATGACGCGGCGCGCAAGAGGTCAACGTTGATGACGACGCTCGGGTCGAGGACGGTAGTCAACAACCCATAGAGCCCGAACGCTATACCGGTCGAAACGGCGCCTATTCCGAAAAGCGAGCATATGACGCGCAACACAAAGTGTCCGCGACGCTTGAACGAATAGGTAAACAGCGCGCAATAGACGATCATCGTAAAGGCAAAGCTCAAATTGATCGACAATAACATATTGATAAGCTGTCCGTCCATACTTACCCCCTGTTCATAAAAGCCAAAAGGCTGTCCAAAAAGTCCGCTTTTTTATTGCGCGGGAGGGGCAAACAGCCGGTGCCGACGTAGACGTCGCTCTCCCAGACTTTGTAGACGTGCTGCAGATTGACCAAATACCCGCCGAGCCGGAAGAAGCGGTCGGCGGTCAGTCTTTTCGCGGACTCGGAGAGGTTCTCTCTTACCCTGAGGTCCCCCTCTTTCAAGTGATACACGACGTGATGAGGGGTGCTTTCCAAATAATAGATCTCGTCCACCGAGACGCGGCGAATACCCTTTTTGGTGTTGACCGCCACCGAAGGGACTTCGGAAGAGATGACGCGAGAGTCCGCACGATCCAGCAGCGTGTAAAAGGCGGGATAGGAAAACCCGGTGTGCAAAACGCCGAGTATGTCCTGCGTTCTATAGTCGGTCAGATCGAAATTTTTTTCCTCCGCGATGAAAATGAGAGGGAGTTTGCTCTCCCGGCGCAATTTTTTTGCCAAAGCGAAATCCGCTTCACTAAAGCGCATAATGGCAACGTCGAAATTTTGTATGTTTTCGACAAACTCGTCATCGTTTTTTATAAACGAACTTTCGATCTCTATCTCCTTTTCGGTCCGATAGCGAGCCAAATACTCCGTCAAAAGGGCTCTTTGATCGCCGTTCGGATCCAATATCGCTATTTTTAACATATATCCCTCCAATTTTATCTTCTTGTACGATCAAAACTGCCACAGGCGACTTACGGCGTCGCTGGGCATACGCCAACTTCCCCTCGGGGAGAGATCGACGGAGCCGACTTTGACCCCGTCGGGCATACAGGACCGCTTGAACTGTTGCGTAAAAAACCGTCTGACAAAGACGCGGAGCCACTTTTCTATCGTCTCTTCGTCATAGTCGGAAGCAAAGACCGTCTTGGCTATGCGGAGGACTTTTTCGGGAGCGAACCCGGCGCGGACGGTATAGTAGAGGAAAAAGTCGTGCAACTCGTACGGTCCGACAAGGTCCTCGGTCTTTTGGGCGATCTCGCCGTCTTTTGGCGGGAGCAACTCGGGACTGACGGGCGTATCGAGCACGTCAAGCAGGGTCTTTTTCAGACGGTCGGAGGACTTTTCGGCGGCGTAGCGGACCAGATGGCGCACCAACGTCTTGGGGACGGAACCGTTGGTGCCGTACATAGACATATGGTCGCCGTTGTAGGTTGCCCATCCGAGAGCCAGTTCGGACAAGTCGCCGGTCCCGACTACGAACCCTCCCTCCCTATTACTGATATCCATAAGGACCTGCGTGCGCTCGCGCGCTTGCGCGTTCTCGTAAGTGACGTCGGGCGTCATATCGTGCCCGATGTCTTTTAGATGGACGGTGACGGCGTCCTTTATATTGACTTCTCTCAGTTCGGCGCCGAGTTCTTCGACCAATCGGCAAGCGTTGTTGTAGGTCCTGCCCGTCGTGCCGAAGCAGGGCATGGTCACGCCGATCAGGCGGCAACCGTTATTGGCGATTTCGACCGCGCGCACGGCAACCAACATCGTCAAAGTGCTGTCCAGTCCTCCGCTGACGCCGACAACCACGCATTTCGCGCCGGTATGCGCGATACGCTTTGCCAGTCCCTCCGCCTGCAAGCGTAAGATCAGATCGGCGCGATCGTCGAGGACGGACTTGTCTTCGGGGACGAAGGGGTTTTTATCATATCGCCTCGTGAGCGACGTCTCCGACAAATACAGTCCGAAAGGTATTTCGAGATGTTCGGTCCGCTCGTAGTCGTAATTGTAGAGTTTCGCCCGTTCGTGCGCCAAGTATTTGACGTCCAGTTCGGTCAAAGCAAAGCCATCGCCGAAGGGTTTGCTCTCGGCGAGCAGTCTGCCATTTTCGTACACGAGGTCGTGTCCGGCGAAGACGACGTCGGTGGTGCTTTCTCCCCGTCCCGCGTCGGCGTACACGATGCCGGCGACCAGTCTTGCGGAATAGGCGGAGAGGAGTTTTCTTCGAAAGTCGGCTTTTCCGACGACTTCGTCGCTAGCGGACAGATTGACAAGGACGGTGGCACCGGCAAGGGCGTGCCGGGTCCCCGGCGTGGTGACCGACCACGCATCCTCGCAGATCTCCGCGGCGACGACCAGATCGGGCATAGTCTCGCACCGGAACAGGATATCCGTCCCAAAGGGGTACTCCTCCCCCTCGAAGCGGACTTTTCCGACGCCTTTCGGCGCGGGGAAGAAGTGACGCTTTTCGTAAAACTCGTCATAATTGGGGAGATAGGTCTTGGGGACGAACGCCAGAATTTTGCCGCGGTTCAGGACGGCGGCGACGTTATAGGTCCTGCCGTCCACCGCAAGCGGCAGACCGACGAAGACAAGAGCGTCCAGCTTTTCCGTACCGGCGACGACCGATAGAAGAGCGGAGCGCGCTCCGTCCAAAAGAGCGCTCTGCAAAAAGAGGTCGCCGCAGGTGTAGCCCGTCAATCCAAGCTCCGGTCCGACGACGATTTTGGCGCCTGCATCGACCGCGCGACGGATCGCCTCCGTCGTGGCGATAGCGTTTTTTTCACAGTCCGCCACCCGGACTTCGGGGGAGACTGCCGCAACTTTTATAAAACCGTGTTTCATATATTCTCCATATCCGAAAATGTTTTGATCATTTTTCGTCTTCCGACTAAAGTCTCTTCTTTTTTACGCCCTTTGCGTCCAAAAACGCAAGAATATCCGCCGACTTTTTCACGGGTACGGCGGAAAACTTATTGGGGAAGAGATAGACGTATTCTTGGGAGGTCTTATAGCACAAAAACTCTCGGTAGTAGGTCTTCTGCTCGCCGTTCTTTTCCCCGTTTTTATAGCTTGTCGAATAGAGGTACTCCTCGAAAAACTCCGCTTCCACGACGATCTTCTGCTCCGCGTTCTTTTTTGTCTGGACCAAGAGATACACGATGAGTCCGCAGTCCATCACGACGAGGAGACTGCACGCGACCAGAATGACCACGACGGACATTTCGGCAAAACCGAGCAATATCCCGAATGCGATCCCCGCGCCCAGTCCGATCAGTCCAGCGATCATAAAGACGAAATAGTTTTTGAAAGCACGCCGGGTCAACTCCCTGTTGACTTTGAGATCCGCCGAGACCGAACTCTTTTCAAAGACGGGAAGGTCCGTCCTCGCTTCTTCGGTAGAAACGACCGCCTTTTCTTCCTCCATAGTCCTCCTCTTTACGCGCGCAAAATATAGTTTATTAACTCTTATACATAGGAGTATAACATAAAAGAAAGAAAATATCAACTTATAGAACCCTATCTATAGCCGAAAGCCGATAAAAGAGTAAAAAACCGCCCTCGAATGAGAGCGGTCAAAAATCATCGTACACCGGATTAACCGCCTGTCGAACTGAAGAAGGAGACGATGATCCCCGAATAGCGCAACAACACGTTGTAGACTCCTTCCAGTACGATGAGCGCGATGAGAATGATCCCACAGATGGAGATGATGAGGTCTATCCTCGTATCTTTGTACGTCCTGGTATACGAAAAGAGCATCACGATCGGCGCGGCGAAAAGAAGCGAAAAGCTCGCGCCGATGCCGCACGCGTTGAGCGCGCTGAAGACGTTCGTGACGCCATCGCCGGAAACGTCGGTGGCAAGACTGATGATCAACGCGAAGACGCCAAAAAGGACAACGTCGCATATCGCCCCCAGCGCGAACAATTTTGCCGTAAAGGAAGAGAACTGCAAGGAGTTGTAGTTGGTCTTCAGGTAGGCGAGATAGTCTTCGTGCGTCTTGCCGAACTGTCGGTACAGTACCTCTCTCTTTTTCACGAAAAAAGTCAAAATAACGAATACGACGAAAGTCATTGGCGGTTTTGTCGTAAGGAGCGGATAGGCATAGGACGTGATCGTAACGAATCCCAACGTCCCGAGGATCTTTACAACGATGCTCGCCACCTCATACGCGACCGGAAGGATCGCAAACAGTCGGAACCACACGAGCTTTTTTCCGACGAAGATTTTTTTCGGCCGGTGGGTCACGAAGTAAGTAAACAACGTACACAAAAACAAGTCCACAAAGATATTGAAGCTGAAAAAACCGTTTTTGACAAAGGAGACGAGAAGATTGTCTACGGACTCTTGGGCTTCGGGACGAGTTATATCCCCAAGGTTCATCATAAGCCCCACCATATAGCGGTCGTGCAACAGCAAAAACAGAATGTATATCAGTACGGCGAACCCGGCGTACATAAGAAGCAGACTGCGGAACTTGCGGGAATTATTGAGGATGTTGGCGAAGTTCGCCAAAAGGAACATCGGCATCATCAGATTGGTAAAAAAGGACAAGATCGCCGCCCAAACGGTCAAGTCGGATTCTTCCGCGTTTGGGTCCCCTTTTGCGATCGTTTTGAATACCCAACCGACCATTGAAATACCAAAGCAGATCCACGCGATGATCCTTAGGGTGCGATAGGACAGAGGTCCGCGATACTTGATGTCCTGCTCTGCGGACATATCGATGATCCTCTTTATGCGCGCTTCTCTTTTGCTACGACGACGGCTCTTTCTCTTGCCCTTTATGCGCTCGATGGACTCTTGAATGGTCTCCTCGTCCTCGTCGGACACGTTTTCGTCCGCATAAACGCTCTCCATTGTTTCTCGGTCCGGCTCGTTCGCCTCCCGCCCTTTTTCCACAAGCGGAAGGTCTTCCTCCGATAGAGGCGTCTGTACCGAAGTCTCCCCTTCGGGAGAGGACTTTCCGGAATCGTTTTTTTCTTGTGTCAGATCGAGCGTATCCGTGGTCGAATCCATATCTTTGTCCATAACATACTCCTCTTTTCCATCAAGTACGGCGCGTCGGCACCGTACTATAAACAGTGTACCATCCCCTCGCAAGAAAGTCAAAACCTGTTTTTATTCTCTGCAACGCGTATTGTCGGCGAGATTCCATTTTTTGATGGTCAACATGGCGATGACGTGGCTCCCGACGATGATAAACAGAATGAAAGCGAACGCAAACAGGACGAAAGGCACGTCGAACAGAAGCGGATACGTCTGCGTGACGCCGGACGCCATCTTGAACAAGAGCGCCGCCGCTCCGAACCCGGCAGGTATGGCGAATATGCTGGACAGAAGTAACTGCGACACGCTCTGCATGGTCCACAGATTGGAGATATTGCCGACCGTGAATCCTATGGCGCGCATGACGGATATCTGCCGTTTTTGCTCCAAAAGGGCGTTTTGTCCCATAATGGTCAGTATGATAAATCCCATCCCGAGGGAGAATCCTATAAGGATGTAGATAAAGATATCGATGGAATTGAAGGTGTCCGTCAAGTCCTTTTTCAACGACTTTGTAAAGACGGTCAGGGAAGCGTTCTGCTCGCTCATAAAGGACAGGAAGGCGTCTTCGTCGCTGACCTTGACCAAGAAGGAAGAGACGTATTGCTCGAGATGCATCGCCTCGAACTGCGCTTTGGAGACGTAAGTGATCGGGTGCGCATACTGCTTGCTGATTCCGACGACTTTGACCGGGACGCCGTTGACGAGGACGACCGAACCTTTTCCGACGCCCAATGCTTTTGCCACGGTATGCGGCAGAGTCAAGCCCTTTCCCGGTATTTTTTGCGTTGACTTGCCGTCAGCGGACGGAATGACGACGAGATCGTTTTCGACGGTGTGATCGTACGCCAATATCTCCAGATATGACCGCTTGTCCCCCGACAGGGTGGACACTTCGGTATAGGTGTAGTAGCAGTCCAAAAATTCCGTTACGCCGGAGTAGCCTTTGACCGTGTCGATCGTCTCTTGCGTTGCGACCGAAGGCATATAAACTTGCGCGTCAAAGGAGAGTCTCACGTCCACCGTCTGATGCACCAACTCCGTCTTGGCGACATAGAAGAACAGCGATAAAAGAATGATCACAAAGGACGCGAAAATGGAAAACACCGATACGAAAAAGCGTTTGGGATTTTGCGCGATGGAATTGACGGCGAGCTTGATATTCATAGGCGATCTTTCGATGAACCTTTCCAAGCGCGGAGACAGCTTTCTTCTCTTCGCCTCGTTGCTGATCGTGGCGTCCTTGGGCGTGATCTTGAAGATCGCTCGGCAAGATAGCAGAGTAGCCAGTTCGGCAAAAGCCATCAATGCCACAACGGCGAGCACGGTGATCCACGGATTGACGTTGAACGGTATGATGGGGATGGAATATACCCTTATCATGACCTTGGCAAGCAAATAGTTCAGTAAATATCCTATGCCGACGCCCAATGCCCCTGCGATCGCGGACATCAACAAAGAAAACACGACAAAGATGGATATGATGTCCGTTTTTCCCACGCCGATCGACATCATCACGCCGATCTGCGGAGTCATGGACTTGATGATCTGATTCATAAACAGTCCGATGACGACCATTGTGACCGCATAGAAGAACACGGGGAGAAAGATCGCCGCTACGCGCAGCTGTCTGATGGCGTTCTCTATGTACATATAGTAGTACATCTTGTGATTTTCGGTCACTTCTTTGACGCTGACGCCCTTTTCGTTCAGATAATATTTTGCGTAATAGGCGACTTCCTCTTCGGTATAGCCCTCTTTACCCTTGATCAAAAGTTCGTTGGTGAAAGCGGTCGTATACCCTCGCTCGACGAACTCTTGATGGACGATATCCGGGAAAGTGACGCCCGCGCTCTGAACGATCTCCTCGTAATATTGCGCAAAGGTCTCGCTCTCGTTGATCTTTTGCTCCAAAAGTACGGTCAACATATCGACGGCCTTGTTGAGTTCGCTCTCGCTGACATAGACGTAGCCGAAGTCGGTGTTGTCCGACCAGACGTAGGTATTTGCGCGCGCTTGAATCGCCTCGGGCGCTTCGATGATCTCGTTGATGTAAAAGTCAACGTAGGTATTGAAAAACCCGATCTTGACGCTGTCGCCCGGGCGGAAGCCGTTGTTAACGGCGAACTTTCTCACCACGGAGACGTTGATTTTGTCTTCGCTCTTGTCGCAGGACTCTAAGATATAGCGGTTAAAGAGAGAGCTGTTGTCGTCCTTGAAGGTGTGGACGCGGGTCGTGATGGTCCTGCCGTCCGACTTTTTCAAGTAAGCGTTCATCGTGAGTCGGTACTCCACCGCCTCTATTCCCTCGACGGAAGTGATATCGGACAAGTCGGATATCTTTGTGATCCCGATGGAAGCGACCGCGTTGACGTCGCCGTTGCTTTTCAAATAATCGCGGAAAGTGCTCTGCAGATTGGAGATCGTGGACGCGAACGCCGTCAAAAGTCCGATCGAAAGCATAGATACGAAAATCATGGATATGAACAGCCCCACGAACTTTTTCAAAAAGGGGCTCAGCATTGTGCGTATCATTTTACCAGACTACCTCTTCCGCTTTGACAATATTGTCATTCTGTTCTTCCTTGACCACCCGACCGTTTTTCATCGTGATGATACGGTTTGCCATTCCGGCGATCTCCCGGGTGTGCGTGACGAGCACAATGGTCTTGCCCTCGTTGTGGATCTCTTCGAGGAGTTTCAGGACGGCTTTCCCGGAGGCGTCGTCGAGGGCGCCGGTCGGCTCGTCGCACAACAAAATGTCGCTCTGTTTATTGAGAGCGCGGGCTATTGCGACGCGCTGTTGCTGTCCGCCGGACAACTGCCGAGGGAATTTGTCCTTCTTCTCCTTCAACTCGACGCGATCCAATAACGCAAGAGCGCGCTCCTTATCGCGGGAACCGGGCGCAAGGACCACGTTCTGATAAACGGTGATATCGTTGATGAGATTAAAGAACTGGTACACAAACCCGACGGTATTCCGACGATAGAGAGTCAGCTGTTTGTCATTATATTTGACGATATCCTCACCATTGACAATAATTTCGCCCTTTTCCACCTTGTCGATCCCGCCGAGCATATTGAGAAAAGTAGACTTGCCCGAACCGGACCCGCCCAGTATCACCAAAAAGTCGTGTTCATAGACGTTGATGGAGACATCGTTAAGAGCATAGGTCAGTCCCTCGCCTTCGCCGTAAGTCTTAATAAGATTTTTTGCTTCGATCAATAGTTTTTCCATATCAAATAACCTCTTTACGTTTCATTATTCCTTTCACTCAATGGCGCCGAACGGACAATTATGCGCCCAAAAGTACACTTAACCAAAAAGATGATACAATATAGTGTCCTACAAATGTCCGTCAAATGTCGAGTTTTGTCAAAAGATCTGTAAAAAAGACGCCTATTTCAGGCGTTCTTTCAGTTGATGGGAACATTCGCACATTGTCCTCGTAATTCTTTTTCTCGCTTGAACAATAAGTTGAATACCTCGTACATAGTACGGTGCTCATCAGATTGCCTACGGCAATTTGCGAACCGTTTGGCGTAAAACGCCAAGGTTCGCTCACCCATTATTCGTTCATTTCAAAAAGGACGCCCGATAAGGCGTCAACCGATTGATGGGAACATTCGCACATTGTCCTCGTAATTATTTTTCTCGCTTGAACAATAAGTTGAATACCTCGTACATAGTACGGTGCTCATCAGATTGCCTGCGGCAATTTGCGAACCGTTTGGCGTAAAACGCCAAGGTTCGCTCACCCATTATTCGTTCATTTCAAAAAGAACGCCCGATAAGGCGTCAACCGATTGATGGGAACATTCGCACATTGTCCTCGTAATTATTTTTCTCGCTTGAACAATAAGTTGAATACCTCGTACATAGTACGGTGCTCATCAGATTGCCTGCGG
>JAFVAC010000076.1 GCA_017476265.1 Clostridia bacterium
CCGACTGGGGCGCCAACAACGACCGTGCGCAAGGGATCCTTGCCGGATTGGATCTGCAGATGCCGGGAGACGAAGGCATCGGAGACAGGGACATCGCCGAAGCCGTCAAGAGCGGAAAGATCTCCGTTGCGGACCTGGACAAGGTCGCCGGCAGAATGATCGAGTTCATTTTGCGTTGCGCCGAGGACAGAGAGACCCGCGACAAGATTTGCGACTACGACGCGCATTACGAACTCGCCGCCGAGATCGCGACGAAAGGCGCGGTCCTGTTGAAAAACGACGGAACGCTCCCCCTCCAAAAGGGCAAAAAGATCGCCGTCGTCGGGACGCTCGCCAAAGAAATGCGCTATCAGGGGAGCGGCTCTTCGCAGATCAATCCGTACAAACTCAAGAGTTTTGTCGATTATCTTGACGAAATTAAAGCCGATTACGTCTATTCCCCTGGGTATGATATCAATGGGGAAAAGACGGACAAGAAACTCCTGTCCGCCGCGCTGGACGCGGTCAAAGACTGCGACGTCGTGCTCGCTTTTGTCGGGTTGACGGATGTGTTCGAGAGCGAAGGATTCGACCGGGAGCATCTCAATATCCCCGCCTCGCACAATGATCTTGTGGACGCCCTCGTCGGCGCGGGCAAAAAGGTCGTGGCGGTCCTTTCGGGCGGCTCGCCGATGATCCTGCCTTGGGCGGACAAAGTCTCGTCCATTCTCAATATGTACCTCGCCGGGAGCGCCGGCGGTAAGGCGTGCTACAAACTACTCTTTGGCGAAGTCAACCCCAGCGGCAAACTTGCGGAGACCTTCCCAAAGTCGCTCAAGGACAATCCCGCCTATCTGTACTACCGCATGGGACCGCAGACGGTGGAGTACCGCGAGGGGATCTACGTCGGATATCGCTACTTCGATACGGCAAAAAAGGACGTCGCGTACCCCTTCGGGTTCGGTCTGTCCTATACGACCTTCGGGTACTCCGATCTGAAATTGTCGAAGAAGGAGATCAAGGACGACGAAGAAGTCACCGTCACTTTCCGCGTCAAAAATACCGGTGAGCGTGCGGGCGAAGAGGTCGCTCAAGTCTACGTCCGCGACGTGGAGAGTACCATCTTCCGCGAGGACAAAGCGCTGAAAGGATTCGTCAAAGTCGCTTTGGAGGCGGGCGAAGAGAAAGAGGTCTCCGTCACGTTGAACAAGCGCTCCTTTGCCTTCTACAACGTCAACGTGAGCGACTGGACGGTGGAGAGCGGCGAGTTCGAAATTTTGGTCGGAGCGTCCAGCAGAGACATTCGTCTGACCGACAAAGTGACCGTCACCGCGCCGGAGGTCGCAGTGCCCGACTACAGGCAGAACGCCAAGGCTTACTACGAGATCGCGTCCTGCGCCGACTTGCCCGAAAAGGACTTTGAAGCGATTTTGGGCAGACCCCTTGTCGATAATCACGAGTTGAAGAAAGGGGAGATCGACTATAACGCGACCATCGGGGACCTCGGGACTTCGTGGATAGGCAGACTCCTCCGCTGGGCGGCGTATACTTTCGCCGCGGTCGTCCTACCCAAAGGCAGTAGCGCCGCGTTGAAGAAGATGGTCAAAATGGGCGCGATGGATATGCCCCTCCGCAACATTTACGCGATGACGGCGGGGCTTGTCAGCCGCAAGGTCGTGGACGGACTCATCATGCGGAGCAACGGCGGACCTTTCTGCGGAGTCGGAACGATGATAGGCGGATTGTTGCAAAAGAAGCCGCCGAAAAAGAGCGAAATCTACAAAACCGTCACAAAAGAATAGGTTTTTTCGTCCCCGCCGTCGCGGGGACGCTTTCAAAATAAGGAGAAGAGTATGAAACTTGTCATCGCCAGCAACAACGCAAACAAGATACGCGAGATCAAGGAGATCCTCGGCGGTTTTTTCGAAGAGGTCTTCACCCTCAAAGACTTGGGGCTCGATATAGAAGTGGAGGAGACCGGGGAGACGTTTGAAGAAAACGCCTTGATAAAGGCGCGAGAGATAAGTCGCGTAACCGGACTTCCCGCCCTTGCGGACGACAGCGGACTCTGCGTGGATTGTCTCGACGGCGCCCCGGGCGTCTATTCGGCAAGATATGCCGGACCCGGACACGTCGACGCCGAAAATAACGCGCTTCTTTTGAAAAATATGTCCGACAAGACCGATCGCAAGGCGAGTTTTTCCACCGTCATCGCACTGGTCTATCCCGACGGGAAGTACTTGACCGTCGAGGGAAAGACCTATGGGGAGATCCTGCACGCGCCCGAGGGAAAGAGCGGATTCGGATACGATCCCTTGTTCTTTTCCTATGATCTCAACAAGTCCTTCGGACTCGCCACCCCGGAGGAGAAGAACGCCGTCAGCCATAGGGGCAGAGCGCTCCGTGCGCTGGAAGAGATCTTACAAAAGGGCTGATAGCGGGATTTGTTCGCATTTATAGTAAAAAGGCTCCTTCCGTCCGAAACGGGAGGAGCTTTTTTGTCGGAACGATCAAGATCGTTTAACTGTCGAGGATCAACAAAATCGAGCCTTGTTTTGCGTGGCAGACGGGACAGTCCTCGAACGCTTCCGTCCCCGTGAACTCATATCCGCAGTCGGCGCACTTCCACTTGACGGGAGCGTCCTTTTTGTAGAGCTTGCCGTCGCGCATTTGCTCGTAGAGCTGCGTGAACATCATCTTGTGGCAGGTCTCGATTTGGATGAGGTTCTTAAACAGTCCTGCGATATCCGGAAAACCTTCCTTTTCGGCGATCCTCGCGTACTCGGGATAGACCAGTTCGGCTTCGTTGGCTTCGTCCTGCGCGGAAATGCGCAAGTTCTCCAAAAGGTTCCACTTTTGTCGGAAGGGATAGCCGCTGGAGATGTCGATGTTGTCGATCAGTCCGTCCTCTGCCGTCTGCAAAAAGGTGTACATCATACGAGCGTGGTTGAACTCTTGGTAGGCGATGGTGTCGATGAGATCGGCTATATTTTTATAGCCCTCTTTTCTCGCGCCGTATTCCACGAACTCGTATCTCGTCCGCGCCATACATTCGCCGGCATAGGCTTTGGCTAAGTTCAGATAGGTCTTGCTGTCTTTCAATTTCATAGTGATATATCTCCTTATATTTTTTTAGGCGTTTACTTTTTCCTTGACTCTCGCCAAAGACACATTGTCATGTCGTCTGTCACGAAGTTCTTGTACAGGATTCTCAAAGTCTTCATATCGGTAGTCCATACCCGAGTCTTCGATATATTCTTTGATGACTTCGTGGCTGGGGACGTCGTCTACCTCTTTATTCAGACGCTCTTGTACGAAGAAGTATTTGCTGTCGTCCGGCATGCTGTTTACGGTGCGGTAGTCCTCCCCGTCGGCAGTCAAGGTCACCGTGTCGCGCAGGACCTTTCGGATATAATCCTTTTGCGGGGAGAAGGACAACAAGGTCGGGAATTCGCCGTTGGGGATGACTTGCTGCCAGTCCTTCTTTTCTACCTTTTTGAGGATACGCGCCGCTTCGTGGAGGTGGGCGATCTCCTGGGTGAGACACTGCTCCCAGATCTTTTTGACGTAGGGATCGGTCTCGTCCTTGTAGCAGGAATAGTAGAGATAGCACTCTGTGTACTCGTGATTGAGCCAGCACTCCGCCCAGGGGACGTTGACGTCCATAAGAGACCCGTATTGGGTGACGTGTTGCTCTTCGATCATGCCGATCTCCTGATACAAGCGCCTTCCGAGGTCGGAGAAGTAGAAGGCGGACTGATTCATATAGTAGTTCATCGTCTGCTGTTCCGCCGCGGTGATGATGGAGACGTGCAGTTTGGTGATCGGGTCGCAGGTGGAAAAGTTGACGTGGCGCTTTACGTCGTCGCCTCCGTGACGATGCTCGGCGATGGTCGGACGTCCGGGGGTGATCTCGGTATAGTTGCCGACCAGTCTCTCGGCGTGGACGCCTTGCTCGAAGTCGAGGAGATCGGCATAGCGATACAGGTGGTCGAAGTCCTCCAGGAGGGCGAAGTCGAGCGCCTTTTTCACATACGGGTCGGGCTCGCTTTGGGCGAAGATCGCCGTCAGGTCCACCGCGAGCTGTTCGTAGCTGATCGTGGTCTCCAGGACCGTCTCGTTGATTGGCTTGAGACAAGCGACGCGCTTTTGCTGTTGTTGCTCGTTCCTGCGGACGATGGCAAGCGACCTTCGGACGTCGTTGTCGGCGCAGTGTCGATGGAATTGGTGTGAGTACCAGACGGATTCATACTCGGTCCCGTTCATCAGGATGCATCTGACCTTGGTGTACGGATCGACGTCGTTTTTGTCATAGGACTTCGGATAGATCTTCGACCAGTCCATGATCGCGGCGTCCAGTGAGATCGGTTTTTCTTCAAACGGATTAAAGCTCATAAAAAATCTCCTTTTTGTCGATACGACGAGTATTGCCCTTCGCGTTGCCTTTATACGCGAAAAGTTTTTCCGAGAGGGGATTATTCGTTGCAAAACGATCCGTTTTCATGCTATGATGGAGGACGCAAGAGGTGGAATATGACTAGAGTGGTCGTGGGAATGAGCGGCGGTGTGGACAGCAGTCTCGCCGCGGCGATCTTGAAGGACAAAGGGTACGACGTCGTCGGACTCTTTATGCACAACTGGAAGGAGACGGGGGACGACGGGGTCTGCACGGCGGAGCAGGACTACGCCGACGTGCGTCGGGTCTGCAATATATTCGATATCCCATACTATACCGTCGATCTCAGCAAGGAGTATTGGGACGGAGTCTTTTCACACTTTGTAGAAGAGTATAAGCGCGGGCGTACGCCCAATCCCGACGTCCTCTGCAATCGGGAAATAAAGTTCGGCGCGTTCAAGCGCGAGGCGGAAAAGATTGGCGCGGACTATGTCGCCACGGGGCACTATTGCGGCGTGTGGCACTCCGACGAGGGCAGGACGTACCTTACGCGCGCGCAGGACGACAACAAGGACCAGACGTATTTTTTGAATCAGGTCAGCGAAGAACAGATAAAAAACGTCCTCTTCCCGCTCCAACCTCTGACCAAGACCGAAGTGCGCGGGATGGCGGAGAAACTGGGGATCCCGACCGCACACAAAAAAGACTCCACCGGCGT
This sequence comes from Clostridia bacterium, assembly GCA_017476265.1. GTDB lineage: Bacteria > Bacillota > Clostridia > Christensenellales > DTU072 > CAG-1782. The sequence continues at coordinate 5,094 of JAFVAC010000076.1, forward strand.
ATGCTTCATCGGCGAGAGGAATTTCAGAAAGTTCTTATCCGAATACGTCCCGATGAAAAAGGGGGAGATCAGGACATTGGACGGCAGAGTGATAGGGGAGCACGAGGGCGTGTACTTCTATACCGTAGGACAGCATAAAGGGTTCGGACTGGGCGGCGTCAAAGGCTGCGACAACGTTAAGCCATGGTACGTCATCAGGAAGGACGTGGAAAACAACGTCCTCTACGTCTGCCAAGGCGAGCCGGACGAACTCTATTCGACCGAACTTTTTACCGAAGGCTTTCACTTCATCACCGATACGATCCCCGACGGGAAAGAGGTCTTGTGCCGCATTCGCCATCGTCAGCCATTGCAAAAAGCGACTTTTTTCAGGACCGACGAAGGGGCGAGGGTGGTCTTTTGCGACAAGCAAAGGGCGGTTGCTCCGGGACAGTATTGCGTATTGTACGACGACAGGATTTGCCTCGGCGGCGGCGTCATAAACAGGGCGAATTAGGATCCGAAAACGGAAAGAAAGGTTATCCGAAAATCAAGTTGATTTCTATTTACTGCGATCCTAAGACAAGAGCGGAAAACGCGCCGATATTTTCACGCGACTTTTTTATGCGTAATGCGTTTTGCAAAAGGCGGCGCTTTCCGGATCGATCGGAGAAAAAACCCTTGACAGCTATTCGCACGCGTATGTATAATAATATATAGAATCATAATAGGAGTAATGCGTATGCGCGCCATTTCCAAACATTCCGGACAAAAGAGAGCGTTTGTTTTTCTTGTCGCTGTCGTAGCACTTGCCATTGTAGCGGTCATCGTCGTGGCGGCGTTACACGCTTCGTACGCGCAAAAACTCCGCGCCGAGATTGTGGACTTCGGAGCCGCGGTGGAGTCGGGAGAGACCGGCTACGTCCTGCACTACGAGTCGGGCGTCAAGGCGGTGGATCTGTCCAAGGAAGTCACCGTCAACGAGGGCGCGTCGCTTTCCGTCGTCAAGATCAAGGATGAGGACGGCACCGTGTCCAAAGGCAACGGCACTCTCGTGGACGTGTCCGTAAAACCCTTGCGGACGGCTACGCTCCGCGTGTTCAGTGAGAACGGACAAAACGCCGTCGACTATGTCGTGACCGTCGCGCCGAAGGAATCGGAAAACAACCGCATCAACTACGTCACCGAGGGGAGCAAGTCCGGGGACTTTGTGTACACTTACAGCGGACAATCGGACGTCTCCCTGCCCACACCGGAAAAGATATATACCTCTCCCGCCACGGGAAACGAGGTCGCTTTCCCCTTCGAGGGATGGTACACCGATCCGACCTATGCCGAGGAGAGCAAGGTGGACAGCATTCCCCAAGGGACGGAAGGCGAGGTCACACTGTACGCCAAGTTCGCCGATAGCCTCATCTACGGCGCGCGCGACGGCTATACTTACGTCTACTACGGCGAGATGCCGCAGTCGAGAGTCACCGACTACAACCTCGTCCGCGTCTTGCGCAACTCTTCGGAGTACCTTGCCGCACGCAACAGACCGATAACCTTCGGAATGATCACTTTGACCGGACCGTGGCCCTCGGGGCAGTTCACCTACAACGGGAATAAGTACTTTTTCCTTCGCCCGAACAACGTGCCCAACCTCTCCGAGAACGGTTACTCTTCCTCCTCGTACTACTTTTTTAAGGTGGAGCCCATCGAGTGGCGCGTGTTGAAAAAGAAAAATGAAACGCCGGCTTCCGGCAACACCGTCACGCTGATGTCCACCTGCATTCTGGGAGGCGGGCGGTATTGCGAAAACGGCGGCATCGTCCAGAACGTCTACGAGACGTACGTCAATCAGAACAACTTCAGCATGTCCGGATTTGAAAACTACTTCTTCGACGGCAATACTATGTACCACGGCGGCAACGCGGCTCTGATGAAGTACGACGGGATGCGCGATACCGTAAAAAGCCTCTACGATATGATGAGCTTTTCCAATACGAGCATCATACGGTCGCGCAGTTTCAGTTTTTACAAGAATATCTTTAACGGGACGGATAGCTTTTCCGACAATCTATGGATCATCGACTACAACGAGGCGCTTTCGGTCGAATCCGGCTTTTCGTCCGACTACAAATACAACGATCCCTTGCGTAAGGCATATTGCACGGACTTTGCGGCGGCGCAGGGCGTGTTCCGCTCCACCGAACGCGGGACGATGAATCAGGGCAGTTGGTGGCTCCGCGGCGGCAGCAAGCGCAAGACCGTCGCGTACGTCAAGTATACCGGCTACGTCCATCGCTATACCGCCAGCAACTACGCCCTTCTGTCCGGTATTCGACCGTGTATGAACGTGACGTATGATACGAGCGTCCTCACCGTATCCACTCGGTCGTAGGACGAACTTCGGTAAGACAATTTTTTCGCAAAAAAGGAGAATAATATGGCAAAATTCAACGGCGGCTTCGGCGGCGGGAACAATATGCAACAGTTGATGCGACAGGCGCAGAAGATGCAGCAGGATATTCAGGCGGCGCAGGAAGAACTCGCCGACACCGAAGTGGTAGCCACCGCCGCGGGCGGTATGGTGGAGGTCGTGATGACTTGCGACCGTAAACTCCAAAGCATCAAAATCAAACCCGAGGCGGTAGACCCGGACGACGTGGAGATGCTGGAAGATATGATCGTCGCCGGCATCAACGAGGCGATGAACCAGGTGGAAGAGGAGTGCGAGAGAGTCATGGGACCCTTGACCGGCGGCATGGGAGGACTCTTTTAAGCGATGGAAAGCGAATC
>JAFVAC010000009.1 GCA_017476265.1 Clostridia bacterium
GTTCTCCAGTTGCACCTCCCTTACGAGTATCACGATCCCGGACAGCGTGACGAGCATAGGGTGGGGTGCGTTCCGTGGTTGCACCGGACTTACGAGCGTGACGATCGGTAACAGCGTGACGAGTATCAGGGATGGAGCGTTCAATGATTGCACCGGACTTACGAGTATCACGTTCGAAGGGACAAAAGCGCAGTGGAATGCGATACAAAAAGGAAGCGATTGGAATGACGGTACCGGAGACTATACGGTGCATTGTACGGACGGAGACATTTAAGTAATGCGTAATTAAGCGGACATATACGGGACTTTCCACGCGGACTTCGTCCTTCGGCACTCGTCGTGGCGAGCGAGAATGTTGTCGAAAGGGTTGAAAAGCGCGCGGTGCGTGTGCTAAAATGAGGAGTATGAAGAAAAAGGTTCTTGTACTCCTCTTTTTTGTGCTTGCGTGCGCGGTGGCGTTGACGGGGTGCGGCGGGGAGCAGACAGACTATGGATATTTTGTCAATTTTTCCTCCCGGGGGGCGTTTTCCCGTGCGGAGGAGGCTTTGACGTTGCCGCAAGGGACTTCGGTGTACAGTTACAATGCCGAATACGACGTCTTTGTGACGGCGAGGACGGTCCTCAACACGGTGGACAACACGACGATCTCCCTCTTCGGGCTGTGCTCCGCCGACGAGGTTTACGTCGAGCCGATCTACAGCGGGATCCAAGCGATCCACGGGGACTACGCCATTGTGTACAAGGCGATGGTCTACGACGGGAAGAACGTCACCGGGGTGGGCGTCATAAAGTACCGCGGAGAGGGCAGAGGGGAGCTGACGCCTTTTTCTCCGACGGACACCGCGGAAGACCTCTTCCGTTTCGTCGGGGACTACGTCGTCGCCGTGGGGCTCAAGACGTATGTGTCCGAGGACTTCAACTTCGTCACCTTCTACAACCTCTCGCAAGGGGTCCTTTTGGAGGAGTTCCGCTTACGGTGCAACCTCGACTACACCTTTATGGCGTACGACGACTACGTCGTGGCTGTCGGGACCGATCACGCCTTTTTCTATGAAAAGAGCAACAACGTCAACGGCTTTTTGATCCCCTATCGCCCCTCGCAAGGGGAGGACGGACTGAGCAAGTACGGCTATTACGTGCCCTATCCGGAGGATACCGAAGGGGAATATGCCGACTATATCAAGTTGGATATCTTCTATTTAGGCAACGGTTGGTTCTCCCGCACGGCGCAACTGCGCGACACGCAAATCTTCGAGGGGTATCAGATCATATACGAGGAGACGGACACGTCCTCGTTGTCTTTAGAGACCAAGACCTACTACGCCAACGTGCGCTGCGACTTCTACAATGCCCACACGCACGAGACCCGCAGTAACGATTGGTTGGTGGTGCGCGCCGTCGCCAATCGCTATCACGCCGACTACTACACGCAGGCGGCGTCCTATTACAACAACTTTTCCTCCTACGACGCCGAGTCGGAGACGTACGAGTACCACTTGCCCTATCTGAACCCCGCGCGCGCGATCAAGGACGGGTACAGCGTGGTCTATTACTACTATCTGCCCTATGTCGAGGAGGAGAACTACTACGCCGAGACCTCTTTCTGTATCGTCAACGAGCGCTTTTCCATCGACCGCTTGTCGGAGGCGGAACTCCTGCTGCCGCCGGTCTTTATCGACGGCTACGGCGTGCCGACCGCCGATCCCGTCTACGAGCCCTATTTCGGACCGGTGTACGTCTATGACGCCAACCTCAAGCGGACGGAAGTGGCTTCGTACGAGGGAGGCAAACGCACCTACCAGTCCTATCTGTACTACGACGGCAACGTGGTCGCGCATGAATACGACTACGACAAGAGTACCGCCTATTACGGAATGGTCACCGCGGACGGCAGACGTTCGGTGGACTTTTTGTACGACTCCCTGAGCCCGTTTTTCGGCGAGTACGCCGTGGGCAAAAAGGGGAAAGGCTTCGTCCGTATCGACAGACAGGGCAACGAGACGCCGATATCGGACGCGCTCAACGTTCGTCAAGGGGTCTACGTCAACGTCTACCGCGAGAAGTTGGGATTGAAAACCTACGCCGGGGAAGAACTCCTTTCGGCGCAATTCGACGAACTGGAAGTACTGGAGACCGTCATGGAGCGGGGAGTCTTTTTGACGAGCTACGTCGCGGCGAAAAAGGACGACGTCGTCACGATCTATCGACTGAAATAATACCGAAGAGGAAAGAAAAATGCTTTACGATACGAAAATGGGTGGGTACGAATTGATCGACCTCGCCGCGGAACTGATCCGGCGGGACGAGGTGGTGGCTTTTCCCACCGAGACGGTCTACGGACTGGGCGGCAACGCGCTCTCCGACGTCGCCATACAGCGCATTTACGAGGCGAAAAACCGCCCGAAGGACAATCCCTTTATCGTCCACGTCACGTCGCTCGAACAAGCCGACCGCGTGGCGTATGTGACGGACGACGCCGAAGTCCTATTCAAAGCGTTCGCGCCCGGACCCATTACCGTCGTCTTAAAAAAGCGCGATTGCATTCCCTATTCGGCGACCGCCGGGTTGGATACGGTGGGGATCCGGATGCCCTCTCATCCGATGGCGAGGACCTTTATCGACGCCTGCGGACTGCCCATTGCCGCGCCGAGCGCCAATCTCTCCAAGCGGGTCAGCCCGACCAAAGCGAACTACGTCTACGACGATATGGCGGGGCGCGTGCCCCTGATTTTGGACGGAGGGGACTGCGAAGTCGGCATAGAGAGTACCGTCATCAGCCTCGCCGGCGACGTGCCGACCGTTTTGCGCCCCGGGATCGTGACGGTGGAGAAGTTGATGGCGGTCCTTCCGGCGGTCAAGACCTTTTCCGGAGAGGTCAAAGTGGCGCCCGCGCCGGGGATGAAGTACACCCACTACGCCCCGACCGCTCTGTGCTACGGCTTCGAAAGAGACGAGTCCGCTCTGTCGTATGTAAAAAACAATTCGGACAAATCGGTCGTCATCCTCTGCAAAGGGGAGGCCGGACGTTTTTCGCCCAACAAGGCGATCAGTCTGGGAAAGGATGGGACGGAGATCGCCCACAACGTCTTTTCTGCCATGCGGGAGTGCGAAAGGCAGTACGACGTCATCTTGCTTCAGATGCTCTCATCTTCGGGAGAAGAGGGGGCTGTTATGAACCGTATCCTGAAAAGTTGCGGCGGAAAAGTCCTCTCGTGATTTTTTTATTGACAATGTGGACTACCCGCTTGAAAAGTTTTCTTTGATATGATACTATAAACTAAATAGGTAATTTCGGAGGCAGTATGAAAATCGCTATCGGTTGCGATCACGGCGGCATTGCGCTAAAGGACGCCTGCGTCAAGGCGATCAAGGATTTCGGCGCCGAGGTCGTGGACTTCGGGACGTACGATACGCAGTCCGTGGACTATCCCGACTATGCCGAAAAGGTCGCGCTTTGCGTCGCAAACGGCGAAGCCGACAAAGGGGTCCTCTTATGCGGGACGGGGATCGGCATCTCCATCGCCGCCAACAAGGTCAAAGGCATCCGCTGCGCTCACGTCACGAACAAGTTCTGCGCGCAGATGTCGGCGGAACACAACAATGCCAATATCATCGCCATGGGCGGGCGCATCAGCACCCCGGAAGAGGCGTATGAAATGCTCACCGCTTTCCTCTCCACTCCTTTTGCCGGAGGCAGACATCAAAAGCGCGTGGACAAGATCACCGCGATAGAACAAAAAAATCTGTAGAGGCCCATTTTTTGAAGACTATTATTAACAAAGGAGCATAATTATGCAAATCAACGTCATCAATCATCCGCTCATTCAGCACAAAGTCTCCATGATGCGCGATAAGAACACCAACCCGAAGGACTTTCGTCAACTGTTAAAGGAGATCTCTCTCCTTATGGCGTACGAAGTCACTCGCGACCTTCCGTTGAAGGACGTGGAAATCGAGACTCCCATCTGCGCGACCAAGACCAAGATGCTGGGCGGCAGAATGATCGCGATCGTTCCTATCCTGCGCGCCGGACTCGGTATGGTGGACGGAATGCTGGAGCTGGTCCCGATGGCGAAAGTCGGGCATATCGGCTGCTACCGCGATGAAAAGACCATGCAGCCCGTCGAGTACTACTGCAAGCTCCCCGTGGACGTCGAGCAGCGTACCGTCATCGTCGTCGATCCCATGCTCGCCACCGGCGGAAGCGCCGCTATGGCGATCGACTTTATCAAACAGAGAGGGGTCAAGGATATCAAGTTCATGTGCCTCATCTCCGCGCCCGAAGGCGTAGCCGCCCTCAACAAGGCGCATCCCGACGTGCCCATCTACACCGCCGCTCTTGATGAAAAATTGAACGAGAATTGCTACATCATCCCCGGTCTCGGCGACGCCGGCGACCGTCTGTTCGGGACGAAATAAAAATGCGCCGTCCGGCGCGTGAAATACCGGCGTAGCCGGCGATGAAATGTCCGTTTTGCTCATAGGATGGATAAAGGATCCATATCGTTTGGGTCGGACGCACAGTTCACGCCTGTCGATCGGATAAAACAATTAAGCGGGCTTTGCCCGTATATCACGTCCACATCGTGGACATAGCGGAGCGTAACATGATCCAAGACACCGTAAACGAAATTTTGCAGGCGGAAGCCGAGGCGGAAAGAATCACCGCCGAAGCCAACGAGGAGGCGAAGAGAGTCGTCACCGTCGCAGAAGAGAACGCTACCAAACTGCGCGCCGAGACCGTCAAATCGGTCAAAGAGGAGCGTAAAAAGGTGGCGGAGTCCGCCGAGAAAGAGGGCGACGCCCAATACGAGAAGATTTTGCTCGCCGGCAAAGCGAAAGCCGACGACCTTCGCGAACACACCGACGTCAATAAGGCGGCGGAATTTATCAAAAACAAGGTCTTAGAGGGTTATGTCCGTCGTTAGTATGAAAAAAATGAGCCTCGTGGCTCATAAGGGCGATCGTAGTCGCCTGATGCGGATATTCACCAAAGCGGGGTGCGTGGAGCTGTCCGAGACGCCCCTTTTGGACTGCACCGAGTATCCGACCGATCGGGAAAAGCGCGACGCCATCGAGTCTAAGCGCCTTAAGGTGACTTTTGCGATCAATTTTCTGAAGGAGTGCTTGAAAGAGTACGATCGCATCGACAAAAAAGGCGCGCCGAAAGGGGACTTCAAGAAAGAGAATCGCCTCGTACCCTTGGAGGAATACGAGTCGGCGGCACGGGAGGAGATAGAGACCTTCTCCAAGATCGCCGAACTGGAAAAGATCAACGCTTCTCTTATCGACATCAAGAGCGAGCGCGCCCGCATCAACGCGCTATTGGAGCAACTGGCTCCCTATCGTGCGCTGGACGTGCCCTTCTCCGCACTCAAAGATACCGCTTGTACGTCGGTCTTTGTCGGCGTGATCCCCGACAATCGAGCGGAAGAGTTGCAAAACAATCTTCCCGAAAAGTCCTTGATGACGCTCTTCGACGGAAACGGCGTCAAATGTATCGTCGTCGTGTGCCACAACGATGAGAAAAAGTTGACCGTAGACGCGTTGACCAACGCCGAGTTCTCCCGTTGTCCCTTCGACTTCGACGTGACGGCGGAAGAAAAGGCGAAAGAGTGCGAAGCGCGCCTGCAAGAACTGGACAAATCGCGCGAGAATGCGATCAAGGACGCTATGACGTACCTTCCGCATTTATCCAATCTCAAGGTCCTGTACGACTACTACACCATCGAAATAGAAAAGTTCGACGCGGTGCAAAAGAGTCCTCACACAAAGTCCGCTTTCGTGATGGATGGCTGGGTCCCCGCGGACAAAGCGGAGGATCTGAAAAATAAAGTGGAGACGGAATGCCGTCGCACGGAGATATCCTTCCGCGATCCTTTCGACGACGAGACGCCGCCCACCGCGGTCAAAAACGACAAGTTTACGACAGCGTTCTCGGGAATAACCGCTATGTATGGGGTGCCGAGCTATCGAGAAAGGGATCCCAATCTCTTCGTCGCGCTCTTCTATTTCCTCATATTCGGCATCATGATCGGCGACGCCGGGTACGGACTGGTGATGACCATCGCCTGCACTGCCTTTTTGTTGATCAAAAAACCCGTCAAGGGCAGTGGCAATATGATCCTTATGTTCGCTTTCTGCGGCATATCGACCTTTATTTGGGGCGTACTTTTCGGCGGTTGGTTTGCGATCAAAATCCCCGAGGGGAGTTTCTTGAATAAGATCACTTGGTTCGAGCCGTTGGAAGAACCGTTGAAGATGTTTATGCTCGCGTTGGCGGTCGGCGTGGTGCAGATCGCGACCGGTTTTGCCCTTTCCGGGCTTGCCAAGATCAAGATGGGCGGGGTCAAAAACATCGTCAAGGGCATTTTGTCCGACTTCGGCTGGGTGGTCATCTTCATCGGCGTGTTCCTTCTCGGACCCAAGATCATGTTCTTTATGGGCGCCGTGGAAGACAATCTTCCGTGGTTCGAGCCCATGGGACAAGCCGGGCTCTATACCGCTATAGCGGGCGTTGCGATGATCTTCATCGGTGGCGCGTGGGGCAAAAAGAACCCCATCAAGATGGTCGGCGGCTCTTTGGGGAGTTTGTACGGCGCGATCAACGTCGTCTCCGACTTGCTCTCCTATTCGAGACTCTTCGGTCTCGGACTGACGACCGGCGTCATCGGATACGTCATGAACCAGTTGGCGACCATCGTCAGCAATATGCTCGGCGGGGGAGTCGCGTGGGTGATCGGCGTCGTCATTTTGCTCGTCGGACACGTCTTCAACCTCGGCATCAATCTTCTCGGAGCCTACGTTCACGACGCGAGACTTCAGCACATCGAGTTCTTCGGGCGTTTCTACGAAGGGTTGGGACGGACTTTCCGCCCGCTCGGCAACGACACGAAGTACACTTATTTGGACAACTAATTCCTTCGGGAAATATTTGTGATAAAAAACTTTTGACAGGAGGTCAAAAATGGATTTTTTAGGAACGGCTATGGCGCTGGTTGGCGCCGGATTGGCAGTGGGACTGAGCGGTATCGGCTCCTCGATCGGCGTCGGTAAAGCGGGACAGGCGGCAGCCGGCGTCACCGCGGAAGACCCCGACAAGTTTATGAAGTGCTTGATCCTTCAGCTCTTGCCGGCGACCCAAGGTATCTACGGGTTTATCGTAGGGTTCTTGGTGCTCTTGAAGGTCAACGCTCTCAATGGGATCACGGCTATCTCTCTCGGTAGCGGTATCGGTATCCTGGGCGCTTGCTTGCCGATGGCTATCGCCGGTCTCTTCTCCGCGATCCACCAGGGCAAAGTCGCTGTCAGCGCAATCGGTTTGGTCGCGAAGCGTCCGGAAGAGAGCGGCAAAGGTATGCTTATGACCGCTATGGTCGAGACGTACGCTCTGCTCGGCTTCCTCATTTCCTTCCTTGCGGTCTTTATCCCCGCGTGGGCGTAAAACGTATTTATCGTAGAGGTAACGTATGAACGGGAAAGAAGCCATCATTGAGGCGATCCTGTCCGATGCGCGAGCAAGAGCCAATTCGACCTTGGAAGAGGCGGGAAAACGGGGGGATCAGATCATCTCCGTCGCCGAAAACGACGTCCGTCTGTATCGTGAAAAGAACATGGCGGAGTCGTATGCCGAGAGGGAGGAGATCGTCCGCAGACGTATCACCGTCGGCAACCTGGAGGTCAAAAAGACCATCCTCGCCACCAAACAGGCGATCATTTCCGACGCTTTCGAGACGGCGATCAAAGAGATCAAAGCCGACGTCAAAGGGTATATGAACCTGATAAACGGTATGCTCGTATGCGCCGAGGACGGCGACGTGGTCACTTTCTCCGAGAGCGACCAAAGTCTCTTTGGCGAAAAGTGGCTCAAAGGCAAGTCGGACGAACTGAACAAGAACCTCGTCTTCGGCGGGTACGGCGCGTTTGCCGGGGGGATCGTCCTGTCCGGGAAGGGCAGCGACAAAAACCTGTCTTTGGAAGTGGAGATCGCTTCGATCAAAGAGCGGTATGAGCCGGAGATAGCCGAAATTTTGTTTGGAGCGTAAGCGCAATGAAAGAAGGTTTGATTTTCGCCAACGCTCGTGCCAAAGCCAAGGAGGGCACCCTTCTGAGTCGGGACAGACTCCAACGGATGACGGAAGCAAAGACCGTCGAGTCTGCCGTTCGCATCCTTTTGGAGGCAAACTATGCCGGCGGGATGATTCCGGAAGAGGGCGACTTTTATTCCCTTCTGACCGAAGAGGAAAAGATCGTCACCGCTTTCGTCCGGGAGACCGTGCCGGAGGGCGCCGGATTCGAGTGCTTCTTTTTGCGGAACGACTACCACAATATCAAGGTCTTGGTCAAAGCAAAATATGCCAAACTGACCGATCTGGACGACTTGATCTTGCCTGACGGCAACTTTCCCTTTGCGGAATTGAAGGAGCGGTATGAATCGGGCAAGTTGGACTTTTCGCCCTTCGTGTCCGACGCGATCGCCACGATAGAAAAGGCGTTCGAGACCAACGTGGGCGGACCCAGATTGATCGACACCGAGTTGGACAAAGCGCTCTATCGCGATATCTTCAGTCGGCTGGAAAAGGGTGCGGACAGGTACGTCAAAGAGTACTTCACCGCCTTTGTCGATACGACCAACGTCGCAAGCTTCGTGCGTTCGACGCGCGTGGGTGCGGGCTTTGCCTTTTTCAAAGAGGGATTTTTGGAAGGCGGCGAGATCTCGCTCAAGGACTTCGAGGAGTGCGGCACCGACGCAAAACGCGCGGCGAGTATGCTCTCCGGGACCAAGGTGAAAGACTATTTTGAGAAGATCGACGAGCAGGATCTGGCGTCCTTTGAGACCGCTCAGGACAACTACCTTTTGAAGATATTCTCCATTAACAAGACGGATATGTTTTCGGTGGCGCCCATCTTAGGGTACTATTTGGCAAAACTGAACGAGATCAAGATCATCCGCGTCGTGATGGTATGTATCAAGAACGCCGTCCCGGCGGAAGAGACGAGAAAGAGGCTGAGAGAACTGTATGCGTAACGACAAAATAGCCGTCATCGGCGACAAAGACAGCATCCTTGCCTTCAAGGCGGTCGGAGCCGACGTTTATCCGATCAAGAATACGTTCGACGCGGCGGACACGCTCAAAAAGTTGGCGCGGAGTTATGCCGTGATCTTCATCACCGAAGAGATCGCGGAAGAGATAGAAGACGTCGTCAATCGCTACAAGGCGCGTCCTTATCCGGCGGTGATCCCCATCCCCGGAGCCAAGGGGACGGACGGATTCGGGATGAAGGGCATCTCCAAAAACGTGGAAAAGGCCCTCGGTACGGACATATTGAAATAAGCAGGGGTCGGCTTAGACCGACCGACAGAAATCGACTAACAAATAGGAGCAAGCAATGAGCAATGCAAACGGAAAGGTAATCAAGGTGAGCGGACCGCTCATCGTAGCCGGAGGAATGGCGGACTGCAAAATGTTTGACGTCGTACGCGTCTCCGAGTCCCGTCTGATCGGTGAGATCATCGAGTTGAGAGGGGACAAGGCGTCCATACAGGTCTACGAGGAGACGGGCGGTATCGGACCGGGAGACGAAGTCTATTCGACCGGAATGCCCCTGAGCGTAGAACTCGGGCCGGGGCTCATCGAGTCCATCTTCGACGGGATCCAGCGTCCTTTGAATACCTTGCGCGACAAGAGCGGAGATCGTATCGGGCGCGGCGTGGAGGTCAGAGCGCTGGACCACACCAAGGTTTGGCACTTCTTCCCGACGGCTTCGGTCGGACAGGAGCTGATCCCCGGAGACGAGATCGGCTACGTCCAAGAAAACGAGATCATTCGTCACAGCATTATGGTTCCCGCCGGACTGAAAGGGACTCTGACGGCGATCAAAGAGGGTGACTACACGATCGACGAAGTCGTCGCCAAAATAAAGACCGCTACGGGCGATCGGGATCTGACGATGGTCCAAAAGTGTTCGGTCCGTAAAGGCAGACCGTATTTTGAAAAGTTGGCTCCGGCGACTCCTATGGTCACCGGTCAGCGCGTCATAGACACCTTCTTCCCGATCACCAAGGGCGGCGTCGCCGCCGTACCGGGACCGTTCGGTAGCGGCAAGACCGTCGTGCAGCACCAGCTCGCCAAGTGGGCGGACGCCGACATCATCGTCTACGTCGGCTGCGGTGAACGCGGCAACGAGATGACCGATGTTCTGAACGAATTCCCCGAACTGATCGACCCGAAGACCGGCAAACCTCTTATGAAGAGGACGGTTCTTATCGCCAACACGTCCGATATGCCGGTCGCTGCGCGTGAAGCCAGCATTTACACCGGTATCACTATTGCCGAGTACTTCCGCGATATGGGCTACAACGTGGCGATCATGGCGGACTCCACTTCCCGCTGGGCGGAAGCCTTGCGTGAAATGAGCGGTCGTTTGGAGGAGATGCCCGGTGAAGAAGGATATCCGGCATATCTGTCCAGCCGTCTTGCCGAGTTCTACGAAAGAGCCGGTATCGTCAAAGTGCTTGGGAGCAAGCAAAAAGTCGGCAGCGTAACCGCTATCGGGGCAGTCAGCCCTCCGGGCGGCGACTTGTCCGAGCCCGTCAGCCAGGCGACTTTGCGTATCGTAAAAGTCTTCTGGGGACTGTCGGCGGCACTGGCTTACAAACGTCACTTCCCCGCGATCGACTGGATCCAAAGCTATTCTCTGTACTCCGATCGTCTGTCCGAGTGGTACAACGATAATATCGGCGCGGACTGGAACGTCCTCCGTCAAAAGGCAATGAGCATTTTGCAAGAGGAAGCGACACTGGACGAGATCGTCCGTTTGGTCGGTATGGACGCCCTCGGCGCCAAGGACCGTCTGACGATGGAGACCGCCAAGACCGTGCGCGAGGACTACTTGCATCAGAACGCTTTCCACGAAGTGGACACCTATGCCTCTTTGGAAAAACAGCTCAGGATGCTCAAACTGATCATCTCCTACTACGAGCTCGGGCAGGACGCCTTGACTAAAGGCGTGGACATCGAGGACCTTGTGGAGATCCCGGTGCGCGAGCAGATCGGCAGAGCCAAGTATGTGGAAGAAAAAGACGTGGAACAAAAGTTCGACGAGATAGAAAAAGAACTTCGGAAAGAGATTTCCGACCTCATCGGATAGGAGGGAAGTATGCTGAAAGAATACAGGACCATCAAAGAGGTCGTCGGACCGCTGATGCTCGTAGAGGGCGTCGAAGGGGTCAAGTATGACGAACTGGTCGAGATCGAGCAAGCCGACGGAGAAAGAAGGAACGGCAAAGTCCTCGAGATCAACGGCGACAAAGCGCTCGTGCAGCTCTTCGAGGGCTCCTCGGGACTGCAAATATCCACCGCCAAAGCGAGATTCTTGGGCAAGAGCATAGAGCTCGGCGTCAGCGAGGATATGCTGGGCAGAGTCTTCGACGGAATGGGTCGTCCGCGCGACAACGGCGCCCCCGTCATCCCCGAAAAGAGGATCAACATTAACGGTCAGCCGATCAACCCCGTCGCCCGCAACTACCCGGATGAATTCATTCAGACCGGCATATCGGCGATCGACGGACTCAATACGCTGGTCCGCGGACAAAAGCTCCCGGTGTTCTCCGCGTCCGGTCTTCCCCACGCCGAACTCGCCGCACAGATCGCAAGACAGGCGAAAGTTCTCAACTCCGACAGCAAATTCGCCGTTGTGTTCGCCGCGGTCGGTATCACCTTCGAGGAAGCGGATTACTTCATCTCTGACTTCCGCAAGACGGGCGCAATCGATCGTACCGTGCTTTTTATGAACCTCGCCAACGACCCCGCCATCGAACGTATCGCCACACCGCGTATGGCGTTGACCGCGGCGGAGTATCTGGCGTTTGAAAAGGATATGCACGTCCTGGTCATCATCACAGACATCACCAACTATTGCGAAGCGCTCCGTGAGGTCTCCGCCGCCAGGAAGGAGGTCCCCGGTCGCCGTGGCTATCCCGGTTATTTGTACACCGACCTTGCGCAGATCTATGAGAGAGCGGGCCGTATTCGCGGCAAGAAGGGCTCCATCACACAGATCCCCATTCTGACCATGCCCGAAGACGACAAGACGCACCCCATTCCCGACTTGACCGGGTATATCACCGAGGGACAAATCATCCTCAGCCGTGAGCTGTACAAAAAGGGCATTATGCCGCCTATCGACGTATTGCCGTCGCTTTCCCGTCTGAAGGATAAGGGTATCGGCGCGAACAAGACCAGAAAGGATCACGCCGACACGATGAACCAATTATTCTCGGCGTACGCCAGAGGAAAAGAGGCGAAGGAACTGTCCGCCATCCTGGGCGAAGCCGCTCTGACCGAAGTGGACAGGAAGTTCGCCAAATTCGCCGAAGAGTTCGAGTTGCAATACGTCTCGCAAGGATTCACCAAAAACAGAAGCATCGAAGAGACCCTCAATCTCGGTTGGGACCTCCTGAAACTTCTGCCGAGGAACGAACTCAAGCGTATCAGAGACGCTTATCTGGAAGAGTTCTACGACGACTAAAGGCAAAACCGTCGCAGGCGGTTTTGCGTGAGATTCGGCGAAAACCGAGTGAGATACGCCTTGCGGCGAGTGATATTCGCCTGACGGCGAGTGAGATACGCCAAGGCGCGTGGAAGCGGACAAGAAAGAGGCAAAACCGTAAACGGTTTTGCGTGAGATTCGGCGAAAACCGAGTGAGATACGCCCAAAAACCGTCATCCCGAGCATAGTCGAGGGATCTCAAAAATAAAAGGACAGATTATGGCAAGACTGAACGTGAACCCCACACGAATGGAACTGAGACGCTTAAAGACCCGCCTCAAGACCGCCGTGCGCGGGCATAAACTCTTAAAGGACAAGTCGGACGAGACGATACGTCAATTTATGATCTACGTCAAGGAGAACAAACGGCTCCGCGCCGAAGTCGAAGGGGAAGTGTCGCAGGCACTGCGCTCCTTTATGCTCGCCGCCGCCGTCACCACGTCGCAGGTCATGGAAGAAGCGGTCGCTATGCCCGGGTATTCCGTCGAGCTGGAGACGTCGGAAAAGAACGTGATGAGCGTCATCGTCCCGCAGATCTCCGTCAAGGAGGGCGACCAAAAGGACTTGTATCCGTATTCCTTTGCCGGAGTCTCGGCGGAGCTGGACGGAAGCATCGCCAACCTGAGCGAAGTATTGGTAAAACTCATTCGCCTTGCGGAAGTGGAAAAGACCTGCAATATGCTCGCCGACGAGATCGAAAAGAACCGCCGCCGCGTCAACGCTTTGGAGTACGTCATGATCCCGCAACTGGAAGAGACCATCAAGTATATCACGATGAAACTGGACGAAAACGAGCGTAGCAATACCATACGTCTGATGAAAGTCAAGTCGATGATCGAAAACAGAGACTAACAACAAACTCAAACAAAAGGCTCCCGAATGAAGATGTTCGGGAGCCTTTTTGTTGATATCGAATATTATTCGTAAATGCTTTTGATGCGGATGGAGAGGTAACGGGAGACGTCGAAGAACTTCCAGGGGACGTCGTGGACGGGCGGGTAGACGCGGAAGACGAGCGTCTCTTTGGTGGTGGGATGGACGAACTTCAATTCGGTCGCCCACAAGGCGAGGTTATAACCGACGGGGCTCTTTCCCTGACCGTATTTCTGATCGCCGAACAGGGGCACGCCGATGGTCGCCATCTGCACCCGGATCTGATGCGCGCGTCCGGTATGGAGTCGGACGGAGAGCAGACTCATGCCGTTGCTTTCGGCAAGGGTCCTGTAGTCGAGGGTCGCTCTCTTTGCGCCTTCGGTCGCCATCGGGACGACCATGACGACGTTCTTTTGCGGGTTTTTGATCAGGTAGTGGGTCAGCCCGTTGACGCATTTTTCTTTGGGACTGCCGGCGACGACGGCAAGGTACTTCTTTTCCACCTCGCCGGATTTGATGGCGTCGCATAAGCGCGCTGCGGCTTTGGAGGTCTTGGCGTATACCATCACGCCGCCCGTCGGACGGTCGAGTCGATGTACCAGACCGACGTACGCGTCTCCGGGCTTATCGTACTTTTCCACCAAGTACTGTTTGATCGCCGTCTGCATATCGAGATCCCCCGTCTCGTCGGGACAGGAGGGGACGTTCTGCGGCTTGACGACTACGACGACATGGTTGTCTTCGTATACGATTTCCAAATCTTTATAGCTAAAATCCGTCATAATACGATTACTATACAATTTTGTCGCAACAAAGTCAAATAATTCGGGGGAAGAATTGATTGCCGGGTCTGCTTTTATGTTCAATTTGTATATGGATATATACCAAAAGATATCCGAAGAGGGCGTTTTTGCGCTTGAAAAAAAATTTCTGTTGTACTATAATAATAAATTATTACTAATACTGAATTAAGGGGCACAGATATGTTTCAAAGTTTTTTAGCTGCGGATGACATCGGAGAGAGACTCGGCAAAGCCCTGACCCCGCAAAAGGTCAGTTGGTTCGGGACCGACATTATGGTCAATCCAAGCTATTATACCGGCTTTGCCGTGATGGCCATCCTCGTCGTCGCGGCGATCATCCTCCGATTGACCGTCGTCAGACATATGAAGCGCGTCCCCGGGAAAGTCCAGTCGGTGCTGGAGCTTATTGTCGGCGGTTTTTCCAAAATGGCGGAGGGGGAGTACGGCGGCTTTGTCGGAGCGTACATTATGGTTGCGGCGATCTACGTCTGCCTCGGGACCTTGGTGGAGCTGCTTGGCTTCCGTCCCATTATGGCGGATCTCAACGCGTGCCTTGCGCTCGGCATTTCTACCTTTGGACTCATCTTTTTCTTCGGGTTCAAAAAGAAGGGACTTGCTCGATTTAAACATTTCGCAAATCCCATTAATATCATCACAGACCTCGCCGTGCCCGTGTCTATGAGCTTCCGTCTGTTCGGAAGTATCGTGAGCGGTTTGCTTATCAGCGAGCTCATCTATTCGTTTATGTTCACCTCGTTCGTGTTCCCGGTGATCGTGAGCGTCATTACCACGTTGTTCCACGCCTTGATCCAGGCGTACGTCTTTGCGACGCTGTCCACCCTGTTTATTCAGGAAGCGACGGAATAAAATACCAAATTCATTTTTCCTGTAAGGAGGCACATTATGTTTTTACCTTTATTGGCAGAACTGACTAGCGAGGCGTTCTACGCGTTGGGTGCCGCGATCGCCGCTTTCACCGGTGTGGGTGCCGGTATCGGTATGGGGATAGCCACCGGCAAAGCTGTCGAAGCCATCGCCCGCCAGCCGGAAGCGGAGGGCAAGATCCGTACTACGCTCATGCTCGGGCTCGCCTTTGCCGAGACGACGGCGATCTACGGTCTGTTGATTGCCATTCTTTTGGTCACCAAGGTTCTGTAAGAGGTTGAAATGACAAACCTAATGGCAAACTTTTTTTCACAAGAGATCATTTTGGGGTTGACGGTGCAGGAGTTTTTACTGCATCTACTTAACTTTGTCATTTTGATCGTCGCCCTGACCTTGCTTCTCTACAAACCGGTCAAAAAGTTTATGCAAAAGCGTAAAGAGACGTATGAGAAGGCGGAACAGGACTATGAGACCGCATTGACGGGGCTGAAAGAAGCGCAGGCTTCCGCGGACGAAAAGATCGACGAGGCGCGCAAAGAGGCGGTCCGACTGGCGGAAGAGGCGCAAAAGAAGGCGCTCGAACAGCAAAAACTCATTATCTCCGAGGCGCAAAAGGAGGCGGATGGGATCGTCTCCGCCGCAAAAGAAGAAGCCAAGACCGCCGCGATCAAGAGTAAGGAAGAGATTTACCTCGCCGCCAAGGATATGGCGTACGACGTCGCCGAAAAGTTGATCGCACGGGATCTGAAGACCGAGGACAACGACGCCTTCATCGACGCGATCCTGGCGGAGCAAAAGGACGTGCAAGATGCGTAACGTCACCGTCAAGTCGTCCGTCCCCTTTACGACGGCGCAAAAAAAGAGGTTGGAGGAAGGGCTACGTCCCCGCTACGGCGAGGACGCCGATTTTTTCTATACCGTGGACGACAAGGTCTTCGGCGTCATCGTCGAGGACGGAGAGACAGTCGTCGAGTACGACGTCGTATCGCTCATCAAAGCCTTCCGCAAGCAGAGCGAGTCTTTGGTGGACGAGCGATTCGCCGCCGCAGGAGAACTCCCTTCTATGTGGACCAAAGAGTTGGTGGACGCGCTTCGTCCTACGCCCACGACGGTCCAGTGCGGAAGAGTCATCGCCGGAGCCGACGGGATATTGACCGTCGTCGGTCTGCCCGACTGCCGCTATTACGAACTGCTGGAAGTGGGCAGAGGTAGATATGCCATCGCAATGAACCTTCTTACCGACTGTGTGAAGGCTATGCTCATCACCGGCAAAGATGGCGTCGAGTACGGCGCTTTGGTCAAAGGCACCGGCAAGATCGTCGAGGTCCCGGTAGGCAAAGGTCTCCTCGGACGGGTGGTCAATCCGCTCGGCAAGCCGATCGACGGAGACGAGGGGCTCTTCTTTGACAAAGTTCGCCCCATAGAGTCTCCCGCTCCCAAGATCATCGATCGTGAAAAGGTCTCCCGTCCGCTTATGACGGGGATCCTCGCCATAGACAGTATGGTCCCCATCGGCAAGGGGCAGAGAGAGTTGATCATCGGCGATCGGCAGACAGGCAAGA
This sequence comes from Clostridia bacterium, assembly GCA_017476265.1. Classification (GTDB taxonomy): domain Bacteria; phylum Bacillota; class Clostridia; order Christensenellales; family DTU072; genus CAG-1782. The sequence continues at coordinate 16,676 of JAFVAC010000009.1, forward strand.
CCAGTATCGCCGTAGACGCCATCATCAATCAGCGCGACAAGGACGTCGTCTGCATCTACGTCGCCATCGGGCAGCGCGCCGGATCGGTGACCAAACTGATCTCCAAGTTGAAGTCGAGCGACGCGATGAAGAACACCGTCCTCGTGGTCTCCACCGCCGACGACAATGCCGCTTTGCAATACATCGCGCCCTATACCGGGTGCGCCATGGCGGAAGAGTTTATGGAGCAAGGCAAAGACGTCCTCATCGTCTATGACGATCTGACCAAACACGCCAACGCGTACCGCACGATCAGCCTTCTTTTAAAGCGCCCGTCCGGCAGAGAGGCTTATCCGGGCGACGTCTTCTATATCCACTCCCGCCTTTTGGAGCGGAGCGCACAACTTTCGGCAAAGAAGGGCGGCGGCAGCATCACCGCTCTGCCCATCATCGAGACGCAAGCGGGGGATATCTCCCAGTACATCCCCACCAACGTTATCAGTATCACCGACGGACAGATCTATCTGGAGAGCGAACTCTTCCATTCCGGCGTCCGTCCCGCCGTCAACGTGGGACTTTCGGTCAGCCGCGTGGGGGGCAGCGCGCAGTACCCGGCGATCAGGAAGTTGTCTTCCAAACTCCGTCTGGATCTCGCCCATTTCCGCGAACTCGCCCTCTTTACGCAGTTCGGGTCGGAAGTGGACGACGACACCAAGCGAATCCTCGAGCAGGGAGAAAAGGTCACCACCATTCTCACCCAAAAGGAGGGAGAGCCTTTCGGCGTGGACAAAGAGGCGATCTATTTGTATATGATCGGAGGAAAACTCTCCGACGTGGATAAGTCCGAAGTCAAAAAGTACATCGAAGGGTTTTATTCGTACTTCTGTTCCATCGACTACGCGTCGATACGCGAACTGAAAAAGACCGGCGTGATGACGGACGAGATAAGGTCCGCTCTGGACGACGCGGCGCGCGACTATGCGACGGCGTATGCCAAAAAGAAGTAAGCCACTATGCAGAGCATCAAGGACATAAAGGGCAGGATCAAGAGCGTATCGGAGACGGCGCAGATCACACGGGCGATGGAACTCATCTCCGCTTCGAAGATGCAAAAAGCTTCCGTCCGCTACAACAACAGCCGCGAGTACTTCGATCGTATTCGTCCCATTGTCCTTGACATCGTCAACAACACGACCTTCGACGAGCCCGTCCGCTATCTTTCCGTGCGCCCGGGGAAAAAGGCGTATCTTGTCATCGGCTCGGACCGGGGACTGAGCGGCGACTACAACCACTCCATCGTCTCCTTCGTCGCCGAACATACCGACCCGGACGCCGCCTTTTTGTGCGTGGGCGCGGCAATTTATACCGCCGTCCGTTCGATACGCACCGACGTCACGCTCGCCGAGTGCTCTTCGGAGGGGAAGCTGGAGGACGCGCGCCTATTGGCCGCCGATCTTATGTGCGCCTTCGACGAGGGGCGGTACACCGAGATCTCCGTCGTGTATACGTCGATGGTCAGCAAGTCCCGTCAGAGCTGTCGCTCGCTGCAACTTCTGCCCATCGTGCCCGAAGAGACGACCGACGAGAAAAAGAACTTCGAGTTCGCCCCCGATCCCAAGTCGGCGTTGGAGAGTCTGGTCCCGCAGTACGTCATCGGACTCTTGTACGGCTGTATCACCGCGGGAAAGTATACCGAACACCTTGAAAGGATGCGTGCGATGAACGCCGCTACCGAAAACGCGAACGCCCTTTTGGACGAACTGCAACTCAACTACAACAAAGCGCGGCAGGAGAAGATCACGACCGAACTGACCGAACTCTCCTCCGGGCTCATCGACAACGATTAGGAGGTATCCCTATGCCGATCAGCGTGGGAAAAATCGTACAAGTCATCGGCGCCGTCGTGGACGTGCGCTTTAACGACTATATCCCGAAATTGTACGAGCGGCTCAACGTCACTTTAGACGACGGCAAGACCGTCGCGTTGGAGGTGGAGAGCTTCTTGAACGACGGCGTGGTCCGCACGCTGTCTTTTGCGGCGACCGAAGGATTGCGGCGGGGGATGGACGCCTCCGCGACGGGCTCGACCGTCACCGTTCCGGTAGGGGAAAAGGTCCTCGGCAGAGTCCTCAACGTCCTCGGAGAGCCCATCGACGACAAGGGCGAAGTGGAGGCGGCGGATCGCTGGACCATCTACAGGAGTTCTCCCTCCATCACCGACCTCACGACGGAGACCGAGATATTCGAGACCGGTATCAAAGTCATTGACCTCTTGACGCCCTACGCTAAAGGCGGCAAGATCGGGCTCTTCGGCGGTGCGGGCGTCGGCAAGACGGTCCTTATTTTGGAGCTCATTCGCAATATCAGCGCCGAATATAACGGCTATTCCGTATTCACCGGCGTGGGAGAGCGCAGCCGCGAAGGAAACGATATGATCACCGAGATGACCGAGAGCGGCGTCATCAAAAACACCGCGCTTATTTTCGGGCAGATGAACGAACCGTCCGGCTCGCGTATGCGGACGGCGTTTTCCGGACTGACGGTAGCCGAGTATTTCCGCGACGTAAAAAAGCAGGACGTCCTCCTTTTTATCGACAACGTGTTCCGCTATGTGCAAGCGGGCAGCGAAGTCAGCGCTCTGCTCGGTCGTATGCCTTCGGCAGTCGGCTATCAGCCCACCCTCAACGAGGAGTTGGGGATGCTGGAAGAGCGCATTGCCAGCACGAAAAACGGCGCCATCACCAGCATACAAGCGGTCTACGTCCCCGCGGACGATCTGACCGACCCGGCGCCCGCCGCCATCTTTTCGCACCTGGACGCCACCACCGTCCTCAGCCGTAAAGTCGTCGAGCAGGGGATCTATCCCGCCATCGACCCCCTTGCCTCCAGCAGTCGTATTTTGGAGCCCTCCATCGTGGGAGAGCGACACTACACCGCCGCAAGGCGCACGCAAGAACTATTGCAGAGATACAAGGACTTGCAGGATATCATCGCCATTCTCGGCATGGAGGAACTGTCCGCCGAGGACAAACTCACCGTCAATCGCGCGAGAAAGATGCAAAAGTTCTTCAGTCAGTCCTTCTTCGTCGCAAGCGTCTATACCAATATGGAGGGAAGATTCGTTCCGCTCGAAAAGACCATCGAGGGCGTAGAGGCGATCCTGGACGGGGAAGTGGACGAGATCCCGGAGAGCCTGTTCCTGTTCGCCGGCGATATCGACGAGGTGAAAGAGCGCTTCCGTAAGGAGAATGCATGAAGAAGTTCCTTTTGCGGATGTTGACGCCGGAGCGGACCTTTTGGGACGCGGAGGCGGTGTCCGTCACCGTGGTGGACAATGAGGGCGAGCGGCAGATCTTAGCCGGGCACGCGCCTTTGGTCGTCGCTTTGCGCCCGGCGTCGGTCAGGATCGACGACGGCGAAAAGACGCGCGTCTGCGCCTCGGGAGAGGGATTTTTGACGGTGGAAAAGGACGCGGTCTATCTGATGTGCCAGACCTTCGAGTGGCCGGAAGAGATCCGTGACGATAGGGTCAACAGGGCGATCCAAGAGCATACCGAAGGACTTTCCCGCGACGGAGAAAAAAGACGCGACTATCACGAGATGACGCTGGAGCGCGCCCGCGCCAGACTGAGCGTCCTCGCGTTGCAACAGCGAAAAAACAATTAGTTTCGGACCCCGAAAGAAAAATAAAGATACCCAATATACAAGGAGTGGACTATGGCTATCACCAAGATAAACAAGGGCGTGTACTTTTGCGACGGACGTCGCGTAAAGACGAGCGACTTGACGGAAAGTCAGCGCGACGAAGCGTACAAGGGCACGATCGCGTATAGGATACTGGACGCGCACAATCAAAACAAACCAACAAAAAAAGGCGGAGATCTGAAGATCAAGTTCGATTGTATGGCGTCCCACGATATCACTTACGTCGGCATCATCCAGACGGCTAAGGCGAGCGGACTGAAGAAGTTCCCCCTGCCATACGTCCTCACCAACTGCCACAACAGTCTCTGCGCCGTCGGTGGCACCATCAACGAGGACGACCACAACTTCGGCTATTCCGCCGCCAAAAAGTACGGCGGTATCTACGTCCCGGCGCATCAAGGGGTCATTCACAGCTATATGCGGGAAAGAATGGCGGGTTGCGGCAAGATGATCCTCGGTAGCGACTCCCACACACGGTACGGCGCGTTGGGGACGATGGCGATAGGAGAAGGCGGAGGAGAACTCGTCAAGCAACTCCTCAATCAGACGTATGATATCAAGTACCCGGAAGTCATCGGGGTAGAACTCTTCGGCAGACCGAAAAAGGGCGTCGGACCGCAGGACGTGGCGCTTGCCCTCATCAAAGAGACCTTTAAGAGCGGATTCGTTAAAAACAAGGTTATGGAGTTCTTTGGACCCGGGGTCAAGCATTTGCCCATTGAGTACAGGAACGGGATCGACGTCATGACGACGGAGACGACGTGTCTGTCCAGTGTGTGGGTCACCGACGCCGAGACGGAAAAGTACCTCGTCTCTCACGGCAGAGGAGAGGAGTACCGCCCCCTCGGACAGGGCAAAGTGGCGTATTACGACGGACTCATTCGCGTCAATCTCTCCAAGATCGAACCGATGATCGCGCTACCCTTCCATCCGAGCAACGCGTACCCCATCCGCGAAGTCCTTGCACACCCCTATGAAATTCTGAAACAATGCGAAGACGCCGGGAACAAACTTCTTAAAAAAGGGCGTTTCTCTTTGGTGGACAAGATCGTAGACGGCAAGATCAAAGTCGATCAGGCGGTCATAGCCGGGTGCGCCGGAGGCACTTACGACAACATCGCCGAAGCCGCGGCGATCCTGAAAGGGAAGTCGGTCGGGGACAAGCTGAATATGAGCGTGTATCCCGGCAGTCAGCCCGTCTATATCGACTTGTCGAAAAAGGGCGTCCTCGCCGACCTTATGACGGCGGGCGTCACCGTCAAGACGGCTTTTTGCGGACCCTGCTTCGGGGCGGGAGACGTCCCGGCAAACAACGGGCTCTCCATTCGTCACACGACCCGCAACTTCGAGTCCAGAGAGGGGAGCAAGCCTGGCGAAGGGCAGTTGGCGTGCGTGGCGCTTATGGACGCGAGAAGTATCGCGGCGACCGCGGCAAACGGCGGCTACCTGACTGCGGCGACCGATATCGACTATGAGTACAGGAAAAAACCCGCGCATTATGACGATACGATCTACAAAAACCGCGTCCTCGATTGCTTTGGCAAGGGCGACGAGAACTATCCCTTGCAGTACGGACCCAACATTGCCGACTGGCCGGCAATGCCCGCTCTGTCCGACCTGATTATGCTCAAAGTGGCGGCGGTCATCGACGACCCGGTCACGACGACGGACGAACTGATCCCGTCGGGCGAGACCAGCTCCTATCGCTCCAATCCGCTCCGCCTTGCCGAGTTCGCTCTGAGCAGGAAGAGACCGGACTATGTGGGCAGAGCCAAAGAAATACAAGCCGACGCGCGCGCCTATGCGGAGAGCGGCGTCTTGCCGCAAGAGTACGCCTCCGCTTTGGAAAAGTGCGGTCTTGTCGGGACTCCGGAGATAGGCAGCGTCATCTACGCCGTCAAGCCCGGCGACGGTAGCGCGAGAGAACAGGCCGCTTCTTGCCAAAGGGTCCTCGGCGGCGTCGCCAATTTTGCCAAAGAGTATGCGACCAAACGCTACAGAAGCAACCTGATTAACTGGGGCATGTTGCCCTTTTTGTACGACGACGTACCGCTGCAAGTCGGAGACATCGTGGTCGTGGAGGACGCACGCTCGGCGGTGGACAAAGAGACGATCGAGGCAAAACTCGTCCGTGAGGACAAGGTGATACCCGTCACGCTCAAAATGGGCGCTTTGACCGCTCGAGAAAAGGAGATCATCCTCGACGGATGTCTCATAAACGCCAACAAAAAGAGTTTGCTATGAGAGTTATTGCCGGAAAATATCGCGGGAGACGACTCCTCTCGCCGGAAGGAAACGACGTTCGACCCACCACCGATAAGATCAAAGAGGCACTCTATAACGTCTTGCAGTCCGAGATCGAAGGGGCGGTCGTGATCGACCTGTTTTGCGGGTCGGGCGGACTGGGGATCGAAGCGCTCAGCCGCGGCGCGAAGAAGGTCTATTTCTGCGACGTGGATCATCGCTCCGTGTCGCTCACGAAGACCAATTTGTCCTTCGTGCCCTCGTCGGACTACGAACTCATAAAAGGCGACTACGCCGATTGTCTTAGACGTCTCGCTTGCCGCGGAGTCAAGGCGGATATCATTCTCTGCGACCCGCCCTACAAACTCAAAAAGGGGGGCGAGATCTTGACCGAGATCGTCCGCACGGGCATTTTGACCGAAGGGGGGACGGTGACCGTGGAGCGCGCGACCGACGACGGACCGGTGGAAGAGGGCGAGCTCTTCCCGACCGATACCAAGCGGTACTCAAATACCTCCATAGATATCTTCAAAAGGTACGAAAAGGTCGCCGTAACCGGCACTTTCGACCCCTTTACACTGGGTCACAAGTACCTCGTCGAACAGGGACTGGAGAGGTTTGACGCCGTATACGTCGTCCTCCTCAAAAATCCCGACAAGGAAGAGACCTTCTCTCTCGAAGCGCGCAAAAAGATCGCCGAGCTGAGTCTGAAAGAGTACAAAAGACGCGTAAAGGTCGATTTTTATGACGGATTGACCGTGGACTATTGTAAAAAGCACGGGATCCGTTATATAATAAGAGGCGTCCGGGACGAAAAAGACGAGGCGTACGAAAGGGAGATGGCGGACTGGAACAAGTCGCACGGCGACGTGGAGACCATCCTCGTGCCGGCGGCGGATCCCACGGTCAGTAGCACCGCCGTCCGCAGACGACTGGACGGCGAGGAGAGCGCACCCGCCCTATACGACCTGATGACCCCCGAGGCGGTCGAGTACGTCAACAAATTGCGAAAAATAAGATAAGGAGGAGAGTATGGAAGACGTCAATCTGTTACTCAGTTTTATTGTCAACGAAGTGGAGAGCGGCAAAAAGACCATCCGCGGCGGCGTCGTCGTCAATGGGGACAACATCATCAATTTGGTCAACCGCATCCGCATAGCCGTCAGCAGTATGAACGGCGAGGAGCAACTGCGCGAAGCCAACGAGCGCGCCAAAAAGATCGTGGCGCTCGCCGAGCAGACCCGGTCGCAACTCCTCGACGAGAGCGACGTCATGCGGCAGGCGCAGGCGGAAGCGACCCGTATTCTGAGCGACGCTCAGCGCAGAAAAGAAGCGGTGGAGACGCAAGTCAAAAACAACGTCGCCGAAATGCTCTTCTCGGTCCGCAACAGCCTCCTCAACGCCCAAAAGAGCGTGGAAGAGAGCCTCATTCGACTGAAGAACGGGAATAAGCAGTAGGAGCCCTGTCATCGTCATCCCGACCAAGCGAGATGTCCGTTGGACGTGAGTGCCTACCGGCGTGAGATGCCACTAACGTGGCGTTAGTTGCACGGCAAGCCGTGCGGAAGGATAAAAAATCGTCATTCTGCAATTTGCCCTATGGGCAAACTGCAAATTTGCCACTGGCAAATCTGATGAGGGAAGATCGAACCTAAAACCCGTATTACTCTATACGCGTGGATAAAATTCGATATGGTATCGCAAAGTGCGAATGCGAGGGTAACCAAAAACCAAAAACAGTATTTACTTATACGCATAGACCAAACCCGAATATATAATCGGTAAATACGAGTGGCGTAGTCGAAGGATCTCGGAGATGTTTCGACTCCACTACGTTCCCCTCAACATGACGGCTTACGCCGTGCGGAAGGATAGAATATTATTTTCTCCAAACTCTATTACACCACAAGGGGGAAGATTATGAGGAATGGGAGAGAGTTTGAGAGAGGGTTTGGAGCGATAGCCCTCTCTCAATTATCTCCGTCCAATACCGGTATTGGACGGCAAAATCCACTAATCGGATTTTTAGGGCAGAGCCCTAAAACGTGTCAGGGTGCAGGGGCAGGCGTCGTAACTTGTGCCCCTGCCGAACTTTTGCGTTCCCTTTCTTGCGCTCAAGAAAGGAACGTAATAACGTGAGATGTTTCGACTCCACTACGTTCCCCTCAACATGACGGCTTACGCCGTGCGGAAGGAAAACATATTATTTTCCCAAAAGTTCCTCGACAAAAAAATCGTTTGACACAGGTCGTCCCTTTGTGGTACTATAGTGACGTGGTAGAAAAGAACTTCTTAAAAGGGAGTAGAAGCCTATTTATATAGGTGTATGATGCGTCAAGACGGTGTTTTCACCCGCATATACATGAAATTTCGAGACTTTTAACAACGGAAGCGTTGTCAAAGTCTCTTTTTTTTGGCATAAAAGCCGAAGGAGAGTACAATGATACCCGATTTTTACAGTCAGTGGCATGTGGCGTGGCAGATATTGATGTTCGTCGCTTTTCTTGCGGTCGGCATTTTCTGTCTGGTCAAGTTTTGCAATGTGTTTGTCGATTCTTCCTCCGCCCTTGCAAAACGTCTCCACGTCGCTCCCATGATCATCGGATTGACCGTCGTCGCCATGGGGACTTCCGCGCCCGAACTCGCCGTCTCCGTCTTCGACTCGGTAGAGACCCTTGTCTCGGGCGGGCACGCCAACGTCGCCATCGGCAACGTGGTCGGCAGCAATATCTGCAATATCTTGCTTGTACTTGGCTTTTCCGTCCTGTTCACGCCGATCATCATCGACGGGCATACGTTGCATAAGGAGTTCCCCGTGCTGCTCTTCGTGACGGTGATTTGCCTGATCTTCGGATTGCTCTTCGGACTGAACGCTTCCTACGGCGACTACGCCATTCTCCGTTGGGAGGGGATCGTCTTAGTCGTGCTGATGGTCGCGTACCTTGTCTTTCTGATCGTCGGAGCCAAACGTCACCCCGATGAGACGCCCTCGACCGTCATCAAGGACTCCCCGGTCTGGAAGTCCCTCCTCTTGATCGTACTCGGAGCCGCCGGGATCGCCTTCGGAGGGGAGGCGGTCGTCTTCGGCGCCAAAGGTCTCGCCCTCGTCGGAGCCAAAGCCGCAGGCGTGGACGCGGACCTTGCCGAGTCCCTCGTCGGTCTGACCATCGTCGCCGTGGGTACCTCTCTGCCCGAACTCGTCACCAGCGTCGTCGCCGCCAAAAAGGGCGAAAACGATTTGGCATTGGGAAACGTCATCGGTAGCAACGTCTTTAACATCCTCTTCGTCCTCGGTATCTCCGCTACCGTCAACCCTCTGACTACAGGAGAGTCCATCGTCGTCGATATGATGTTCATGACCGTCGTGACCGTACTTCTCTACCTCTTCTCCCTCCGCGGCAAACTCACCAAAGGCGTGGGCGTCTTCTTTATCGGCGCCTACTTTTTGTACCTCGTCTATCTGATCCTGCGTACTCTCTCCATCGTCGCCTGATCCGAACGAATGCAAAAAAACAGTCACTTTCAGACAACAAAAAAGGCTCCTTCGGGAGCCTATTCTTTTAGTATCGCGTATTCCTATTTTTGTTTTTCCGAGGCGTAAAGAACGCACGCCTGCACAAAGTCCTTTCCCGCTTCGTCAAGGGCGCGATAGCGTAGCAAAAGGCTCTTTTCCTTTTTTACGTCTTCGCTCAGCATAAAGAGATCGTTGGGGATATGCTCGCGCCCGATCAGATGATCTACCGTGCAATCAAAAAAGTCCGCGATTTTTATCAGGTCCGCGATCGACGGCTCCGATTTGCCTCGCTCCCAGTCTCCGATGTTGTACCACGCAGCGCCTATCTTTTCCGCGAGTTCCTTTTGCGTCATCTTCTCTTGCAGTCGGAGTTCTTTCAGTCGTAACATCTCATTATCTCCCCAAAGCTTATGTCAGTCTATTGCCATAATATAGAAATATTCCGCAATCAGATTGACAAGCGGAAAATTTCTATATAAAATGGATGTTATACAGAAAATTTCCATATTTTATAACAAAGTACAAGAATGATGGCGAATTTTGCAGAATATTTCTTTATCATCTTGTTTTAAGTACAGTATTACAAAGTTCTTGCAAAACAACATGAAAAGGAGAAGTTACTATGAAAAAAAGTGCTCGATTTTTATTATTCCTTTGCCTCGTATTATTTTCCATCAAAAAGATCGTCGAAAAGACACCGGATGTGAATGATGGTGGAACGCGGTGTTGCCCCGGGAACGGATGTAAAGCAGACTCAAACGCAAAAGAAAAAATGAAACATATTCAAACGGAGCCGTAAAAGGGAAAGCGGCCGATACGAAAGTCCTATCAGCCGCCGAAAAAAACTCATAAACAAAAGATCGCATAAAGGGGGGTCGATTTGATTCCGTTTTCAAAGCCGAAATTACGGGAAGAAATACGAATCGCATACGGCGGATTGTATTTGTCCGTATACGTTTTCAAACTTTTTGAACGAACGTTTTCGGAAGATTTCACTTCAAGCGGAATCACCCCGTCATCGTTTTGCAAGATAAAATCGACTTCGGCGCTGTTTTGGGATTCCCAATAGTGTAACGGAATGCCTTTTGATGTTAGTTCGTTTGCAACATAGCATTCGGCAAGAGTACCCCTTGCCTTGTCCGAAAGGTCAATGTTTTGGATGACCTTTTCCGCCGGCATATTGCTTTTCATCGAGAACAGTCCAACGTCCGAGTAGTAAATTTTGAAAGTGGATTGTTCTTCATAGAGATTGATCGGCATTTTCCCTTCCGTTATTTTGACGGACGGCAAGACGACGTTGGCGGCTTTCAACCACTCCAAAGCCATTTCGTAAGACTTTGAACGAGCCTTTTTATCGACAACGGAATATTGGAATTTGGTCGTTTCTTTTGCAAGTTGACTGTAAATACTGTTGTATACGGCAATGCTTTTTACCGTATCCGACGGGGTAGCGTATTTCGTCATATCTGCGATATAGGCGTTAGAGATTGTGGCTTGCGCCGCGCGCACCAAATTGAAATCCCCCGTTTGTACAAAACGGTTGACGGCATCCGGATATCCGCCGACTACAAGATACGTCCTGTACAATTCCATCGCTTTCGTGTGGAGCGGCAATTCCATAGGAGAATAATCTTTGCAACACTCTTTGATGCGGTCGATTAATAGGTCGTTTCCCATGGCAGACAAAAATTCTTCAAAGTTCATAGGGTACATATTGAGCATATCTACCTTGCCTACCGGGAACGAAAAACGACCGCGATTTACCGCAAGACCGAGCAGACTGCCCGCGGCGATAATGTGGTAATCGTTTGCGGTTTCATTAAAATATTTTAAAGACGTTAAGGCGCGTTCGCAGGCTTGAATCTCATCGAAGAAAATGAGGGTATTGCGTGGTGAAACCTGCACGGAAAACATTGCCGATAGGGACTTGACGATCCTTTCCGGGTTCAGGTTCTGCTCAAAAATCGCGGCGAGTTCGGCATTGTCCTCGAAGTTGCAATAAAGGACGTTAGCGTATTCCTGTTTCCCGAATTCCAAAATAGAATACGTTTTACCGATCTGCCTTGCACCGTAAACAATCAACGGTTTACGAAAAGATGAGTTTTTCCATTTTTTCAAATCGTTTGTGATATTCCGTCTCATCATAAAAGCCTCTTTGTCTCGTTTCATTGTACCTATTATAGTATAGCGGAACACGATTGTCAATATAAAATCACGTTTTACCTATCGAAAAATGTAAAAATAAATCACAAAAATCATGCATTAAAGGAGAATGGATTGATTTCGATGTCGGTCCTTTTTCTTAAAGACACCGAAAAGCGATGAGATCAATAATGATAAAAGAAGCTAATAGTAGTCTCATATTGATAAACGGAAATACAACTTCTTTTGGATAAAATTTCTGTTCTATAGGTTTAGAAAAAGCACGGCGTAAACAGCCGTGCTTTTATCTTTTTTTATGTTCGATTACGCGGGGGTCTTGGCGGCTTCGACGAGAGCTTCGACCAGTTTGTCGGGGTCGATGCCGTGGACGGCGGCGGCGTCTTCGATGGTCTCCAGATTGCGCATGGCGCATCCGAGGCAGTGCATTCCGATGCCGAAAAGGACGTCGGCGATGGCTTGTTGATTGGCTCCCTCTATCTCAAAGAGGTCGCTTATTAGCATTGTTTTTTCGATCATATATCTCTACCTCCGTATTAGTTTTGTTCGGTAGGTATAGTATATATCGAAAGGGATTTTTTTTCAAGGGTTTTTATACGATTGATTAAACGTGTCTTTAATCAAAATCGTCCGCTTGTCCATTCGTCGATCATTTGTCGCCGAGGGACAGGTATTCGTAGGGGTCGGAGATCTCGCCGTCTTTCAGGAGGGAGAAGTGGACGTGCGCCCCTTCGAGGTACTCCTTGCCGGAGGTCAAGCCCATCGTGCCGATGGCTTCGCCCTTTTGGACGGTCTGACCGACCACGACGGTGGGCTCGTTCAGACAGGCGTAGGAAGACGTGAGCCGGTCGTTGTGTTTGATTTTGACGACGTAGCCGTTGAGGACGTCGTAGTCCACTGCGGTCACCGTGCCGCCGTAGACGGCAAGGACGCTGTCGCCGTCGTTCCCGGCGAAGTCGATCCCGTCGTGGACGGAGTACTGGCGCAGGGTCTTGTGCCAGACGAGGCTATCCATAGCGTAGTCCTTTTGGACGTTGGCGTCCCTGACAGGGGAGGCGAAGACGATGGCGACGGGTTTTTCCGGTTCGGACGGTTGGGTGGGCTCGTCGGTCTTGCCGGGGTCGGACGGTTCTCCGGGCTCTACGTCCACGGGATCCACGTTGTCGGTCGGTCCGGCGGGGGTGACGTCGGCGGACGTGTTGGACCTCGTGATGACGGTCACGGCGATCATAGCCGCGATAGCGATCAGGCAGATCGCCAAAATGATGTAATAGACGTTCTTTTTCAGAAAGGTGCGTAGCTTTCCGTTGGTTGCGTGTTTCTTTTCCATGTTCAAATAACCTCCAAATTGTCGCTGAACTGTTGCGTCCCTACGATTATGGACGGATATTTGCCCTTTATACATCGAAAAAAATTTTTCTCGCAGGCGGTCCGATCGGCATATTCCGTCTCCGCGCGCGTACAATAGTGTACGATGTGGACGGGTCGGATCTTGAAAAAAGCGGTATTCAAAAAGATTTTTTCCAAGCGGGCGTTCCTTATCCTGCTCGTCCTCGGCGTGACGATCCCATTGGTGTTCTTCCCCGATCGCTACGTCAAGTCGGTCTTCGGGGGAATGGAGCTTTTCGCCCTGTCGGTCTTGCCGGCGTTGTTTCCTTTCTTTTTCTTTTCGCAGATCTTAAGCGAACTCAACTTCGGGTACGATATAGGTTTGGTCCTCAAGCGTCCGTTGCGCGCCCTCTTCAAAGCGCCTCCTGTTGCGGGATATATCCTTGCGATGAGTATGTTGTGCGGGTATCCGATCGGCGCGCGGCTATTATCGGACTATTACGAGCGCGGACTGATCGACGGGGAGCAGGTCAAGAGGATCTCGTCGTTCACCTCCACCTCGGGTCCCCTTTTCATCGTGGGAACCGTCGGCGTCGGGATGTTGGGGGACAAGACGGCGGGGTACGTCGTGTTGTTGTCGCACTATCTCTCCGCCGTCATAAACGGCGTGCTCTACGGATTACTCCTCGGTCGCAAAAAAAAGGCCGAAGCGGAACTTGTCCCGCCCTTGATCGACTACGGGAGCGTACTCAAAAAGAGTATGACCTCGGCGGTCTCTTCAGTAGCGGCGGTCGGCGGGTACGTCGCCGTCTTCAATATGGTGGCGGACCTCTTGTCCGACGTGGGGCTGATCGGGGCTTTAGCGACGGGGTTGACCTATTTTGGGCTGCCGCTCAGGCTCGGGCAGGGCGTGTGCGCGTCAATGATCGAGGTCACAAAAGGTTGTCTCATTTTTTCTTCGAGCGGGTTTTCATACTCCGTTATCGAGCCGCTTATCGCTCTCGCCGTCACATTCGGCGGACTGAGCGTGACGATGCAGAGCCTGACGTATCTATCCAAGTGTCGCGTCCGCGCGCCCTATTATCTATTGACCAAGACGACGCAAGCGACTTTTGCCTTCGGCGTGTGCAAATTGCTATGCCTTTTATTCTTTTGACGATTCAGGTTCCTTTTTTGCGGAGTAAAGGAGACTGAAATGCCATTTATCATTCTTTTTTCACGATGTCCCGATCATGCGGACGCGCCGATATTTTTTTCACGAAAAGTGTTGGTCAAGTCTTGACGAAAAGCTTTTTTTTGTACTACTATGGATATATCGGAGGACGAAGGATGGGCGCGGACAATAAAGCCGGCACGATCAAAAACGTACGAAAGACGAAATGGGCGAGCGTCCTGTACTGGACGGTCTTTTATACCTACGTCTTTTTGGTCGCCACCAAGTACTTTATCTATGAGGACGGGACGGTCGGGTACGACTTTTCGATGTTGACGATGTATCAGCACGTCGCACTTGTCGGTAGTATCATTGTCGGTTTTTTGTATCTCAAGAAGAGAGATTATACGCTCCTTAAGCGCGTCTTAGGCGGGCTGGCGGTCGTTCTCCTTTTGCTTGGCGCGCTTTTTTCTTCCGTTCGCTCCCATATCGCCTATATGATCTGTCTTGCGGTACTTTTGGGCCAGCTGGCGGACCTATCTCTTTTGACCTATATCTATGAGATGAACAACGCCGAGCGCCTCTATGGGATCGTGTCGTGTCATCTGCTTGTTGCCGCCGTCAGCGTCTTCACTTGCTTCTATCCTCGCACGAGCGCCGCCTTTTATTGGGTGATCTTCGGATTGGCTTTGGTCGCGTTTGTTGCTTGTTTTGTCGAAAAGCGTTCTTCCGCGCCCGAGGTGTCCGTCCGCGAACCGTTCCAAAAGAAGTTGTACGTCCCGCTTGTCCTTGCTTGTGTCGGAGGAGTGTCTTCTGTGTTCAGTACCATAGTTATTATGGAAAAGATGTCATATGCGGACCCGAATTGTCTGTATCTGTTTTACGGCGGTGCGTCGATCGGCGCGGTGCTCTATTGGGTTATCTATCGCTTCTCGCCCAAGCCCGCCAGCGTGAGTCTCCTCGCCGGGTTCGTCTGTTCGACGATCTGTATTTTCACCTACTTCTTGTCCGATGGGATAGCCGAGTCCTTTTCGGCGGCTTTCGGCGGGGTCACGTTCAATCTGAGTATGATGAATTTGTACTATATCCTTTGCAATATCATCAAAAAGTACGACGACTCCCGTATGTTGCGCCTGGCGCCCATCGCCGCCAACTTCGTCGGAGGTTCGATCGGCGTGGCGGCTACCGTCATGTTGTACTTTGCCGGAGAGACGGCGTACAAAGTCGTGCTCAGTCTGTGCCTTGTGGGAGACGTAGTCATTCTGGCGACGGCGGGACTGTGGGAGAAAGGACTCTCCACCACGGCGAAACAGGAGGAGTACGTCCGATTCGACACCACGCTGACTCGCGCCCAAGCGTATGCGAGCGTTGGCTTGACCGAAAAGGAGACCGAGGTCGCCGACCTTCTTCTCGAAGGGTTGAGTCTGCGGGAGATCGCGTCACGCCTCTTTATCTCCGAAAATACAGCCAAGACCCATCGCGCCTCCGTCTATAGAAAGATGCAGGTCTCCTCGCGGGAAGAGTTCGTCGAAAAGATGCGTTTTTCGGTGCAATGACGACCTTTTTTCAAAATCACTCCTGAATCACCCTCGAAAAGTGTGGTCCCTTTGGGTGCCTTTCGCTATACCGGTACGCGTAGAATACTCTACGCGTTTTTATTATGGGGGAATTATACTTTCAAGTGCAACACCCAAAAAAAAGGAGTTCATACAAAGACTGCTGTATAATGTAGTTACCACAAAAACAAAAAAACAGGAGGCAATGTATGAACTATACTCATCTTACCATAGAAGAGAGGTATTGTATACGGAAATTTTTAATGAAGGAAAAAGTCGTAGTAAAGGCATTAAGTCAATATCCGTCTGAGATGGTAAAGAGCATAACGTGTGATCGAGGAAGCGAATTTGCTCATTGGCGGCAAATGGAAGAGAAATTGAAATGTGAGGTATATTTTGCCGATGCGTACTGCGCATGGCAAAAAGGAACGAACGAGAACAGCAACGGACTGCTAAGAGAGTTCTACCCCAAAGGGCGCGATCTCTCCCATGTGGGAGAGAAGACCCTTAAAAAGAATCTGGCGTTGATCAACGCCAGACCCAGGAAAGTTCTTAACTACAAATCTGCTGCAGAAATGTTTGAACTTGAATTAAAAAGGTGTTGCACTTAGTTTGACAAATCACCAATTCTCGCATTTTTAACAAAATGCTCCGTTAAGGATGCGGCTCTTTCAACGTCTGTTGAGAGAGCCGCGTTATTATTTTTATCCATAATGCAGTTTTACCAAAACTGCAATTCCTGATATCTTCTGATATCAATTCATGGCGACTTGTCGCCAATTCATGCGAGGAACTCGCAATTCATAAATCGCTATGACAAACGAGAACAATCATTCTAAAACGCGCTCTTTTTTTGGGGGTATAGTTTTCTTTTGGAAGAATTTTTTTGCCGGTTATTACAAAATAAGCAGGACAAGAGGGATAGTCACCATAGAAAAGAGCGTCCCCGTCAGGACCAGATTGGCGGCGGTCTTTTGCGCGGTGCCGTACATCTCGGAAAGGGACAAGACCACGCTCGCCGTCGGACAGGCGCACAGGATGACGATGGTCGCCTTGATGCTGTAGTCCACCGGTAGCCAGTGGGTAACGAGGTAAGCAAGCATCGGCATCACGACCAGTTTGGTCATAGCCGTGGTGTACAATCTCCAGTCGGGGAAAAGTTCTTTCGGACGCACGGTGGCAAAGCGCATTCCCATGATCAGCATACAAAGGGGCGTGGTCATCTTGCCGAGAAGCGTCACGGGGGAGAGAAGGACGTCAGGCAAAGCCGTTTTTGTAAAGAAGAGCGGGAGCGAGACAAGTAGAGTCAGTACCGGTGGATTGAGGAAGATCTTTTTTATCGAGACGTATTTTTTGTCCCCGGTCAGAATCACACTGCACACCGTCCAGGACAGCACGTTCATACACACGATGAACATCGCGCTATAGCTGACCGCCTCGGGATATTCGGGCAAAAGTGCCTCCAAAAGGGGCACGCCGAGGAAGCCGACGTTGCCCAGGCACGTCGCTATGGTGCAGGCGCGGTATCCTGGGCCGGACTCGGTCGCGTACTGTTTTCGGAATATCAGATAGGTCGAGATCAACACGATCAGCATGATGCCGAGGTCGATCCCGGCAAATATCCCCATGTTGGCAAAAAGTTCGGGAGAATAGGTGACTTTTTGGAAGGAGTAGAGAGAAAGACAGGGCTGGCAGACGTAAAGAAGGACTTTGGCAAAGGCGGAGATGGACTCGGGTTTTATCGCTTTGACCTTGACCAAAATATACCCCGGTACGGCGTATGCCAGCATAATCAGGACGTTGATCGCCGTGGTGGAAAACTGCATTTTACAGGACCCCGTAGAGTTTGAGAAGATCGCGTAAAGCCGGATAGAAGGGGAAAGGGACTCCGTACCGCTCGGTCAGATAGGCGATCCGCCGATACCCGAAGGCGGTCAGGATGGCGTCGTCGTAGGCGAGCGCGTACTTCAGACCCCGTACGGCGTCAAGGAGTTCGGTCAGATCGAGTTCGGCAAGAGCGGACAGCTTTATCTCCCGCTCCGCTTCGTCCAGAATCGCCGTCAGGTCCTCGTTCATCTTGTCGTAGGCGGGCTTACTCTGTTCGACCGCGTCGGTAGCCTCACCGCGCAAGAGCGTCACAAAGCTCTCCGCATACGGCTGAAGGTACTTTTCGCAAAACGCCCCGTAAGCGCTCACGCTGTCGAGGGAGGGGAAGAGTCGGGACAGCTCGTCGGACAGGGAGATCCTGTTGGCGTCCACGCGGAACAGAAAGGCGGTGACGAGCGCAACCGTCTTGTCGGGACGGTCGGGCAAAGCCCCTCTGTCGAAAAACACTTTTTTGTAGTCCTCTTCCGATCGGAAGGCGTCCACCGAAGTCTGTAAGACTTCCCGAAGTTCCGCGTCCTCGGCGACGGTGGTCAAGAACTTACGTATATCGGTGGCGGAAGTGAAAAAATTGCCGGAAAGGAGCGCCTCTACCGCGTCGATGAATCTGTCCGTCGTCGTCATTTTTTCGCCTCCGTGTTTGTTCTTTTTTATAGTATACACCGAAAGTACCCCGGATCCAAAACAAAAAGTCCTCTTTTTGGAGCGACGAAGGAAAAATATTGACATTGATTTTAGGTCTGTGTTAAAATATTTGTAGCCAAAGCAACAAAAGGACGGATACAAGAAAATGAAATTTTTTCGACAACTGAAGAATTGCGAACTGTTCGACGGATTAACGGATGGGGATATCAACAAACTGTTCGACGCGGTGGAAGCGCGCATCGTCAAGTACTCCCGGGGTCAACTGATCGCCAAAGAAGGGGAAGAAACGCGCGAAATATGCGTGATTTTGGACGGTAATCTCCTCGCGTACCACGCTAAAAGCGGCAAGCCGGAGATCTTGCGCTCGATGACCGACGGCGATTGCTACGGGATGGAGACGGCGTACTCGGTCGCTCCTTCGCTCGGCTACAACGTGGCTGCGGCACTGGACAGCACCGTACTGTACATTAACGGACTCAGCCTTTTGACGGTGGGGCGCACGGACGAGACCTTGTCCGAAAAGGTGATCAAGAACCTTTTGCGACTGCTCAGCGACAAGATATCCGACTTGGAAAACAATCGCGGCTACATCACCATCAAAGGAATGCGTAAAAAGATCGCCAAACTCATCTACGACAAGTACCTCGAGCAAGGGACTTTGACGGTAGATCTCGGTATGAACCGCAACGAGATGGCGAAGTTTTTGAACGTGAGCCGCCCCAGTATGTCCCGCGAGATGATGCGTATGCGCGACAATGACAAGATGTTCGACTTCCGAAAAGGCATCATCGAGATCAAGGACCTCGAGGCGTTAAGAAAGGTCGCTACGGAGGCGGAATGAGAAAGAAATTATTCGTTCTTTTAGCCCTGACCCTCGTGTTGACGCTCATATCCTCTTGCACGAACGGGGAAGAAGAGGGACCCGAAAAGCCTTATGAAGTACCCTATACCGACATCTCCGAGTATCTTGGGACTTTGACGGACGTCACGATCGAATACGTTGTGGACTTCGGAGAAGGCGATAAGATCGCGTTGGTCGTCAAAGTGAGCGGAGATTACGCCACGGTCGATCAGATCTACGGGCGCGAGTCTGTGACAAACGCTTACGTCAAGTCGGGCGACTACGACTGCGCCTATCTCATCGACGGGCAGGAGTCCGTTTTGTGCGAGCGGAGGGCTACGACGGGACCGTCTTACAATGCCTATTATTTCGTTGACCTCATAGACGCGTCGCTCAGAGAGTTCGATCTGTTGGAGTCCTTTTCCGTCGCCGAGTGTGGCAGGTTCTCCGCGCAAGACGTGACCTTTTCCTATCAAAAAGAGGGCGTCAAGGTCACCGGCGGGACGTCGGACGTCGGCAAGACTTCTCCCACCCGGTACGAGGTCGCTTTCGTGGACTTTGTTGAGCGCGACGTCCAAAGCGCGACCGATCTCGGACTTTATGTCTTCGCCGAGCGTGCGGGGCGCGTCAGCGTAGGGCTTCGGTTTGTTTTCGAGGACGGGTTCGGCGTGCTTGACCTACTCTACTTTGACGCAGGCGTCTGGGATCGCCAAAAGAACTTTTTGGTCAAAGAGAAGGATCGTTTATATTTCTATTCCGCCGACGAGGGATGGCAATATACCGACCTCGCGCAAGACTTTTTGCCCGGACCGGTCGTCAAGACCGTGACCGACTTGCTTCTTAATGCGGAAGGCTTTGACCTGACCCAAGCCTTGGACGGCGGCGTCCTTTGCCGCGTGGAGGGAGAGGAGGCGACTCTGTACGCGTACACTTTCGCCGAGGAAGAGGAGTTCGCCCGCCCGCAGGAGTTGGATTCATCCAAAGAGGGCGCGGAGAGACTCGTTCGATACGAAGACTGATTTCGCTCGACAAGTGTTAAAAAGGGGTGGGAAGAAACGTCGTTCTTCCCACCCCTTATGAATTGTCGCTACGCGACGTGAATGGACGCTTTTCGCGTCATGAATTGGGGCGTGTGCGCCCCGTGAATTCTCGCATTTTTATGGAAGCGGCTCCTTCGACGTATGGTCGATGGAGCCGAATAATTTATTATCCATAATGCAGTTTTACCAAAACTGCAATTCATGATATCTTCCGATATCAATTCATGGCGACAGCCAATTCATGCGAGGAACTCGCAATTTATGGGCTGTTTAAGCCCCTTTGTCTTTGGAAAGGCTCAGTATGCCAGTTTTTCGTCGAGGAACTTTTCCAGTTCGTCGATCGGCAGGCGGATCTGCTCCATCGTGTCGCGGTCGCGGACGGTCACGGTCTCGTCTTCGAGAGTGTCGAAGTCCACGGTCACGCAGTACGGCGTACCCACTTCGTCCTGACGGCGGTACCGCTTGCCGATGCTACCCGCTTCGTCATAGGCGCAGAGATATTTTTTGGACAGTTTTCTGTACAGTTCGGTCGCCTTTTCGGACAGCTTCTTTTGCAGGGGCAGGACGGCGACTTTGTAGGGGGCGATGGTCGGATGGAAGTGCATCACCACGCGGACGTCCCCGCCTTCCAGTTCTTGCTCTTCATAGGCGTTGCAAAGCAGTGCCAGAACCATACGCTCTACGCCCAAAGAGGGCTCGATGACGTAGGGGACGTACTTCTCTCCGGTGACCGGATCGGTGTATTCCAAGGACTTGTTGCTGACTTTCATGTGCGCGTTGAGGTCGTAGTCGGTACGATCGGCTATGCCCCACAGTTCTCCCCAGCCGAAGGGGAACTTGAACTCGAAGTCGGTCGTCGCGTTGCTGTAAAAGGACAGCTCTTCCGGGTCGTGGTCGCGGAGTTTGAGGTTCTCTTCCTTGATCCCCAAGCCGAGGAGCCAGTCTTTGCAGAACTGCTTCCAGTAGGCGAACCACTCGAGGTCGGTGTGCGGCTTGCAGAAAAATTCCAGCTCCATCTGCTCGAACTCTCTCACGCGGAAGATAAAGTTCCCGGGGGTGATCTCGTTGCGGAAGGACTTCCCGATCTGTCCGATGCCGAAGGGCACTTTGCTTCTCGTCGTCCTCTGGACGTTTAAGAAGTTGACGAAGATCCCTTGCGCCGTCTCCGGGCGCAGATACAGGGTGGATACGGTGTCTTCGGTCACGCCCTGGAAGGTCTTGAACATCAGATTGAATTGTCTCACGCCCGTGAAGTCGGAGTTTCCGCAGACGGGACACTTGACCTTATTTACGGTGATGAAGTCCTCCATCTGCTTGTTCGACCAGCCGGCGATGGTCAGATCGAGGTTATTTTTTGCAATATAGTCTTCGATGAGGTTGTCGGCGCGATGGCGGGACTTGCACGCCTTGCAGTCCATCAAGGGGTCGGAAAAGCCTCCCACATGACCGCTCGCCACCCACACGTTCGGGTTCATCAGGATCGCGCTGTCCAGTCCGACGTTATATTCGTTTTCTTGGACGAACTTCTTCCACCAAGCTTTTTTGACGTTGTTTTTCAGCTCTACGCCGAGGGGACCGTAGTCCCAAGTGTTCGCCAGTCCGCCGTAGATCTCGCTCCCGGGGAAGACGAAGCCGCGACCTTTACACAGGGCGACCAGTTTGTCCATCGTTAAGTTTGCCATACGTTCTCCGTTTCGGTCCGAAGAGTTTTCGGGGACCTTTCCCCGCTTCGGAGCCGTTTTCGATACTCAATATGATATAAAAATTCACGCAAAAAGTCAACCGTTCATAAATTGAATTGCAGACTAATACAATGATTGGTATGAAAAAGTACACCGTCTTCGTCCACGTCGTCAGCAATCTGGTCATCATAGCCCTGCTCTTCGGGCTCTATCTTGCTTGCGCCCCCCGGTCGAACGCCGTCTCGGCGTCCGCGCCGATTTATAAGGGCAACGCCGACGAAAAGCGCGTCGCACTCATGATCAACGTCTACGAGGGGACGGAGTACGTCGAGGGGATGATGGACGTATTGGACCGCTTCGGAGAGACGGCGACCTTCTTTGTCGGCGGGGTTTGGGCGGAAAAGAACGTCGAACTCGTCAAGCGCATTCGCCTGTCATTCGATATCGGAAATCACGGCTATCTACATAAGGATCACGCCGCTCTCAGTTATGCGCAGAACAAGGCGGAGATAGAACTCTGCGACAAGTTGGTCTACGCCGCCACGGGCAAAAAGATGAACCTCTTCGCTCCGCCGTCGGGCAGTATGGGGGAGGAGATGAAAAAAGTCTGCTCCGACCTCGGCTACAAGATCATCATGTGGTCGAAAGACACCATCGACTGGCGGGATAAGGACGAGGACAAAGTCTACCTACGAGCGACGACGGACGTAAAAAGCGGCGACTTCATCCTGATGCACCCCACCGCGCATACCTTGCGGGCTCTTCCCGAGATCCTGCGCACCTTGCGACAAAACGGCTTCGTCACCGCAACCGTGTCCGAACTCGTCGGCGTCCGCTTGGTCTGAACATTGTCGTCCGCGACAATCCGCTCTAAAGATCGCGGCTTTCGCCAAAGCGGTTAATTGCGAATTATGCATTTTCATCATTCTACGACGACCGTCATCCTGACCGAGCGTAGCCCTCTCGTCATCCTGACCGAGCGTAGCGAGTGGAAGGATCCCGGAGATGTTTCAGTCCGCCACTCGTAGTTTCCAATTCATTGTTCGTTTTTTGTCTATGCGTATATGTCAATACGGTTTTGGGTTTTTGGTTACCCTCGCATTCGCACTTTGCGATACCATATCGAATTTTATCCACGCGTATAGAGTAATACGGGTTTTAGGTTCGATCTTCCCTCATCAGATTTGCCGGTGGCAAATTTGCAGTTTGCCCTTTGGGCAAATTGCAACATGACGATAGTGCCCCTGCCGAACTTTTGCGTTCCTTTCTTGCGCGTAAAGATTGGAACGTAAAAACCTCTATTCAACAAGCGGTAAAATTATGAGGAAGGGGGTTGAAAGGGGATTTGAAGATCCCCTTTTGCTTTACTCCGCTGTTTTATTGTGTTTTCGTGAGGAAAAATTCCTTCTTCTCTATACTTCGAACGTGGGCTATGGTATACTGATTATGTTCAATGTCGCTAAAGAACGCGGCGATAAAAATTTTGAGGTGATACCTATGATAGTGTACGACGAAGGGAAAAAAATTTTTCATTTGACCAACGGCTCCGTCTCTTATATGGTCTACGTTAATGACGCGGGGTACTTGGAGACCTTGTACTTCGGCAAGGCGTTGCGGGAGATATTCGATCCGTCCGCGCTGCGCCGATCGGCGGAGTGGCATGACTCGTCCTTTTATTACGACGAGACGGAGGGGAAAGAGCATAAGTATTCCGACGGATATAAAAACAACAGCGCTCCGCTGGAGGTCGGTACTCACGGTTTTTCCGACAAGCGTCGCGCGCCCGTCGTCGTGAATCGGTCGGACGGCTCTACGCAGACGGATTTTCGGTACGTCGCGCATCGGATCTATCACGGGATCGACCCGATAGAGGGACTGCCGCACGTAAGAAACGGTGAGTTCGATACGGTGGAGTTCGTACTCAAAGAGTCTTCGTCGGAAGTGTATCTGCACCACTATCTTTCCTTGTCCGCCGATAAGGACCTCGTCGTCAAGTCCTTCCGGATAGAAAACGACTCCGACGCCCCGATCAAAGTCCTCCGCGCCGAGAGTATGCAGCTCGATCTGCCGAAAACGGGCTATCGTCTTGCGCACTTCCACGGACGGTGGCAAAACGAGCGCAACTTTTCCATTGAGCCGCTTACCGACGGCATTAAAGAGATCTCCTCCAACTTCGGACGTAGCTCGCACGAAGAGAACCCGTTTTTGTATCTCTTAGGCAAGGACGCCTGCGACGACTACGGAGAGGTCATC
This sequence comes from Clostridia bacterium, assembly GCA_017476265.1. Lineage (GTDB taxonomy): Bacteria > Bacillota > Clostridia > Christensenellales > DTU072 > CAG-1782. Next base: position 40,661 of record JAFVAC010000009.1, read on the forward strand.
GGGTTCAATCTTGTCTACAGCGGCAATTTCCTCTTCCGCGCCCAAGTCACGTCTTACGGCGGCACCCACATAAACTACGGCATCAACGACGAGGACTTCA